>JADLDL010000012.1 GCA_020846655.1 Saprospiraceae bacterium | reverse complement strand
TTTCATGCAAAGGAAGGTTTTATGTAAATGCAATAGCACTCACCCTATAGCGGTTAGCCATAGAGTGAGTGCATGAAGTGTTTCGAAAATTTATCGGTATAGTGCGATCTTTTCCGTGAAGCGAATGTTACCAGAGGCATCTGACAAAATGAGCCAATAGAGGCCAGTGTTTTGTTGGCTCAGATCAAGTTTTAGTTTAGAAGAGCCCGCTAAAATTACTTGGGAGAGGATACGACTTCCTACAGCATTCACCACCGTGGCAGAGCCAGTGAACCCTTTAGGTAGCATGACTTCGGTGATACCGGTTGTTGGGTTGGGCATCACTTTGATGCCGGTTGCCGAGGTTTCTTCCACTTTAGTTGTTCCCTGAGGACGTTCTTCCTCTTCTTCCATTTCTTCAGCGTTCAGAAACTGTTCCTGGTCGCAAGGAAACAGCAACAACACCGCGTCGGATACCGCTTCGCCATATTCGGCTACTTCCTGTTCTGCAATGTCCAGAATATCCTCATAGGCGGCTTGGGTCAATGGCTGGCCCAGCAGGCGGCGCAATTGGTAGTCGTTGAGGATTTGGCGGGCTGCTTCCCAGGGCTGGCTGGTGGTGATGGCGGTGTTGGTGGCCAAAGCCACTGCGAGTGCAGTACTGACGGCCGTATTGCGGGCGCTTTCGTCGCTGGCTTCATCAGCGGCATCGGTCGACACCTGCTGGAGCAGCGTCAGGCGGTCAGAAAAGTAGGTAGAAGTCAGGGCCGTAGGGTTGCTCAGATCAGTAGCGGAATCCAGCAGGTACAGATCGGTCATGTTGTCCAGCATGGATTGCCGGTATCCGTCGTAATCATCTTGTTCGGTATCGGATATCGCCAGGGCATCGAGGGTTTCCTGGTACACTTGACCCAGGTCAGCGATGACGGAACTACTGAGGCTGTTGAAAAAGGTTTCTTCCGGGGAACTGGCGGGGCGAAGCGAAGGGTAAAGCAGCAGTTTGGTGTACACTTTGCGCTGCAAGTCCCAGAGGGGGATGGAGGTAAGTGTGGTAGTGCCGTCGACTACTTCTTGTTCAAAGGGGGCGAGAGAGGGACTGCGGTGGCCGGAATTATCAGGCATACAGTAGTCTTCAACTGCCGTTTCATCATACCTGACCCACATAGTGGGTGTTGTAATTGGGAAAATTTTATTACTGGGCGGCAGGTAAGGCATTGTACTTGCCTCTCTAACTATAATTTCTGAATTCTGTGGACTTCCAAAAGTATCCACATCAATTCGAATAGAATTTACCGTACATTCATCTGGATCCAGGCTTACTTCTGACCAAGTATTCCCCCGGCCAGATTGTTTGCCGATTCGATGGTCTCCTTGCATATCCGGCTTGCCGATATACAAGCCATAAACATGATGGTGTATCTTATTTTCTCTAAGATCAACCTTGTTTTGATCCAGAAAATGCAAGCCCCATCTAGTAAAATCCAGAGTGTTTTCACAAAATTCTGTATTGTAAACCTTTTGGGCATGTACACCACACTGAAAAGAAACTGTGTCCACTCCTGTAATAGAATTTTGCCGTACAACATGGCCGTAAGAAGTGTTAGCGCTATTGTTGGTGAATTCTATGGCATGACTAGCATATAAAACTGTATTTTCAGAATGTATTATGTTGCCTTTTATCTTAATGTTGTTGGAGGCTCCCATTGTCGCCGCTATACCAATAAACCCTGCGGTAGTATGTAATGCATCAATGATATTTTGATTGATGATCAGATTGTCAGTTGCGATAACCCCATATGGATTTTGAACATATATACAGATTGGAGGTTTGGCACTAGCCGATAATGTTAGTGTATTGCCCGAAATGATAGTATGCGCCTTCGTGCTATCCGCCGCCTGACTACGCTCCACCACTATTCCGTAGAAGAAACTGTCCTCAGAAATCGTAAAAATATTGTTTTTAACCTCTACGGTTTCACCGTTTAAGTGTTGCAAAGATGAGATGCCGGTATGCGAGCGGCCGCCAAACCGATTGTCGGTGGCATACAGGTTGGCAGCGTTGGCATCAATCGCCACTTGGCCAGCACTGGAAAACTGGCAATATCGGGCATACAAGGTACCCCCCGGAGCCTGAATGCCCCGGCCGATATTGGCAAAATCTGTAAAAAAGTTGTTGGCCGGATTGAGCACTGAGGCTTCTGAAATAATGCCATTCCTAAGGCAAGAGAACATGTTGCCATTGCTGGGCTGCGCGCCTTTCCCCGGGCCGCCTACCGATACCTGCGTACGCACCCATTCGATGCCAGCATAGGCCATCGGGTGAAAGTAAATGGGTACCGTCAACATAGATAAGGGAATATCGGCCAGGTCGCCAGTCGAGTAGAATCGATTGCGCACAATGACGGCGTTCAGCGGACTGCCGTTTTGGCGGCGGTTGCTCAGGCCGATACTGTTGTTGACAAACTCGTTGTCGGTCACCGTGTAGGAATTGGTGGCGCCTTCGTCCAGGACGAGGCCTTTGTATGCGTCTTCCATTTTGTTGTTGATGAATACCAGGTGCAGGCTACTGGCCGCAGCAGCATCCACATCGATGCCATACCAGAGCTCCCCGCAACCGAAAAACGAGCAGTTGTCGAATGCTACTTCGGCGGTGCTGGAAGCGGTAGGCACGATTTCGATGCGGGCGGCACCGTGCATGTAAAAGGTACAGTTGAGAAAAATGACGTTTTGTGTGATGCGGTACAGGCCGTCGATTTCGATGTTTTTGCCGTCCACCACGCCATTCATCGGGATGCCGGCGTTGGTGGCGATGTGGCCTTCAAAGCAATAGCCCGTCGAGCATTCGAATTCGGTTTCGGTGGTACAGCTGTGTTCGTCGGTGGCGCAGGCCAGCGGCAAGGTGGCTGCCGGCCGGCAGGGGTCATAGGGCTCCTCCTCCGATTGTGCGTTCAAAACAGCGGGGGGGGGGGCAAATGAAAATCGCCAGGAGTACGGCCAGCAGGCGCAGGAGGGAGTGGGCGGATCGCCGCCAGTTGGAGAAAAGGGAAGATTGTGTCATTGGAGAAAAAGGTTGACGGTTTGTGGATAAGAAGCAAATTGGCGCAAAGCCAAGTGCAATATACCTTAACTCCGGGAACACTGGATGTTAAATTTGTAGAATGGGTCGAAGTGGGGCGACTACAGAAAATAACAAAACCATTACCCAATTTCTCCAAAAATGTTCATCTGCGGGTAGTAGAAATCAGGTAGGGCAAGGTAATCAATTGTACGGTCCTGGATGGCCAAAGGTGCCGGTTTCCGCCCAAACAGCGATGGATGGAATGGAAATGCTGCCGGTTGTTGGTAGGGTGTTGCCGGTGGCCGGGATTTGCGTGGCGTATTTCTTCGCCCGAATCTGCATCTTTGCTCTAAGCACTGGGTTTCACCTTTTAAAAAAATGACAGGTACAGCACGGATTTTACTCATCGAAGATGAGGCCAAGTTGGGCAGCAGCATTCAAAAAGAGTTGTCCGAACAAGGGTATGAGTTGGAATGGGCCTACGACGGGCGAACAGCGGAAAGCCTGTTTCGGGCCGGGCGATTTGATTTGTTGCTGGTCGATATCAACCTGCCGCACGTGAACGGCCTGGAACTGTGCAGGCGTTTCCGCCAAACCAATGCCTACGTACCGATCATCATGATCACGGCGCTGGGCGAACTAGGCGACAAGATGGAGGCCTTCCAGTCGGGCGCCGACGATTACCTGGTCAAACCCTTTCACCTCACAGAGTTGCTGGCGCGGGTAAAAGTTTTTTTAAAACGCAGCCAGATCGACCGCTACTACGAGGACCAATTGCAGGTAGGCGACCTGGAAATCGATTTTGCCAGCAAATCGGTGCAGCGCGCCGGGCAGCGGGTGACGTTGTCGGCCAAAGAATTTGCCTTGCTGGCCTTGCTGGCCCGTTCGCGGGGTAGGGTAGTGTCCAAACAGGAAATTGCCGAAAAAGTATGGGACCTGGATTTGGGCGCCAGCACGAATACGATCGAGGTGTACATCAATTTTTTGCGCAACAAAATCGACAAGCCTTTTTCGCAGAAGTTGATTCATACCAAACCGGGATTTGGGTACTTTCTAAAAGCCAACGTATGAACCTGAAAGCCAAGTTTGCCTTTTGGTTTGCCCTGTTTGTTGCCATTATCCTGTCGCTCACCTTTGCCGTGATTTACGTGCAATCCGACAACTACCGAACAGAGGAGTTTTTCGGCCGCCTGCGCCAAAAAGCACTGACCACCAAGCGGTATTTTATCGAAGTCCGGGAAATTGACTCGGTGCTGCTGCGGATCATCGACCGCAATTCGCTGACCACCCTGCCACAGGAGCAGGTTCTGATTTTTGACGAGGCCAACCGCCTGAAATACAGCAATGTAGACGAAGCCAGCATTCTGTTTGACTTTGCCTTTCTGGATCAAGTGCGCCGGCAACAGGAGGTTTTGCAAACGGATGAAAGCACCAAACGGCAGCAAATTGGCCTGTTGGTCGCGAATGGCCCGGAAACGTACGTGGTGCAGGCGTCTGCCTATGACCAATATGGGTTCCAGAAAATGAGCAATTTGCGCAATATTCTTATGGTAACCTGGTTGCTGGGGCTTGGTATAGCCCTGTTCCTGGCCTATTTGTATGTAAGGAATATCGTCGGGCGCCCGCTCGGCAACCTCACCGAGAACATTGCCGCGATCAGCGGCGATGATTTGAAAGCCCGGCTCGAGGTACCCGAAGACCAGGATGAACTGACCACCCTGGCGCGCAATTTCAATGAACTGCTGGAACGCCTCGAGCGGGCGTTTGACGCGCAGCGGAGTTTTGTGCAGTTTGCTTCGCACGAGTTGCGCACGCCGTTGGCCAATATGCTTTCGGAAACAGAAAATACTTTGTCCAAAACCAGGAGCCCCGAGGTGTACCAGAAAATCCTGCACTCGTTGCGCGAGGAACAAAGCCGGTTGATTGAAATGGCCAATGGTTTGCTCCTGCTCAGCCACTATGAGCAGGCCGAACTGGCGGAACCCACGCCGCTCGTTCGGGTCGACGAGGTGCTGTACAACACGATCGATGAGGTGCGGGTCTTGCTGCCGGATGCCCGGGTGCTGGTAGATTTTGCCGTGGTGCCGGACGACCAGAATGAGTTGCTGGTACCGGGCAGCGAGTCCTTGTTGCGCACGGCGTTTCGCAATTTGATTGAAAACGCCTGTCGATACGCCGAAAACCATACCGTGCGGATCCTGATTCAGCCCACAGCCACCCGGCTTCTGATTCGGTTTGAAAACACGGGAACCACCCTGAGCGAAGCAGAAATGCGTTTGTTGTTTACGCCATTTTTCAGGGGGACCAACACGCAGGGAAAGCGTGGTTTTGGCTTGGGCCTGGTGATTGCCCAGCGCATCTTGCGCCTGCACAAGGCGACGTTGGAATATCAAAGTCCCAACGCAAACCTGAATTGCTTTCTGGTTGCCTTTGCCAATGCCGACTGGAAAAGGCAAAGGCCTGAATTAAGGTAGATGTCTGTACAAAGAGCGGGCGGTTCATTATGTAGAATCACCCGGCTCTTCTTTCCGGGCCTTCTTTGCGCGCGCCGCTACCGTTGAGCGGGCGAAAAGGCATTCATACTTTTTTCAACACATCCTTTGTTTTTGAAAAAAGAAATCTACCTTTGCGCTCCAATTTTTAAGTACTCATTTTTCTTTTTCAGAATAAGCGATGAAACGTACCTATCAACCGTCCCGCCGCGTACGCAAGAATAAACACGGTTTCCGTAGCCGCATGGCTACCAAAAATGGCCGTAAAGTGCTCTCTCGCCGCCGGAAGCAAGGCCGCAAGAAACTCACGGTTTCCGACGAAAAACGCCTGAAGTAACTCGTTTGCGTGCTGGTTCAGCAACCGCATTCGTGTGGTCTGATATTTAAAAGTACCAAAGTCGTCAGTTTGCGCTTGCAGCCTGACGACTTTGCTTGTTTTTATACTCATGCCTACCTTTTCCCGAACGGAGCGGCTCAAAAGTCGCAAACTCATCAGCCGGTTGTTCCGGGATGGGCATTCCTATGTGGCCTATCCCTTGAAGGTGTTGTGGTTGGCGGCCGACGAGGCTGACCGGTTTCATGCGGGTTTTTCCACCGAACCTGCCCAACTTGCCGTGTCGGTGCCGCGCCGGGCCTTCAAAACAGCCGTTGCGCGCAACCTGCTCAAACGCCGCATTCGGGAGGCGTATCGCTTGCACAAGCACTTGTTTTATGAAAAATTGGCCCGTTCTGACCAACAGGTAGCGCTCATGCTGGTGTATATCGGCAAAGAAGAATTACCTTTCGCAACGATCGAAACCGGGGTAAAAAAGATGATTACCAAGTTCGGGTAAGTCTTTTTGCGGTTTATTCTCCACCTGTTCAATGCTGCAAGTCCCATGCTCTTTCCTGTTGGCGACGATAATATCCAACGCGGACATCCGCCGGTATTCAGTTACTTGTTTCTGGCCGCAAACGTGGTAGTGTTTGTGTTTCAGAGTTCCTTGCCGGACGGAACACAAGCCAGTTTTGTGCAAACGTATGGCGCCATTCCGGCCGAAATTTCGCAAGGCACAGACCTGAGCACCTTGTTCAGCAGTATGTTTTTGCACGGCAGTTTGCTGCATTTGCTTGGCAACATGTTGTACCTCTGGATTTTTGCCGACAACATCGAGGCGGTGGTGGGGCATGTTCGTTTTGTGTTGTTTTACCTGGCGGGTGGTTTGGTGGCGGGCTTGGCACAAGTGTTGGTTGATCCGGGCAGCGGGGTGCCTTGCGTGGGCGCCAGTGGCGCCATTGCCGGGGTGATGGGGGCGTATATTCTCATGTTTCCCAAATCGAGGGTGCGGATGTTGTTCTTGCTCTTCTTTAGTGTGTTTTATATCCCCGCCTGGGTGTTTTTGGGTTTTTGGTTTGCGCAGCAACTGACAGCGGTGCTGGGCTCCGGCGCCGATGCCGGCGGCATTGCCTGGTGGGCGCATATCGGTGGTTTTGTGTTTGGCCTGGTAGCCGGCTGGTATTTCCGCGATCGTTTTGTAACCGAGCGGCACATCTTGCGGGAAGAGGAAGACCATTTGTAGCAGGCGCTTGATTAGCCTTGTTCAGACAGGCTTTTTGCCCGTTCAGTCAGACCAGTACAAGATTTAGCCGGGATGGGGCGTTTTTTGTACGAATTTTCATTATTGCTTACCTGGTTATGATGCGACATGTTATTCTATTGCCACTACTGGTGGTAATTGTAGCCCTTTCTTCCTGTTCTGTGCAACAGGTAGACCCCACGGCTGATATTCCCACACTTTCATTCCAGAAAGATATTTCGCCCATTGTTAGTGCCAATTGCGCCTTGTCTGGTTGCCATGACGGCACTGGAGAGGAGCCTGCCTTGTTGAGTTTTGACGATGTGATGTCGTATGGCGAGGTGACACCCGGCAAACCCCACGACAGCAAGTTGTACGAGGTGATTCGCCTGTACAGCGGCGAGGAGGCCATGCCACCTGCTCCGAATCAGCCGCTGACCGACCAGCAAATCGGCGCCATTTACGTGTGGATACTGCAAGGTGCGCACAACAACTAACATTTACTTTTCGATTGATTGTTACCTAATTATGAACATATTTTTTCGAATTATCGGCCTGCTTACCGGCCTTCTTAGCCTTGGTTTAGCCGGTTGTTACTACGACAACAACCAGGAATTGCATCCGGAATTGCTGATCAACGATGGCGTGTGCGACACTACTGTGACCATCCGTTACAGCCTGGATGTGGCGCCCATTATGAACGGCTCCTGTGGCGCCAACAACTCCTGCCACAACGCCGGCTCCTCCAGCGGCATCAATTTGGCTACCTATGCCGGCGTTAGCACCATCGCCCAGAACGGTGTGTTGTGGAGCGCGATTACCTGGGATGGCAACGCTTCGTTTATGCCCCAGGGAAGTTCTGCCAAAATCAATGATTGTTACCAGGCTAAAATCCGGAAATGGATCGATGCGGGTGCTCCCGAAAACTGAATCCAGCCCCAGTCTGCCTGACTTTTTACTTGTCGAATCGCTCTGCTCCCATGAGATACTTATTCTGTACAATACTTTTGTGTTTTGGACATATAGCCCTGGATGCACAGGAAGATGACCTGTTGGCCGGCCTGGTGAATGAGCCCAGCAACAATCTTACCGTGGCTACTTTCAAAGGCACCCGGCTGATCAATTTTCATACCCTGGAGGTACCTGGTAAACGGACCCTGGACTTCCGGATTTCACACCGGTTCGGGCCCATCAACAGCGGGATTTACGACTTTTTTGGCCTCGATGGCGGCGCCAGCATCCGGATTGGGTTTGACTACAGTTATGACGGGCGGTTTTGTGTGGGTTTTGGCCGTACCTCCTACGAAAAAATGTTGGACGGGTTTCTGAAATATCGCTTGTTGCGGCAGCACGAACCGGGCGGTATGCCCATCAGCCTTACCCTGTTTACCAGTGCTTTTGCCACGATGCAAAAAGACCCGGATAAGGATGTCAATGGCTTCGACAAGTATGAACTTTTTACCAACCGGCTTTCTTTTGTCCACCAGATTATCATTGCCCGAAAATTCTCGCCCCGCTTTTCGCTCCAAATCGCGCCGACAATGCTCCACTACAACCTGGCCGAACGGATTTCCGACCTGAACGATATGTATGTGCTGACGGCAGCCACCCGCATTAAGTTTACCAAACGGATGGCGCTAACCCTGGAATACGGCTGGCGCGCCACGAAGTACACCCGTACCAAGTACTACGACAGCCTTGGGGTGGGGGTGGATGTGGAAACCGGCGGGCACGTGTTCCAGTTTTTTGTGACCAACTCGCTGGGCCTGGTCGAAAACCAGTTTCTGACCCGCACCAATTCCAAATGGTCGGACGCCGGTATTCGCCTGGGTTTCAATATTTCCCGGGTGTTTACCCTTTGAATCGAACACTTCAACGTACTGTTCCTATAGGGTTGGCCGGACAATATCTGTGCTGAAAGCCCACTCTAATCTTCGTTTTAATCCAAATCATCCAGTCTCTCATCGTGTAAAATCCGACATTAAAATGCGAATTCTAGTTTTTTCCATCTTTCTGATCATCACCGTGTTGAGTGTTTTGTTGCCATCATGCCGGCACGAAATCATTCTGCCATACAACCCGGATCCTACCGATACTGTACCCCCACCGCCTGTGGACACCAGCGACCTTACCGGCGTTCCTTGTAGCCCCGATACCGTCTATTTCCAAAACCAAATCCTGCCGCTAATCATCTCGCAATGCGCCAAATCTGGCTGCCACGATGTGCAGTCCCACGAAGAAGGCGTTGTGTTGGTAGACTATTTGCGAATTATTTCGACTGGGGAAGTGAAGGCTTTTAAGCCAAACAGCAGCGAATTGTACAAAGTGCTCAACGATACGGATCCAAAAGACAGGATGCCGCCGGCGCCTGATGCGCCGCTCACGACAGAACAAAAAAACCTCATCAAAAAGTGGATCGAGCAGGGCGCACTCAACAACGCCTGCAACGAAAGTTATGGCAGTTGCAATACCACTGGTGTGACCTACACCAATTTTGTAAGCGGCCTGATGGCCAACCAATGCGTCGGCTGCCACGGCGGCGCCAATCCACAGGGCGGTTTAAAACTGACCAACTACGCCGAAGTAAAAGCCAGTGGACAAAGTGGCAAATTATACGGCTCGATTGCCCACCAGGCCGGTTATTCGGCCATGCCACAAGGCGGAACGGCCTTGTCAACTTGTTTTACCAATAAAATTAAAGCCTGGGTGGATGCCGGCATGCCGCAATAAAATGCTAATAATTGGCAAATGCTGTTGGCTCATCCATCTGAACCCTGCTAAATTGCGTTTGAATACCACACACAAACTATAAACCTTTTTTTTATGAATCGCGCTTTAAGATCCCTCCTCCTTCTAACCGCTTTTGCGCTGCCAATGGTAGTTTCGGCACAACGGCTGTTTACCCGTGATGCCAAAGTTTACTTCGACGCCACGTCCAAAGGGTCGCCCGAAAAGGTGGATGCCACCAACAAAAGCGGCACTATGGTGTTGGACGTTGCCACCGGCCGCGTAGAATCGGTGGTGTTGATGAACAACTTCATCTTCGAAAAAGCCCTGATGCAAGAGCATTTCAACGAAAACTATATGGAAAGTTCCAAGTTTCCGAAGGCGACCTTCAAAGGCAAAATTGAAGATACCGGAAAGGTGAATTTTTCCCAGGATGGCACCTACTCTGTATCGCTGGCCGGCGACTTTTTGCTCCATGGCGTTACCAAAAAGGTCCAGATCCCCGCTACGTTTCAGGTAAAAGGCGGCAAAGTTTCTGGTACAGCCAATTTTAAAGTAAACCTGGCCGAATACGGTATTGATATTCCGTCGGTGGTCGCCGACAAACTGGCGAAAGAAGCCAAAATTTCGATCGAGTGCAAACTCGAACCCATGAAATCATAATCCGGTAAATTCAGGCCTCCGGGCCCTGAATCCTATCCCGATACCGCACCTGTCTTGCCGTGGCAAGCCGGTGAACGAAACACACTTCGAGCGGAGTTGGACCCTGGCGTCCGGCTCCGCTTCTGTTTTACAAAGCCCGCAAGGCAGACCAAAGCGCACCTAAATCAGCCGGAACACTGTCGGCGCTGTGGGGATGTGCCGCAATCCATTTTTCGGCGGCTTCAATGCGCTCTTTCATGGCAGGGTGTGTGCTGAGAAATGTAGGTGGCCCCGAATCTTCGCCCACCGAGGCATTCATTTTTTTGAACAAATCCGGCATGCCCCGCAGGGGAATATGGCTTTGACCCATGAGCGCCAGGCCGTGTTCATCGGCCTCTTGCTCCAGGTTGCGGGAGTAAGAGAGGCCGGCCAATTGGCCGCCATGCTGGGCAATGACACCGGACATACCCCCGTAATCGCCCACCAACAGGCTGAAAAACAGGCTATTGGCCAAGTCCCTGAAGATGGCGCGGGTAGAGTGGTGGAGTTGTACGTGGCTGGCTTCGTGGGCCAGCAGCCCGGCCAGTTGCTCCGGAGCATCCATGAGCCGGATGATGCTGTCAAATACCACGATATGCCCGCCAGGCACAGCAAAAGCATTGACCACGGGCTCCTGCACGACGGTTATTTGGATCGGAAATTCGCCTTCGAAATCGAGGGCAGCATAAAATTGCTGCACGAGGCGGGTACGAGCCGTATCGATGGTGTAATCTGCCGTGAGGCTTTTGTACCAGTTTTCACCAATTTCCTTTTCCATCTCCGGCGACACCTTTTTGGCCGCTTTGTCGGCGAGGAAAGGCAGCAGCCAAATATAGCCGGCAACCAGCGGCAACACCACCAGCAGGATAGAAAGCAGGCAGCCGGCGAGGCCTATTTTGTCAAAAAAAGAACGCCGGAACAAGCGTTTGGTACCCAGCGCCTGCTCCAGGGCTTCGGCAAAAGCGGGGTCTCGTACGTCGAGGAACTGAGGGCCGTTTTGCAGGATGACTGAGCCGTCCGACACCAAACGCGAGGAACTCAGGTCGCTGGCCAGCCAGCGCTGCGTGTCGTATTCGCCGAGAATCACAATGGCGCCCGGTTCCAGGCGGACATTGACGGGGCGTTGTGTTTTTTCCGGTTGCCGGTGCAGGCTGCCTGTAAATTGCTTGGTCATGGTCGTGCGATTTCAAGGCAAAAATAACAAAGCCCGGGACATCCGGTTCAGCGTTTTGCCCGCCCGGTCGCAATAGAAAAGCCGCCCGGCGCTTGGCCCAAATCATAGCGCTACCTGATGCCTGTCATTCCACGGGCTTTGGCGCAGGGGCAATTTTGTGTTCTAATTTATTGGTTATCAATTCAAAATGCTACCTGAACATGAAAATCAATATCGCTCCTGACATGACCATTGCAGCGGTGCAGGAATCCGTCCAAGCCGTGTTTCCGCACCTGAAACTGGTGTTTTTTACCAAGCCGCACAAGGCCTTTAAGGGCAGTGCTGCCAAGTTTTTAATCCAGGACCGCAACCTGTTGCTGGGTTTACTCGAAAAACAACCGACCTCCGGATTTTTATACCTCGAAGGCGACATGCCCACCTGGCAAGTTGAACGCTTGTTTGAGGAAGAATTTGGCTTGCACGTGCAGGTGTTCCGAAAATCGGGCAATACCTGGCTGGAAACCAGCGTCACCGACAGCCTCACCCTCGAACAGCAGGAGGCCAAGGGCAAAGCCAGCGACAACGTACATTTTGAATTTGTAGACCCGATCGATTACCGCGAACAGGATTGAACCAATGTCCAATTGCACATCAACCAATTTTTAAACCGGTACTACTGAAACCGCATCATGAAAACCATCCTCGTACCTATCGATTTTTCCAAGTGTGCTGCTACTGCCCTGACGTATGCCTTGGAAATAGCCCAGGCCAAGGGGGCTGAAGTGACAGTGTTGCACGTCGCATTCCCGAACGAAGGCGTTGACAATAACATTTACAATGCATTTTGGTCGGATGAATATATCACTGAGCGCCTGAAAGGCTTGCGCAGTTGGGTACAGCGCTTTCGCCGGCAGCCTCCGGGCAAAATGGTGACGATCAAAATAGAGTGCCGGATTGGCTTCCCCGTGCCCGTCATTTGCGAACTGGCCGATGAGCTGCATGCCGATCTGATCGTGATGGGCACTACCGGCGCCACCGGCCTGCGCGGCGCCTTGCTAGGCAGTGTTGCCGCAGGGGTCTTGTCCAAAACTCATCGCCCCCTGGTTGTGATTCCAAAAGGGGCAACTGCCCGGCTGAGCGAGAATGCGGTGTTTGCCACCGACTACCGGGTGCATCTGGATGCCAACTCTATGGCGGTGCTCCGCGATATGCTGACCCTGACCAAAACTATTCTGCACGTGGTGCACATCATGGACAAACCCGGCGAGCAGCCCGACAAATTGCGCGAACACAGCATCAGCCAAAAACTGGGCGACATTCCACACGATTTTCACTACCTCCACGACCGGGATATTGCTCAGGCGGTTTCCAATTTCGTGGAAGCCCGGGATGCCGGTTTGCTGGTGGCCATCGCACATGAGCACAGCCTGCTGCACCGCTTGTTTTTTGACAGCATTACCCGGCGCTTTGCCCACCGGATCAACGTGCCGATGCTTTCGCTGCATGATGCGGTATGACGCGCAGCGATGAAGGTCGCTGTGTTGTTTGACAGAAATCATTGTCCCGGCCCGGTTCCACCGGCAATTTTGTATCATAAAAATTATTACAACTGAACGGATTATGCAAGCGACTACACCCATTTCCCGGATCATGACCCGCAAACCGGAGGTGGTGAAACCTTCCGATACGATGGAGGAAGTGCGGCAAATATTTGAAAAACGCGGCTTCCACCACATTCCGGTAGTATCGGACAGCAAATTGGTTGGGTTGGTCAGTTACACCGACTACCTGTCGCTGATCCGCGATGTTTTCGATAATCCGCAGGATGAACGAACCAACGAAAAGGTGCTGCATGCCCTGAAGGTGGAGGAAGTTATGACCAAACATTTGCTGTGCCTGAACCATATGGATACGGTCGAAACGGCACTGCGAATTTTTAAAGCCAATCAGTTTCACTCCTTGCCGGTAGTGGATGACCGGCAACATTTGGTGGGCATCATTACCACCTACGACTTAATGAAGGTTTTGGAAAAAGTGTTTATGGAATACGCGGATGCCGTGGAAGATCCCGGCGTATAGCGTGCCTGAACCGCGATAGTTTTGTTTTTTATGTTGATGCAATTTGCTCCGGTTGAAATAGCCGGGGCATTTTTTGCGCGGGTAGGGTAGGGGCAATAAAAAAACGCCGGGCCAACGGGCACGACGTTTTGAAGATGTAGCGCGGGGGAGACTTGAACTCCCGACCTTATGATTATGAATCATACGCTCTAACCGGCTGAGCTACCGCGCCAAAAAAGGAACTGCTTTTTTTAGCGGGTGCAAAGATAAAAGGATCTTGCTTTATTTTCCAAATGCCCGGCCACTACTTTTTCATCACCCGCACCAATATCGGCGCTTCGCTGCCCCGGCGGACCTGCACCAGGTAGGGCCCGGCGGGCAAGGCGCGCAAATCCAGGCGGTGCGAGGCTTCGAGGAAGGTCGTTTTGTGTAGTTGCTGGCCTTTGGTATCGAACAGGGTCAGCTCGGTACGGGCCCGGTCCACGGCGTTGGTGAAAATCTGGAGGTACCCGTTGGGCGTGGGGTTGGGAAATACGCAGATGGTCGCGCCGGCCAACACCGCCGGCACTGCCGAACTGGCACTACTCAGGGCGCGGCGGATGGCTGCTGCCAGCGGTGTGCTGGCAATGGCGCCCGAGCCGGGTGCAGTCTCCAGGTAGTCGGCGGTAATATCCCAAATAACCACTCCGTGGAGGTTTCGGCTTTTGGCAAATTGTGCTTTGAGGGCAAGCGATTTTTCATCGTCAAAAGAAACAAACGACGGTTTGCCGGCTTTTCCGGTCAGGTAGGGCGCTTGGGCCACCTCATCCCAGCGGTAATCATAGCCGCTCAGGCGTGCGGCAATTTCATAGTATTGCGGTGTACTGGCCTTGTTGGCAAACGCCACAGTATCGGCGCAACCCATACTTTGCACGTGCAGGCCGGCCGGCCCGGCGGTGATCTGGGTGCGGCCGTAAAAAGCCAGCCCCAGGTTGATTTTGATCGACGGCACGCCGAAATCCAGCAAATTCTGCACGGCTTCGCTACAACTGTTGCCCGATTGCGTAGCGTTCAGGGGTGGAAACAAGGGGGCGTTGTGGTTCGAAACGGGGTCCCAATGACCATAAAAGGCGTAGGCCATCAGGTTGATACCGTCCAGGATCTTGCTTACCTGCGGCCATTCGACCTGTGCCATGTGTTTTGGAGAAGCGCCAAATGCGGCCGTCAGCATCAGATCCCGTTTCAATTTGCCCTCCTGGGCATCCAGCGAATCGCGGACCTGGCGCAACAACAGGGTTAAATTTTGTTTGTCGCCGCTGTTGACGGTGCGTTCCGGGTAGCCCGGATATTCCCAGTCGATATCGATGCCGTCCAGGTTGTACAGCCGTACAATTTGATTGCATTGGCTGGCAAAAACGGCGCGTTTGGCGGCGCTGGCCGCTACCTCGGAAAACGAACCCGAATGCGCCCAGCCGCCGATAGAGACCAGAAACCGCACCTTATTTTTGTGTGCGAAATCACTGAACCGCTTGCCGGGTTTGTGAAACGCAGGGTTGCCGAGGGATCGGTCCTGGTCGTATTGCGCGGGGGCTACGGCCCGGTTAATGGGGCCGAGCAAGAGGTTTTTGTCTGCCCAGGGATCGGTCAGGCTCAGGGTGCCATCGGTTTCCAGGTTCAGGAAGGCGTAGTTCAGGACATCGTATTTGCTGTAGTCCAGGGTAGCCGGTGTGACCAGTTTGTTGCGTTCGTACCACCGCCAGCCAGGGTAATAGCCCACCACCAACTTCTGGGCCGGTTGGGTGATGCCACTGCAGGACAACAGGAGCAGCAAAAAAGGAAAGATGTTGCGCATACATTCAGATATCTTGACAAAAAGATTAAAACAGGGTGCCGGCAAAACCTTAGGCGCGACAATTTTGTGAAAAACCGCGCAAGGAATTGTCATGAAACTCCTTTTTTGTTCCAATCGCTATCCGTGGCGCTTGATTTTTTATCCCACGCTTGTTCAACAAAAAGTTTATGTTTGCCCAACAATTTTTTTGAAATGGCGCGAAAATCTACTTCCGACTCCGGTGGCATTGTTTTTAAAACCGGACTTTTTGCAATCCTGGCCGGCCTGGCTTTCTGGATCTTCAATCAATTTTCCGGCAAAAAAACCGGCGAACCCGATACCGGCCCCCGGACCGAACTCCCGCAGGTACCGGTTAGTGGGCCCAGTACCGTTTCAGACAACTTGTTGCCGCATTCCACTACCGGTGAACTTGTGCGACACAGTTATTACACCTTGTCGTATGCCGAAGAGCACGAGCAAGCCGAATGGGTGGTGTACGAACTGACCCGCGACCGCCTGAACGAAAACTGGGTGGAGCGCGCCACCTCTTTCCGCCCCGACCCTGGCGTGCGCACCGAGAGTGCCACCCCGCGCGACTACAGCGGCAGCGGCTACGACCGGGGGCACCTGTGCCCGGCAGCCGATATGGCTTTTGATACGCTGGCCATGAGCGAGTCGTTTTTTATGAGCAACATGAGCCCCCAGGTGAAAGCCTTTAATGGAGGGATTTGGCGAGAACTGGAGGAGTGTACCCGCGATTGGGCGCGGAAATTCAACCACCTCTATGTAGTGACCGGCCCGGTACTGACCCGGGCAGGGAAAGGCCAGATCGGGTTCAGCAAGGTAACTGTGCCGGCTGCCTATTTTAAAGTGTTGCTGGCGCCGGAACAACAACAAGCCATTGCCTTCGTTTTGCCCAACGAAATGAATACCCGGCCGGTGATGGATTTTGCCGGCTCAATCGACCAGGCGGAAAAACTGACCGGCCTCGATTTTTTTCCACAACTGCTGAGTGGTGAAAAGGAAGCGCTGGAAAACAAACTTGACTTAGATGCCTGGCCCGTCAACCAGGGCCGCTACAAGAAGCGATTGGACGAATGGAATGCCAGATAAATTTTTTGCCGCACCTTTGTCCGGTCCAATACAGAACAACCTATATGCGTAGAACACCTTTTTTGGCTGCTGTCTTGTTTTTACTGTCCGGGCTGACGGCCTGCGAAGAATACGTCCCGGTGCCCAAACCCCGCGCCTTTCCGAAAGTGGTATACCCGGAAAAGGCATACGCGCCGTTCGACCAGTCTTATTGCCATTTCACGTTCGACATGCCGAAGTATGCCCTTGTGGAGCACGATACGACGTTTTTTGGTGAAAAACCCAAGAGCGATTGCTGGTTCAACATCAGTGTGCCGGACCTGAACGCCAAAGTATATTGCAGCTACTACCCGGTCACCAGCCGGGCCCGCCTGGATGAGTTGGTGCAGGACGCGTTCACGATGGCGCAAAAACACAACATCAAAGCCAATTACATCGAAGAGATTCCGGTGCACCGCCAGGCGGATCGGGTACACGGCATTGTGTTTTCCATTGATGGCGCGGCGGCTTCTTCCTACCAGTTTTTTCTTACAGATTCCACTCAGAATTTTTTGCGCGGCGCCTTGTATTTCAACGGCCAAATCCAACCCGACTCGATGGCTCCGGTGCTGTCGTTTATGAAACAGGACGTCAATCGCCTGGTGGAAAGCCTGAAATGGCAGTAGGCCTGGGCTAATCGTCCCAGGGTTTTTTCCGGGTTTGTTTCCGGGGGCTGACCAAACCTTTCAGAAATAGGATCGAGCGTTTGTTGGGCGACGAATTGTCGTACACAATTATAGCCGGCGTGGCAGTGCCTGCTTTGGTCCGGGTGTCAAATTCGGCCCGCAAGATGGCTTTTTCGCCGGGCATGACCGGGTGGGCGGGGTACTTCAACACCGCGCAGTCGCAGGTGGTAGTGTAGCGGGAAATCAGGTACGGGTGATTGCCGGTGTTGGTGATCACAAACGAATCGATTACGGGGCTGCCCTCGGGGATTTCACCAAAAAAAATCGTGTCGCGGTCCCACTGCACCGTAGTAACCGGCAGTTTGGCCGGATCTTGTTTCAGGGTTTGCAGGTATTCAACAGTTTGCAGTTGTCCTTTTTTGGCTACCGCCTGGTAGCTCTGCTGGATTTCATCGTCGATGTTGGCGCCTAAATGGCGCAGGTATTCCAGGAGTTGAAGTTTTTTATCTTTTTTCAAGGTCTTGAGCAGGGGGCGAATATCGGTAAGCGGCACCTGTGCGTCAGCTGCCACCGGAACAAGGGTAGCAGCAGCAAAAAAGCACAGGAGAATAATCGGGTGGATGCGCATAACGGAAAACGGTGAAAAGATGAGGAACTGCAAAGATAGGTTGATCCGGAAAGTAGCCACTCATTTAATTTCTCCTAAGGAACTGCAAATGAGTTCCAAATAGGGGCTAAGTAATCTTTTTTGGCACATTTTTGGGCGCATTTTAGGAAATTTAATACCTTGGCCTGGCCTTTCTACAACTCATCCCCTCTGCTCCCTTTCCTCGGTTAAATGTAGAATTCCAGGTTGCCTCAAGTAAGGAGTTGCAACCATGAGGTAGCTGCTCACTACCAATCTTATCCAGTTTGCCTGACTCGGTTTGCCTTTTATGCCAGGACGTTTTGTCCCTTGGCTTCCGTATGCTGTTGGCCTACGGCTCATCCGCTTCCCGCTTGTAAGTGAATTGTTGCATTCAACATGTGACATTAACGATTGATTTTCGTAAGAAAGCATCATAATCATACCACTACACCTGAATTTGTTCAAAACGACTCCTAACCAGATCTCTATGCCAAGCGCCAGATACATCCTTTTTCTTTCAGCAAAGAAGGCCTACTCAGGAATCCAACGGGGTTTTCTGTTCGGGATGGCCGCCATCGTCCTTTCCCTTTTGTCGGTTCCGGCAAACGCCAAAACACATGTGTTCAACGGCCCAATCCTGGCCTCCAACAATCCATTTGGCGCATGCCCCATTGGCACCGACACCATCATCATCCGGAATACCTTTTCCATTGATGTCAACTACGAGCCTATTATCGGTGGTATTCCGTACGAAGGCCTGCTGATTGTCGATGGTGGTTTGATCGATTGGACCTCAAATGCATACCTGAAATTGGGGTATCCAGCCCGGGTGATCCTGATCAATGGCGGTTTGTTCAAACCTGGCAGCAGCAATGCGCCGGATTGCAGTGGCTTGAAAGCCTTGTATTTTGACACTAAAAAAACCGTCAACTGCAATGGTATTGGCGCGCCGCATGCTTTTTCAGATGTCAACATGGCCGGCTGCGTTACCGAAATCGGTATTTGTTGCAACGCCTTTATTATTGAAACAGACAGCTCGGGTACAGTGAATGACCTGACCCTTTGCCAGCCGGGCGACACCGCACACCTGTCTGTAGCCGGCAGCGGCCAATTGGGATATAGCTACCTCTGGACGCCCAATATTGGTCCGGCCGGTGGAATTTACCCTGTAGCCCCGGTCAATAACACCAACTATTCGGTGAACCTGACGGCGATTTTTGACCCATACGGCCCCGAACCGCCTTATTTGCTGACTTGTGGCGGCACCGTTACCGTAAAAATTAACCCTCACATCAACCTGAGCGCCAGCGCGACTGCGGTACCCTGTGCCAGTGTTGCCAGTGGCAGTATCGACCTGTCGGTGAGCGGCGGCACGAGTCCCTATAAATATAAATGGTCCAGCGGTCAAACCACGCAGGACCTTGCCAACGTGCCCGGTGGTACGTATACCGTGACGGTCACTGACGCCAAGGGTTGCGCAGAAGTGCTGACCAAGGCGGTACCGGTGCAAGACAATACGCCTCCGACGATCACTTGCCCCGGCAACGCCGCAGGTATCGCCAATCCCGGCGTTTGTACCACCCTGATTCCCAATATCAACGCGGTATTTAGCGACAACTGCCCAACCGTCGGCGTGACCTACGCACTAGCCGGCGCCACCACCGGCACGGGTAGCGGCCAATTGTCCAATACGGTTCCTTTTTCCAGTGGCAACACCACCGTCACCTATACGGTAGACGACGGCTCCAATATGGTTTCCTGTTCCTTTGTCGTGACAGTGCAGGACAACCAACTGCCGACGGCTTCCAACCCTGCTCCTTTATTGGGCAACCTGTGCCTATCGGCGGTTCCGGCGCCCAACCCGGCGGTCGTAACGAATGAAGCCGATAACTGCGGTACGCCACTCGTCACTTTTTTAAGTGATAATATTGCCGGCGGTGGCGGCTGCCCGGGCGATACCCTTATTGTGCTGCGCAAATACAAAGTGGCGGATGCCGCAGGCAACAGTGTCGTGGTCACACAGACTATTCGTGTCGTGGACAACCAGGCGCCTGCCTTTATTTCGGTGCCCGGTAATATCACTGTCGAATGTCAGTCCATACCGGCAGTAGGCAGCCCAAGCGCTACAGACAATTGTAGCAGCAACCCCACTGTAAGTTATGCCGGCGAAACCCGGAGCAATGGCGCCTGCGCGGATACCTACACGCTGACCCGCCGCTGGACGGCCACCGATAATTGCGGCAATTCTGTTTCCGCAACCCAACTGATTACCGTACGGGACCAAACCAAACCCGCTTTTACGGCAGTGCCGGCCAATATTACTGTGAGCTGCGATGCCCTGCCTGCTGTGGGTGTGCCGGCGGCCTCCGATAATTGTGATGCCACTGTGTCCATCACGTATGACGGACAAACCCGCACCGATGGCGCTTGCCCGGATAGTTACACGCTGACCCGCCGCTGGACGGCCACCGATAATTGCGGAAATACCCAATCGACACAACAGACGATTGTAGTGCAGGACCTGACCAAACCGGCCTTCACTGCCGTGCCGGCAAATGTAACGGTGAATTGCCAGGCCATTCCGGCCCTTGGCACCCCTTCTGCCTCCGATAATTGCGATGCGGCGGTTGCTATTGTGTTCAATGGAGAAACCCGAACCGACGGCGCCTGCGCGGATACCTATTCGCTGACGCGTCGCTGGACGGCCACCGATAATTGCGGCAACAGTACCTCGGCAGTGCAAGTGATTGCCGTACAAGATGTTACTCAGCCGGTGTTTACCGTGCTGCCGCCCAATACAACAGTCAGTTGCGACGCAGTCCCAACAGTGGGGACAGCCACCGCTTCTGACAATTGTGATGCCAGTGTGGTCATCAACTTTATCAACGAAGTGCGGACGAATGGCGCCTGCCCGGACGGATATACGCTCACCCGCCGCTGGATGGCCACCGACAACTGTGGCAATACTGCCATCGGTAGCCAGCTCATCACTGTTCAGGATCAAACCAAACCGGTGTTTACCGCCGTGCCGGCAAATGTGACCCTTTCGTGTGAAACCATTCCAACGGTAGGTACCCCTGCGGCTTCCGACAATTGTGATGCCGGCGTTAGTATTGCCTACGCCGGAGAAACCCGCACCGATGGCGCCTGCCCGGACACCTACACCCTTACCCGTATCTGGAGCGCTACCGACAACTGTGGAAACAGCAGTACTACGGCCCAGGTGATCACGATCCGGGATTTGACTGCACCGGTCTTTACGGCTGTTCCGCCGGCACTTACAGTTAGTTGCGACGCCATTCCTTCCGTAGGATCGGCTGCTGCCACGGATAATTGCGATGCAACAGTAAGCATTGCCTACAGCGGCGAAACCCGCACCGATGGCGCGTGCACCGATAATTACACCCTTACGCGCCGTTGGGTGGCCACCGACAATTGCGGTAACACCAAAAGCGCCGAGCAAATCATAACGGTCAGGGATCAGAACCCTCCCGTGTTCACGTTCGTTCCGGCTGATGCCGTCGTCGATTGTGAAGCCATACCCAGCATTGCCAGCCCAACGGCCACCGATAACTGTGACGCCAGCGTATTGATTACGTTTGCCGGCGTTACTCAAAGCAGCGGCGATTGTACCAGTGGCGGTACCGTTATCCGCCGCTGGATCGCGGCCGATAATTGCGGCAATACGGCCACTGCCGAACAAATGCTGATGGTGCAAGACACCACAAAACCGGCGTTTCTCTTCGTTCCGGCCAATATCACGACCAGTTGCGACGGTATTCTCGCGCCCGGGAGCCCAACTGCCAGCGACAACTGCACCTCCACCGTCGACATCACCTTCAATGGTGAAACCCGGACGGACGGCAGTTGCCCGGACAGCTACACACTGCTCCGCCGCTGGACCGCCACCGATATCTGTGGCAACACGGTGAGCGCCCAACAGCGCATTACCGTCCAGGATTTGCTGCCGCCGGCATTTGCCAACCCACCCGCAAACCTGATTGTGTCCTGCGACGCAGTACCGGCAGTCGATTCGCCCGTAGCCACCGACAATTGCGATGCGGCAGTTACAGTTCTTTTTGATGGAGAAACCCGGATCAACGGAGCCTGTCCGGGGACTTACGGACTGCTCCGCCATTGGACAGCCACCGACAATTGTGGCAACTCCGTGACCTGGCAGCAAACCATTACAGTTCGGGACCTGAACAGCCCGGTATTTACGGCAGCACCCGCCGATGTAACGGTGAATTGTGAAACGATTCCGGCAGTGGGCACGCCGGTGGCTTCGGATAACTGCGACGCAAACCTTACTATAACCTACGCCGGCGAAACCCGGACGGATGGCGTTTGTCCGAATACTTACACCTTGTTGCGCCGTTGGATGGCTACAGATAATTGCGGCAATAGCACTGCAACACAACAGACCATAACGGTGCAGGATATCTCTGTTCCGGTGTTTACCTCGGTGCCAGCCGACGCAACGGTTTCTTGTGAAAATATCCCGGTACCCGGGGCGCCGACGGTGACGGACAATTGTACCGTAGCGGTTACCCTGGTGTATGACGGCGAAGTCCGGACGAACGGCGCCTGCCCGGATACGTATACTTTGGTGCGCCGTTGGACGGCAACAGACCAATGCGGCAATACCGCAACTGCCGAACAGACGATTCAAGTGGAGGACCTTGTTGCGCCGGTTTTCAGTTTTGTCCCGGAAAACGATACGCTTAGTTGCGCGGAAGTGCCCCTCGTGGGTCAACCGGTAGCAACAGACAATTGCGCCACAAGTGCCACCATCCTTTTTGTTGGCGAAACCCGGGTGGATGGCAATTGCCCGGATTCGTATTCCCTGCTGCGCCAGTGGACGGCTACCGATAATTGCGGGAATGTCGCAACCGCTACGCAAACACTTGTTGTTCAAGATATTGAACCGCCGGTATTTACCTTTGCCCCGGCAGATATCACCATGGAATGCGATGCTGTTCCAGCCTTGGAAACACCCACGGCTTCGGACAATTGTACCGCAGCACCGAGCATCACGTTCGACGGCGAAACCCGCACCGACGGCCCTTGTGACAATGCCTATTTGCTTGTTCGCCGCTGGACGGCTGTCGATCATTGCGGCAACACCACATCGGCTGTTCAATTGGTTACGATAGTTGACAACACTGTTCCACAATTTACGTCTGTACCTGCGCCGGTTACAGTGAATTGTGATGTTATCCCTCCGGTAGGTGCTCCGGTGGCCACCGACAACTGTGATGCTTCCGTTACGGTTACCTATCTGGGTGAGTTTCACGACGATGGCAATTGCCCGAACAATTACGTCCTGCGTCGACAGTGGTCGGCCCTGGACAATTGCGGCAACCTGTCGACGGCAGAACAGGTGGTGACGGTTCAAGATACCACCCGCCCGGTGTTGGCCCTGGTGCCGGCAAACGCAGTGGTGAGTTGCGAGTCGATTCCGGCAGTTGGCAATCCCATCGCCTCCGATAATTGCACGACGCTGGTGCCGGTCACGTACGATGGCGAAACGCGGGTAGACGGCGCTTGCCCGGATACCTACACCTTATTCCGGCATTGGACGGCTACAGATAATTGCGGCAACAGTGCGGCCCGCGAACAAAAAATAACAGTTCAAGATGTTCAACAGCCGGCGTTTACCTTCGTTCCGGCAAACGTAACCGTGAGTTGCGAACAGGTCCCGGCCTTGGATACCCCAGCGGCTACCGATAATTGCGACCAGGCAGTGGCGATTACGTTTGACGGGGAAACCCGCAGCGATGGCGCCTGCCCGGATACGTATACGTTACTCCGCCGTTGGACTGCGACAGATAATTGCGGCAACAGCGTGCAGGCTGAGCAATCCATTTTGGTGCAGGACACCACCATTCCGGTGTTCACCTTTGTGCCAGCCGATGCAACCGTCAATTGCGAGGATATCCCGGGCCTCGGGGTTCCGGCCGCAACCGATAATTGTGATGCCGCAGTAGCGATTATTTTTGATGGTGAAATATTTACCGGAGGAAATTGTGCGAGTGGGGGCATGGTTTTGCGGCGTTGGACGGCTGTGGACAACTGTGGAAACAGCACAACGGCGGTTCAAATGCTTACCGTTCAGGATGTTACGAAACCGGTGTTTACCTACATTCCGGCGCCGGTTACGGTAGAATGTGATGCTGTACCCAGCGTGGATACCCCAACGGCTACGGACAATTGTACCGCCCAGGTAGCCATTTCGTACGAAGGCGAAACCCGGACGGATGGCGCTTGCCCGGACACCTACGTTCTGACCCGCCGCTGGGTTGCTGCCGATATTTGTGGCAATTCGGATTTGGTGGAACAAAAGATTACAGTAAACGACACCGCAACGCCGCAATTTACGTTTGTGCCGGCCGATGCTACGGTGGAGTGCCAAGTGGTACCGGCCGTTGGCCAGCCTGTTGCCACCGACAATTGCGACGCTGATGTGACGATTGTTTTCAATGGTGAAACGCGTACCGACGGTCTTTGTGCAGACAGTTACCTGTTGCAGCGGCGTTGGACGGCCACGGATAATTGTGGCAACTCGGTCACGACCCAGCAATTTATCACCGTGCGGGACCTCACGGCGCCGGAGTTTACGTTTGCACCCGCGTCGTTGACGACCAGTTGCGCTGCCATTCCATCGGTAGGCGTTCCGGTGGCCAACGATAATTGTGATGCCACGGTAACGATCGTATACGCCGGCGAAACCCGGACCAACGGCAATTGCCCGGATAGTTATACCCTCACACGCCGCTGGACCGCTACGGATAATTGCGGCAATGCTGTTTCGACAGAACAAATCATTAGTGTACTGGATAATACGCCGCCGCAGTTTACCAGCGTACCGGCGAATACAACAGTCAGCTGCGAATCCGTTCCGGCGTACCAGTCGCCTGTTGCGACGGACAATTGTGCGACCAATGTCACAGTGTCCTTTGACGGCGAAACCCGGACGGATGGATTTTGCCTGGATACTTACCTGTTGACCCGTCGTTGGACGGCTACGGATAACTGCGGCAATACCGTTTCCACCCAGCAATTGATCACCGTGCGGGACATCACGCCTCCGGTATTTATTTCCAAACCGGCTAACATCACGGTCAGTTGTGACTCTGTGCCAGCGCCGGAGACACCCGTAGCGACGGACAATTGTGACGGTTCGATAAGCCTGGTTTACCTGGGCGAGTCGGTTGTCAGCAGCAACAGCCCGACAACCTATCTGATGAAACGCCGTTGGACGGCTACGGACAACTGTGGCAACTCCATGTTGGCGGAGCAGTTTATTTCAGTCCAGGACTTGTTGGTACCGACGATCATTTGCCCGCCAAGCGTGTCGGTGGATGCCAACGCCGCCACCTGCAACACGCCGGCTACGTTTGAAGCGCCTTTTACGGCGGATAATTGCAGCGACGATGTCTTGGTCACGGCTTCGTCCGTTTCCGGTGACGTGTTTCCGATCGGTACCACTATCATAGTACTGACCGCAAAAGATGAAAGTGGAAATACCTCCACTTGTACCTTTACAGTGCTGGTAGCCGATACGACCTTGCCGGTGATGACCAACTGCCCGGCCAATATCACAGTGACAACCCCGGACAGTGGTTGCGAAGCCAAAGTAAACTGGACTGCCCCAACGGTGCTCGACCCTTGCGATACCTATGCCATTGTGCCGGTTCCTTCGGTGGCCCCGGGTTCGATGTTTGCTACCGGCCACACTACCGTTGAATACCTGGCACAAGACAGTTCCGGAAATACAGTGGCCTGTAGTTTTGTGGTGACGGTGGATGAAAAAGTGCCGCCGGTGCTCAGCAATTGCCCGACAGACATTCTTTTGTTCACAGACAATTGTAAGGCAGTGGCTGATTGGACGCCGCCGGTAGCAACGGACAATTGTCAGTTGGATACGCTGACTTCCAATATTCAGCCGGGCACAAGTTTTGCCGAAGGCAAAACCGTTGTCACGTATTCCACTTCGGACGTGTGGGGGAATACTGCGGAATGCAGTTTCACAGTGACGGTGAAAGATATCGTTCAACCGCAATTCAGCGGCTGTCCTTCCGATACGGTCGTAAACGCTGCCGGCGCGTGCAGCATCGTGGTAAACTGGGATTTGCCAACGGCAATTGACAATTGCACAGCAGCGCCCCATGTCTTTGCCACGCCGATGCCGGGGGCCGATTATCCGGTAGGGCACACGCTGGTCAGCGTATTTGTAGAAGACCCGAGTGGCAACCAGGATACCTGCCAGTTCAAAATAACAGTTATTGGCCCACCGTTGGGCTTTGCTGCCGTGCCTGCCGACCAGGCCTTCATCGGTTGTTCGGCCACGGCTACCTGGACGCCTCCTGCGCCTACCGGTGTTTGCGGGCCGGTAGATGTGGTCTCCAATTTCAAGCCGGGCGATACCTTCCCGGTTGGAACGACGGTGGTGGAATATACCGTGACGGATACCCTGGGCAATTCGGCGCAGACCAGTTTTTCGATTACGGTTACGGAAAGCATCGCGCCTCAAATTGACTGCCCGGCTTCCCCTGTTTTGGTCAACATCAGCGGCACAATCTTGTCCGATCCGGATAAATTTCTGGTGCTGACTGATACCGTTGTGGGTTGCGATGGTGTGGAATTGAGTTTCAGTCTTCCGTCGGCTACCGACAATTGCAGCGCGCCCTTGGTGGAGCAACTGGCCGGCCCTGCTACCGGGACTTTCTTTGCCATCGGAACGCAGGTACTGGCCTTCAAAACCACCGATGCTGCGGGCAATACGGCCATGTGTATGGTGGATATTCAGGTTTCAGGGCTTCAGCCGCTTGACCCGCAAATCAGCGATAAAATCGGGTGTGCCGGCGACGATATTACCCTGTCGACCCCTGTTATTCCCGGCGCAGTGTATATCTGGGACGGCCCCGAAGCACCGTATCCAAACACCAACACCTTGTTGATTGAAAACCTGGCGCCGAAAAAAACCGGTATTTACACCGTGCAAGCCAATTGGAATGGCTGCCTGACGCCGCTGGACTCTGCTTTGGTGCGGCAGGCCGTGTTGCCGGACGCTATCGACGACCTGGACTACCAGGTGGAGACCAGCACCTTGCTGGATAGCATTGATGTCACGCTGAACGACTTTTTGGAGTATGACGACTATAAAGTGACCTTGCTGACCGAGTTGGAGGGCCTCACCGAAACCGGCAACGGCACCTTCTCGTACCAGGCAGGCCCGCAAAACGGCCGGGTGAATTTCTTGTACAAACTGTGCTCGGAAGCCTGCCCGGATCTGTGCGATGAAGCGGCGGTAACCATCACCATTCGGGAAACCTTCTGCTCGTACATCCCCAACGTCATTACGCCGAACAACGACGGCATCAACGATTACCTGGAAATTCCTTGTCTGGAAACAGAGCTGTACCCGAATAATTCGCTGATCATTTACAACCAATGGGGCGACAAAGTTTTTCAGGCTTCGCCGTACCTGAACGATCCGGTGCATGCCTGGCAAGGCACCCTGGATGGCCGGGCCGGACAAGCCCTGCCGGATGGCACCTATTTCTACTTTTTCCAACCGGATCCCGAGAAATCGGCGATGAGTGGGTTCATTGAAGTGTTCCGGTAATATGTGGTTTGGCCTGGCAGGCAGTTCCCTCATGAACTGCCTGCCAGGCAAACCCGACATTCTTTTTACTAACCAGCTTATCAACTTTTATATGTCCAGGATCTTTTTACTTCTGTTTGCCGGCTTGTTTCTTCCACTGGTTGCCGATGCCCAGCAGGAACACCAATACACCCAATTCATGTACAATAAGTTGTGGTACAACCCGGCCTATGCTGGTACCCGTGGGGTGCCGACGATGACGGCCATGTACCGCAACCAGTGGTTTAAATTAGACGGCGCGCCGAAGTCTGCTTTGATCAGCATGCATGCTCCTGCTTTTTCCAAACGCGTTGGGGTGGGGGGGATAATTTCGCACCACAGCATCGGCTTGCACCGCGATGTACAACTCACAGCTTCGTACTCGTACAACCTGATTGTCCAGAAGGATTTTTCGTTGCGCACTGGCGTTTCGGGCAACCTTCGGGTGTTGAGCCTCAATTTTAACGAAGCCAATCCACTGAATCCGCTGGACCCCTCGATCGACGATCAGCGCTATACACATGCCTACGCCAATTTTGGCGCCGGCATCTACGGGACATTTCAGGAGCGCCTGTACTTTGGCTTTTCCGTACCCCGCATTTACCGGAATACGATTGGGGTCAACACCGACCCCTCGATCAATACGGCAAAAGAGTCGCCCCACTTTTATGGCACCACCGGCGGCATCATTCCGCTCGGGAAAGATTTGAATTTTTTGCCGGCTGTTTTGGTCAAATACGTAAAAAATGCACCCATTGATGTGGATGTAACAGCCAATTTGGAAATCAAGGAAATAGCAACCGTAGGTGTGGCTTACCGGGCCGGCGGCGATGGGACTGGCGAGTCGCTGGATTTATTGGCCTATTGGCAAGTTAACCCGCGGGTGGGGGTCGGCGCGGCCTATGACCTGACGCTGACCAATTTGCGGTCCTACACGGGCGGTTCGTTTGAATTGATGTTGTATGCCGATTTGGTGAAACGGAAAAAAGGGATGTCCAATCCGCGTTTTTTTATGTAAAAACACCAGCATCCAATGCAGCCTGAATAGCCAATTGCCGCCGCTTTGTACCGGATTTTGTCCGGTCAAAGCGGCGTTTTTTTTTAAAATGGCCGATTTTGTATTGATAAAATGCCCATTTTTAGCCGATGAAAGAGACCGTCCAATATGCCAGAATCTGTTGGAGACTCGGACCTGCGATGCTCCTGTTTGCGACGACCTTGCTGGGGCAGCCCAGGTTGCATGCACAAACAGACTCCCTTTTGCCGCCCCACAAACGCCTCGATTTGTTTCCGGCGATCAGTTCGGCTCCGGAAACCAAACTCACCTTGGGGGCCATAGGGATTGCCTACCTCGATTTTCGAAAAGGCGATCCGGGTACCCCTCTGTCTACGGTCGAATTTCTGGCGGTATATACCCTGGCTAAACAGGTGTTGGTGGAATCCCGCTGGGAGGTTTTTTCGCATCAACGCCGCTGGCGAACGCGCGGCGAAGCCCTGTTTCAAAAATACCCGGACCGGAACTACGGTATTGGCAACAAGGCATCGGCATTGGTGGCGGAGTTGGATAAAAATGGGGCTTGGGATACGTTGAATTACCTGAATTTCAATTCGAACCGGATCAAATGTTCTCCGGTGCTGCTCCGGAAAATCCGCCCAAACCTCTACGCCGGACTCCAGGCGGATGTCGAATACTTGTACCGGTATCGGGTGCTCCCGAAGGCGTATGCTTTTGTCAGCGCCGATTCCGGAGCCATTCAACAAGTGCCGGTAGCTGGTTTGCGCGCCGGGTTGGGTGTCCAAATCCTGTATGACACGCGCGACCATGTGCTAAACCCGCTGACGGGTACCTTGGTGGAAGTAAATACCCGGCATTATGGCAACTGGTTGGGCAGCGATTTTTCCTTTAACCAGTATTCTCTCGAAGTCCGCCAGTATCTGAATCCCCGTTCCAACCAAACCCTTGCTTTGCGTGCTGTGCTTAGTCTGGAGGATACGCCAACAGGGGTGCCCCTTCGCGCCTTATCGCGGGTGGGTGGGCACAAATTTATTCGCGGTTATTTCAAGGGGACATACCAGGACCTACATTTGTTGAGTTTTGAATCGGAATATCGCTTGCCGTTGTGGAAGCCGGAAGAGCAATCAAAAATCTGGCAAGTATGGAAACGGCTCGGCCTGGTCGGTTTTGTAAGCGGGGCACAAGTATTCCATGCCGGCCAGGGAATTGCCTTCGATCGCTTTAATGTGGCCGCAGGAGCAGGGCTGCGTATTTTACTGAATAAAGCATCCCGTATAAATGTCCGAATTGATTATGCGGTAGCCTTGAGCAAAGATTCCGGCGGCCCTGGCAAAAGACAAAAAGGGCTTTATTTCTTTTTGGGCGAAGCGTTTTGAAACAGCCTGGCGCGGAAAGTTTTATCAAAAAAGTAAAAAAGAAAAACAGAATCAAACAAAAAGACTGAAAATCCCCATAAAAACATACTTTTACGGCAGAATTACTCACTCTTATCTGTTTATATTATGAGCAAAATTTTTGAAACCATCAAACAAACAATTGCAGACGCAGAAGCTGACGTCAAAAAATTCAACGAAGGTAACAACGCCGCTGGCGGTCGTGTAAGAAAAGCAATGCAAGACCTGAAGAACCTCGCTCAGGACCTTCGCAAAGAAGTGCTGGACACCAAAAACGCTAGAACGGCTAAGTAATTCGCGCCAAGCCAGTCCATTTTAAAGTGTCCTGTTAGCCTGTTTGTTTTACAAATAACTGAAAATCAGTATTTTGTTGACTTGCTACGGCTAGCAGGACATTTTTTTTGTCCCTCAGCCAGTTGCGCGTTCCGACGTCTCGCTCGCCTCAGGTAAGGTGGGCAGTATTTTTTTTAGTTGGGTTTCCTCCATGAAGATGTGGCAGCCAGACGCAGCCGGGAAATAAAAAAAGCGATCCGAAACCGGATCGCTTTTTGTGCGGGAAGGGGGAGTCGAACCCCCACACCCTTACGGGCGTACGCCCCTGAAACGTATGCGTCTACCAATTCCGCCATTCCCGCAGTAGGATCTTTTTCAGAAGCGGGTGCAAAGATACAGGTGTTTTTAACCCGAGCAAGCGACGGGATAATTTTTTTTCTAAACTCTTGAATTTTGCTTTCCGGTCCGCAAAACCGCCAATCCCTCTACCTTTGCCAAATGAAATTTCTTGTCATCCAAACAGCCTTCATTGGCGATGTGATTTTAGCCACTGCCATTGTAGAAAAACTCAGGCGTTTTTACCCGGGTGCGCATATTGATTTTTTGTTGCGCAAAGGCAATGAAAAACTACTGGCCGGGCACCCGCATTTGCGAAACGTATGGGTGTGGGACAAAAAAAAGGACAAGTATCGGGGGCTGTGGCAAATCGGGGTTCGATTGCGGGAAGAACAGTATGATTGGGTGCTGAATTGCCAGCGATTTGCAGCCTCCGGATTGCTTACCATTGGTTCCGGCGCCGGACAAACGGCAGGGTTTGCCAAAAACCCGCTTTCAAGGCTGTTTACCCGGCGGATTCCGCACCAATTTGGGACAAGCGAACAGCCCATCCATGAGGTGGAGCGAAATCTCGGCCTGGTCCGACACCTGACGGATGCCACGCTAGCCCTTCCCCGTTTGTACCCGACACCGGCCGACGTTGCGGCAAGCCAGGCCATGCGCCCCAATGACATGCCCTATGTTTGTATTGCACCGAGTTCTGTCTGGTTTACCAAACAATACCCCCGCGAGAAATGGATCGAATTGATCCGGCATTTGCCGTCCAGTCACGCTGTCTACCTGTTGGGAGGGCCAGATGATCAGCCGGCATGTGCGGATATGGTGGCAAATGCCGGACGGGCACAACTTTACAACCTGGCAGGCCGCCTGTCTTTCCTGGAATCGGCGGTTTTGATGAAAGGAGCGGCTATGAATTACGTCAATGATTCGGCGCCCTTGCATATCGCCTCGGCGATGGATGCGCCAGTGGCTGCGGTATTTTGTTCCACGTTGCCCGAGTTTGGATTTGCGCCGTTGTCTACACAACGCTGGATTATTGAAACCAGGGAACGGTTGCCGTGTCGGCCATGCGGGCTACATGGCCGGGCAGCCTGCCCGAAAGGCCATTTTGCTTGTGCCGAATCCATAGATTGGCGTCAATTTCCAATGCCGGAATAATTTTTTTTGAGATGAGCGTGACTTTTTTTTGAGCAATCGTCCTAAAGTGGAAAATTTTCAAAACGATGTTTTTTTTCAGTTTTTGCAGCCAAAGGGTTGAAATATGAAAAAAATGTCAAGTGTGGCGCGCTGATTTTACCGTTTGACGAATGGAGTACCGCATGGCCTGAAAAAATAAAAACGAGGGAACGGCGTTTTTTTTGAGAAAGCGGTACTAAAAAGTTTGCAAGTGGAAAAATTACCATATATTTGCATTCGAAATCAGCGTTCAAGTCGTGGCAATCACGGCAACAGATCCCGGAAAAGTCAGTTTTGCAAATCCAGGTTTCAAGTCGAATACTAAAGCAGGCAATTGTCTCGTTTACTTCAGAATTGAAACTTTGTTATCCAAAGCACTTTTGACCGTTCATCCGGGAATAAAACACAAAAGGCACTTTTTCAAGATCAATAAAAAAGTGCGACTCGAAGTTGAAAAAATCTGCCAGCCAAAAGGGTTGGCTCACAAGAAATAAACCGGAGTTTCCGGAAAGAATAAACCGAAGGCGGGGGCCCTCCGGCCCTTTCAAATGAGAAAGGGCGGAGGGCTGTTTTTAAACTTCCTTCCCTGTTTGATTACTACTATTACCAACATACTGTTAGAAAGCAACTCGCCGGCTGTGCACCTTCTGCGCAGCCGGTTCTTTTTTTGCGGCAGAGGGCGCTTCTCCCAATGCTGAACAGCTCAGCTCCGGCCTGCACGGTATGATTTTTTGAATAAAGAAGGCAACCGCAAAGCGAGATGCCGCGTCAAGTTGCCAATTCCGGATTATACGATACCCGGTTCATACGTAACATAGACAATATGACACGACCACTATTCTTCCTGTGCTTCCTGCTTTTTTCAAGCCTGTTATTCGCCCAAAAATACAGCAATGAATTTCTAGCCATTGGGGTAGGGGCCCGGGCCCACGGGATGTCGGGCGCCCAAACGGCGTTGGTCAGCGATATCACTGCCGCTTACTGGAACCCGGCAGGCTTGTCTGAAATAAATGCCCCTTTTCAGGCATCGGCCATGCACGCAGAGTGGTTTGTTGGCGTATCTCAATATGATTATCTCAGTTTTGGCAAATCGCTGAACCGCGAGCGAAAATCTTTTCTTGCCTTCTCGCTGATTCGCCTCGGCATTGACAATATCCCCTACACGATCAACCTGGTTAACCCGGATGGAACCGTCAACTACGACAATGTAACGTCCTTCTCTGCCTCTGACTACGCGTTCATCGGCAGTTACGGACAAAAACTCAGGAACCCGGCACTTTCTGTGGGCGCTTCGTTCAAAGTCGTCCGGCGCGTCATCGGTTCTTTCGGTGGCGCTTGGGGTTTTGGGGCGGATCTCGGGGTACAGTATCGAAAGGGCGCCTGGATGCTGGGTTTGCAAGGCCGCGATCTGACGACAACCTTCAATGCCTGGTCATTTAACCTGAACGAACGCGAAAAAGAAGTTTTTACCCAAACAGGCAATGAAATCCCAACCAGCAGCACCGAAATTACAAGGCCGCGTATTATCCTCGGCGCCGCCTATCGGGCTGCTTTGGGACCAAAAACTACCTTGCTGCCGGCAATTGACCTGGAATGGAGTACCGATGGCCAACGCAATGTGTTGATCAGCTCAAAATCGCTTAACCTCGACCCCCACGTGGGGGTTGAGGCCGACTACAACGGCTTTGTACAAGTGCGGGCCGGCGTAGGCAATTTTCAGCGCGTAAAAGATGATTTTGACCCCAACAAGGAAAAATTGAGCCTCCAGCCCAATTTTGGCATCGGCCTGCGCTTGGGCAGGGTACAATTGGATTATGCCCTGACGGATATCGGCAACGTATCGCAAGTGCTTTACTCCCACATCTTCTCGGTTCGGATCGATTTTAAAGACCGAAAACGGGCCGAAAATTCCTCTGTCAACTAGACATGCCCGCAAAAAGCAGTGCTAAACTGCTTCTTTACGATCCATAAACGCGCCTTTTTCGCGTTTATGGATTTTTTTTGCCCAATTTATTGCAGCGATACAAGCCCGCCGTATATTTGTCACGTCAAAGTGAGACACTTTTCTTCCTAATCCGCTTTTATATTTCTTCTTAAGCTCTCCCAGCCGCTTTTTCCCGATTTTAAAGTATTCCTTATTTTAATCCGAACCACGACCCGTAATTGGCTACAGCAGTGGGCATGTATATGCATACACCTAACGGTATGCACCGTTTACCCTGGCCTGCTGTTTGTACCATTATAATCTCATGGTTGCCCCTCCGGTTAGGCTCGCGGTGAGGGGCATTTTTTTTTTGAATGCGGAAAGGGGAGGCACTTACGGTGTTCCGTTTATGTCCTACCTTAGCCATCCAACACCGTTTTCCCAATTCCGCATTCAAAAATGTTTCTTTCTTTTCCTAAACACTTTTTTTGGGGCACTTCCACTGCTGCTGCTCAGGTAGAAACGGCTGGTGATCATCCTTGGCGAGGACGGGTTGCAAAAGACGGCTTTCGGTTTGAGCGCACCACCGACCATGAGTTGCGTCGCGCTGAGGATGCAGGCTATATTGCCCGTCTGGGCTCCGTTTACCGGTGCAGCGTCGACTGGTCGCGCCTGCAATCGGGGCCGATGGAAAAATTCGATGCGGCAGTCGTAGAGGAGTACTGCACTTTTTTTGACCGGTTGAAAAATGAAAAAGTGCAACTCATGCTGGTGCTGCACCACTTTTGTCACCCCAACTGGTTTGAACACAACGGCGGCTGGACCAATGAGGATAATATCGCTTCGTATGTCCATTACGTACAGCAATGCCTGAAGCACTTCGGAAAGTACGTTGCCTACTGGAATACCTTTAACGAGCCCAACGTATACGCCTACAACGCATTTTTTAGTGGCGATTTCCCGCCAGGGCGCAAAGGCCGCTATTTTTTGGCCAACCGGGTCTTGGGCAATATGGGCAGGGCGCATGATATTGCCCGGATGCTCATTCGGGAAAAAGACAAGGGCGCGCCAGTGGGCATTTCCCTCAATACCGCTTATTTTGAAGCCACCAACTGGCTGGCATACCCGGTTGTAGCATTTGCGCGCTGGTGGTTTCTCACCCGCGCCGCCCGGCCTTTCCGGCGCTGCGATTTCTGGGGCCTGAGTTATTATGCGCAGTTGCTGTTTGATCCCCGCTTGCTGGATGTTGTGCACCGTCCCCGGGCTATCCAACAGCGGGGCTTGCCGCACGATAAAATGTGGTTGTACAAGCCCGAAGGCCTGGGTTGGGTGTTACGCCGGTTTTGGAAAAAATACCAAAAGCCAATTATCATTACCGAAAATGGCATTTGTACCGACGATGACCAGCAGCGCATTGGCGCCCTGCGCGACTACCTGCGGGTTTGCCACCAGGCATTGGCAGCAGGCATCGAGGTACAGGGGTATATTCACTGGAGTACCTGGGATAATTTTGAATGGCACTTGGGTCCGACATACCGCTTTGGTCTGGTGCGGGTCGACTTTGATACTATGGACCGGACAATGACGCGGGCGGGCTTGTTTTATGAACAAATCGTGCAGCAAAATGGCCTGGATGCCTGACCGCTCCGGTCCTTTTGACACAGCAGGGCGTTAAACAAGTGCCGGTATTCCAGACTGGATATGTACTTTCGCCAAAACTTTTGGTATGCGCGTTTTACTCTGGGTTTTACTGCTTTCCTGGTCTGCTGGCTTGCAGGCGCAGGTGTTTATGCGCCCGTTTGACAATGCCGCCGCGCTGGCCCTGGGCGGCGCTACGGTGGCTTATCCCGGCACCGCCATTGGCCTGAACAACGATGCGCTTCTCGGTTTTGGGGAAAAAGCGGGCGTGTTTTTGAGCTCTGCGCTGCCCTACAGCATTGGCGACTGGCAAACGGCCCGCTTTCAGGGCTTTGCCCGGCTCTCTGCCCGGGATGGCCTCGGCCTGGATTTCACCCATTCCGGCATTGAGGCCTACGGCGAACAACGCGCCCGCCTGCTGTACGGCCGACAACTGGGCTCCAAATTTTTTTTAGGCGGCAGTGCCGACATGCTGCGCGTGACCGCCCGGGAATATGGCTCCGCCACGGCATTTACCTTCGGGTTGAGCGTGCTGGCCAACCCGTTGCCCAAAGTTTGGCTGGGCGCCCGCTTGCAAAACCCTCTGCAACTGAAGTTGAGCGAAGAGGTCGTACCGGCTGTTTTACATATCGGCCTGGCCTGGGCTGCTTCCTCCTCCCTGATTGTGCTGGCGGAAACCGAAAAAGACCTCGATCGGCCGGTACAAGTGAAAGCCGGCCTCGAATACCGGCCGGTACAAGTTTTAGTCTTCCGGGCCGGGTTTCGGACCGAGCCGGCACGTGTAGG
>JADLDL010000011.1 GCA_020846655.1 Saprospiraceae bacterium | reverse complement strand
GTGTCGGCCGACAGCCGCTGGCAGGATGTCAGCGACGCTACCGGCAGTTTTAGCCTCAGCGCCGAGCGCCAACCCAAACAACTCGCCGTGCGCTGTATCGGCTTTTTTCCCCGGCGCATCGCACTCGATACCGTGGTTTTTCGGAACCAAAGCGCCCGGCTCACGATCCGGATGCAATCCAATGCCGTGGACCTGCCCGAGATCGCCATTTCCAGCAAACCTATTGAGCCCATTTTTGAAGAAGATTTTAAAACGGACCTGCTCGACTACGCTTTTGCGGGCAAAGACCTGATGTTGCTGGTCCGCGAAGGCAAAAAATATTTCCTGCGGCGCACCGACGACGACGGCCGCCTCCTCGCCAGCCTTCGACTGCCCGAGCCCACCGATCGCCTGCACCAAAGTTGTACCGGCGATTTCCACGCCGTGGGCGAACGCTGGAGCTGGGAATTTACCCTGCAAGACGACCACATCGACACCTTTCCCCGATACCCCTCCGAAACCTTCCACCACCTCGTCGAGCCCTGTGTGCTGGAAGATCAGGGGCATTATTTTTTTCGGAAAACAGGCCCTTTCCGCCAGTCCGTCGAATACGTGTACTACGACCCCGAACGCAAACAACACCGCCTGGCGCTCATCCGCGACCAAGTGGCCGAAGACCAGTTGCTGCGCCGCTACCGCGAAATTTTATACGCCTACATGCAAACCATCCCCGATGTGGACAAAGACGATATCCTTTCCGGCAACAGCCCCCTGGCTGATCCGATGCAGGCCCTGAAACCCGAAAACCTGACCAAAATGGCTGAAACCAATGCCCTGGTCACTGCGATCGGCTTTTTCAGCCAAATGGCCGAAGATTCGGTGTATGCCCCCCTGTTCCGGATCGGAAACGGCATCTACCTGTTCGATCACCAAAACGACCTGTTGCTGCGCTTTCGCGTCAACCCCTGGGAAGACGCTGCGGGCCGGCTGAGTTACCACCGCAGCGCTGGCTGGAGCAAAGAAGTGTTGGTAGATGCCGCCCTACAACGCGTCTATGGCCGTTTTTCGGCTCCCGGGGGCTACCTGGTGCTTAAAGAAATTGACCTGAAAACCGGCGAAGCCCGCAAGGTATACCGGCCCAGCATAACGCCCTACCTGGCCGATCATTTCAAACTGCGCAATGGCATCCTGTACCTCATCGGCCAACCCGACATGAACGTGCCCAACCGAAAATTGTACAAGGTCAACCTGTTTAAATTTGCCGAATAATCTTCAATTTTTTAAAACAATTTATTTAAAAAAATATCAGTACTTCCAGTATTTTTGCGCCAACGTCCAACTGATTTTGTCGACCACGAAGCCCGGATTCAGGGCAGAGCATTTTGAGCACCGCGCAAATGGCCAAATCTAAAAAAGATACTTCCGTACCGCCTACCGTCTCCCTCAACGGCGAAGACAGCGTCGTCACCTTGTCGGGTATGTACCAGAATTATTTTCTGGACTACGCGTCGTATGTGATCCTGGAGCGCGCCGTGCCAGCCGTGGAAGACGGACTGAAGCCCGTGCAACGCCGCATCCTCCACGCGATGTTTGAGCAACACGACGGGCGCTACCACAAAGTGGCCAACCTCATCGGCCAAACCATGCAGTACCACCCCCACGGCGACGCCGCCATCGGCGACGCGCTGGTCAATATGGGGCAAAAGGACCTGCTGATCGATTGCCAGGGCAACTGGGGTGATTTTCGCACCGGCGATTCGGCCGCAGCCTCCCGGTACATCGAGGCGCGCCTTACCAAGTTTGCCCTCGATGTGGCCTTCAACCCCGATACCACCCGCTGGCAACTTTCGTACGACGGCCGCAAACGCGAGCCCGTGACCCTTCCCATGAAATTCCCGCTGGTGCTCGCGCAGGGCGTCGAGGGGATTGCCGTGGGCCTCAGCACCAAAGTGATGCCCCACAATTTTGTGGAAATCCTCAAGGCCAGCATCGCCGCGCTGAAAGACAAGCGCATCGACCTGTATCCCGATTTCCCGACCGGAGGCCTCGTCGACATAGGCAACTACAACGGCGGGGGCAGGGGCGGCAAAATACGGGTGCGGGCCCGCATCCGGGAGATCGACAAAAAAACGCTGCAAATCACCGAGATCCCCTACGGTGTAATTGTATCCGACCTGATCGAGTCCATCCTTAAAGCCAATGAAAAAGGCCAGATCAAGATCAAAAAGGTGATCGACAAAACGGCCGCCAATGTCGATATCGAAATCGAATTGCAACCGGGCGTAAGCCCCGACGTCACCATCGACGCGCTGTATGCCTTCAGCAACTGCGAGGTCAGCATCAGCCCCAACTGTTGCGTCATCGTCGACAACAAGCCGGTGTTTACCGACGTCAACGAACTGCTCCGCATTTCCACCGAAAACACCAAGGAACTCCTCCGGATAGAACTGGAGATCCTGAAAAACGAACTGGAAGAAAAACTCCATTTCGCCTCGCTGGAGAAGATTTTTATTGAAAAACGCATCTACCGCGACATCGAAGAGTGCGAAACCTGGGAGGCCGTGCTCGAAACGATCGACCTGGGTTTGAAAAAATACGTCACCACGCCCAGCGAAGCCGGTTACGCCAAAGAGAGCAAACGCATCAAACTGCTGCGCGACATCACCGAGGAAGATCTCGTTCGGCTCACCGAAATCCGGATCAAACGGATTTCCAAATTCAACTCCTTCAAGGCCGACGAGGAAATTGCCAAACTAAACGACCACCTTTCCCAAACCCTGCACCACCTCGCGCACCTCACGGAGTACGCGATCCACTATTTCGAAACCCTGTTGGAGAAATACGCCAAAGGACAGGAGCGCAAAACGGAAATCGCCGTGTTCGACGAAATCCGCGCCACCGAGGTGGTGGCCAACAACGCCAAACTGTATGTGGACCGGGTGGGTGGTTTTATCGGTACCAGCCTGAAAAAAGATGAGTTTGTGCAAGACTGCTCCGACATCGACGACATCATCGCCTTCCGCCGCGACGGCGTGATGAAAGTGGTGCGCGTCGGCGAAAAAACCTTTATCGGAAAAGACATTCTGCACATAGCCGTTTGGAAAAAGAACGACGAGCGCACTACCTACAACCTGGCCTACGTGGACGGCAAAAGCGGCCGCGCCATGGTCAAACGCTTCAACGTCACCGCCATCACGCGCGACAAAGAATACCCCGTGGGCGGCGACAGCAAAGGCTCGCGCATTTTGTACCTCACCGCCAATCCCAACGGCGAAAGCGAGGTCATCAGCGTGACGCTCAGCCCGGGTTGCGGCGCCAAGGTCAAGGTGTTCGACTTCGACTACGGCGAGCTGGCTATCAAAGGCCGCGATGCGCAGGGCAATATCCTGACCAAGTACCCGGTGAAAAGCATCCGGCAGAAGGAAATGGGCAAAAGCACCATTGGCGCCCAAAAACTTTGGTACGATGAGATCACCGGCCGCCTGAACATCCAGGAACGCGGCCGCCTGCTCGGCGAATTTGACACCGGCGACAATATCCTGATCCTGTACCACGATGGCTCGTACGAACTCACCGATACCGATGTGCTGCAACGCTTCGACCCCAAAGAAATCCTGCACCTGGGCAAATTTGACCCCAAAATGGTGATCAACGCCGTGCATTTCGATGGCACGAAAGCTTGGACGATGGTCAAACGTTTCCATGTGGAAACCACCAAGTTGCGGGAAAAGTACTCCTACCTCACCGACCATCCCAAGTCCAAACTCTTGTTTGCCAGCATCAAGCCCAACCCCAGGATCAAATACTCGATCAAAGTGAAAGGCAAATCGCTGCCGGGCGAAATCGGCCTTGGCGATTTTATGGACATCAAAGGCTGGAAAGCCGTGGGCAACAAACTCAGCGATTCGCTGCTGAGCAGTGTGAAAGAACTGGAAGCCGATGAAAAGCCAAGCGTAGCCGTTGTTGCTCCGGTGGTGGAAAAAACTGAAGAGCACCCGGTCGATACCAGCATCCTGCAAGGCAACCTGTTTGGCGAGCCCGAGCCGGTAGCGCCCGTGGTAAAACACAAGAAGCCGGAAGACGATGCGCCGCCGGCAAAAGACCAGGCGTCTAAGAAAGTGTACAAGGCCGGGGATACCATCGAGTTTGACTAAACTTGCTTGTATAAACGGCTAAGGGCACTTAGAACACAAAGGTTTTTTCCTCCGTGTACTAAGTGCCCTTAGTATTTTTAAAAACAAAGCCGTTCTTATTTCTCGCCTACGCCCTTGATATATTCTTCCACCAGTTGTTTGTAGTAGGGCTTGAGGGCCGGGGATACGGTCCGGAACAGGTCGACCTCGGCGCGGCGTTTTTTCAGGTATTCTTCGAGTGCCGGCGGCAGTTTGGTCGGCTGTTGTTTGGCCGATTGTGCTTCGCGCTGCTCGTCTTGTTCGCGTTCGCGTTCGGCGCGTTCTTCTTCGAGCAGGCGCGTCAGGATTTCCTGCTGGCGCTTCATCATTTCATTCGTGAGGCGTTTGTTGACCAGGTCGGTTTCGATCTTGTCCATCTCCTGCATGATCTCGTCGAGCGCCTTATCGCCTTTGCCTTGCTCTTGTTTTTCTTTTTGCATTTGCCGCAAGGCGTTGCGCAGGGCAGCCTGTTTGGCAGCCATTTGGGCAAATTCCTTGCTCATTCCACTTTGTCCCTGGCCTTTGCCTTTTTCGAGGCGTTCTTTGAGGCCTTTCATTTGTTCGTTCAGGTCGCCCTGGCCTTTGCTGATCTTGTCTTTCGGCTCTTTGCCGGATTTGCCGCTGCCGGTACCGCCCGGTTTGGAACAACTGCCGCTACCGGGCTGGCCACTGGCCATCTGCTGCTGCATTTGGTTCATCACTTCCGAGAGCATCAGCGCCAGGTCGTTGAGGCCTTTCATGGTGCGCTGCTGGTATTCACTGGCCTGGGTTACCTGACGTTCTTCGAGGCCATCGAGGCTGTATTTTAGGCCTTCCTTAATGTCGGCCACCTTTTCGGTGATGAGGCCTTCGATCTGGAAATTGCGGCTGGCCAGGGCCTGGAGGCTGTCTTCAACCAGTTTGAAATCGTCTTTGACTTTAAACTGCTGTTGCGTCAGTTCCACAAAACGCGGGGTATTCACGGAGGTATTGGCAAACTCCCGCATGTTTTGCTCCTGCGCGAACGACAAGCCGATCAGGTTTTCCAGCAATTGGCGCAAGGTGGCGATGTCTTCTTCCATCTGCTCCATTTCGCCGGATTGCCGCTGCTGCTTCATTTTGTTGGCCAGGTTTTTCATTTTGTTGGCCGCATTTTTCTGCTTTTTCCCGGCTTTACTTTTCTGGTTTTCGTTCATTTCCTGTTTGGCATCCTTCATCTCTTTTTGGATGTCCTGCATCTCTTCCTTGTTGTCGTCTATTTCCTGCGGCCGTTTCAACTCCTGGTTTTTCTGAAGCATTTCCTCTTGCTTCTTCCCGAGTTCGTCCATTTTTTTATTCAGGCCATCCTGCTCTTTTTTCAGGTCTTCGTCCGATTTGTTGCTGTTTTCAGTGTCTTCGGAGAGTTTTTCCTGGTCTTTGGCCATTTCTTCCAGTTGTTCGATTTGTTGCTGGAGCATGTTCTCTACTTCGAGTTGTTTGTAGAGTTCCTGCAGGCGGTCCATCTCTTTCTTCATTTCTTCGCCGGACATCTGCATTTTTTCCATCTTCTCCAGCATCTCGTCTTTATTCATTTCCTGGAGCAGTTTTTCGATGTCTTCCATGAGTTGCTTCATTTCCGGGGACACCATTTCTTCGAACATTTTTTCGAGCTGCTCCTGTTTTTCCACCAGCTCTTCATTTTTCTGCTGGTTGAAATCCTTTTGCATTTTCATGCTTTGCTCAAAGTTCTGCTTGGCATTCTGCATTTGCTCCTGGAGTTGTTTTTGCCGGTCGATCAGACGCTCCATTTCCTTGCGGGTCTGCCAGTCCAGTTCTTTTTGTTGCAGCACTTTGTTGCGGAGTTTTTTCATTTCCTCCTGGATTTTGGCGCTTTCCTTGACGGCTTTTTCCAGGTCGCGCTGGATTTCTTCCGAGGTCTGGGCCTGGTCCTTGCGGTATTCGTCGAGCGTGGGCATGCGCCACTGCATGACGGCGGTGCGGGCGCTTTTGCTGCCATTGACGCCGTCGTTGTCAAACACTTCGAAATAGTATGAAATTTCGTCGCCGGGGGCCAGTTCCTGGTTGCGGAGGTCCCAGCTGTAGTCGTATTGAATTTGTTTGCCGGCTGGTTTCTGTATCTTAACCGTGCTAAGCGGCATTTGCCCGCCTTTTGCTTTTTTGATTTGGTAGTTGAAGGTCAGGTTTTGCAGGCCGTAGTCGTCGGAAGCATCGCCGGCAAAGAACAGGAGCCGACGATTGGTGGTATCTTTGAATTCTTCGACGCCGATTTGCGGGTGCAGGTCGGGGATCACCGTGATGGTGTAGGCCACCGAATCGGCCTTGGGCAATTGTTCGTTGCCAAGGAAAATTTTATAGGCCTCGTCTTTCAGCGCGCGGCGGTTGAAGGTAAACAGTTCGTCGTCGAACCGCTTCGAGGACACACCGGCTTCGTTGCCGAAACGCAGGTCGAGTTGGTCGGTGTATTGGGCATTGAACACCCAGTTGATTTGAGTACCCTGGGGCAAAACGAGGTCGCCCACATTGGCCAGTTCCTCGGCGGCGCGGCCGACGTAATCCGGAAACTTCAGTTTGACATTGAACGACAGGATATTCGGGCGGCGCACAACAGCCAGGGTAAAGTCCTCGCTTTCGATACCGCCGGCGTACAACTTGAATTCCGTGTCTTTTTGCACATTGGCAAAGGTGTAGGAAAACGCATTGGCAGCGTCCTTGGCCAGCCGGTATTGCACATCGCCCACTTCGATAAACATTTCATTGGGCAAAGCCTGGCCTTCAGTTTCGACCTTCAGCACAAAATCGGAAAACTGCACGGCTTTGAGTTCGTTGGTGTTCACCAAAAAGCGGAACGGCGCCGGTTTTTCAAATTTTTGGGTGCTGTTCCACAAACGCATCGTGCCTTCACGCAGGATATTGGGTGCGCCCAGCAGCAGGAACAGGAACAACATCAGCGGCGGCAGGGCATAGCGCAGGTATTTGCGGTTTTTCTGCAAGTCGATGGCGGCTTTGAACTGCACCAGTTTGATCTCGTCGCTTTTCTGGTTGATCGACGCGTTGATCAGGTCGGCATAAATGGCGTTGTTGGAAGCCTGGTTTTTCAACTGCAGGATATTCAGCAGTTTGTCTTTGACATCGGTAAAATGGTTGCCGATGATCAGGGCTGCTTGTTCGTGGCTGATCAATTGGCCCAGGTGAAAATAATGCATCAGCGGCACCGCTACCCAGCGGTACAGCGCCACGCCGGAGAGGCCGAGGAAGCCCCAGAGCATGGCCGTGCGCACCCCCGTACCGAAATACAGGTAATACTCCAGCACGTTGAGCAGGATAAACAGCCCCAACACGGCGCCTACGGTGTACAAAGACCCGCGCAGGAGCTGGTTGATGTAAAATTTGCGGATAAATCCGTCGAGTTTTTCGATGAGCAGGCTATAGTTGTCGCGTTGCATGGGAAACCGTACGTGTGCTTAATTGATTCAGACAATTCAGAGGCCGCCGCTGTGGGCGGAGCAGAATGACAAATTTGCAGTAAAAATCCCGATTAAAACGAATGAATCGTCAAATGGGTTAGGAATTAGCAGTTTTTAACAGGAAAGGACAGCTCAACGCACGATTACTTTCCCCGCCTACTGCCGCTTGTACTTCTCTTCAAAGCGCCGGTTCAACTGCTTGTGTTTGTTGTCCAAACTGATTTCCCGGCCCTGGATGAAGGCAGCCATCAGCCGGCAGCTCCGCATATCGAGCGCATCGCCTTCCGAAATAAACAGCGTGGCGTCTTTCCCGGTTTCGAGCGAGCCGGTGCTACCGCCGATGCCCAAGATAGCGGCCGGACTCAGCGTCAGGGCCTGCACCGCCGCCTCGTAGGGCAAACCGAAGCCAACGGCCTGGCCGGCCTCGAAGGGCAGGTTGCGCTGCCGCCAACTGCCGTTGCCGCTGAGGGCAAAGGGAATGCCGGCCTCGTGCAGGGCGGCGGCGGTTTTGTAGGGCTGGTCGTAGTCTTCGTCCTCACGGGAGGGCAGGCGCTGGGGCTCGGCCAGAATGACCGGCACCTGGTGGGCTTTGAGAAAATCGGTGATCATCCAGCATTCAACAGCACCTACCAGCACCGGTTTCATGCCGTATTGTTCGGCAAAGAGCACGGCTTCCTGCATGGTTTTGGCGGCGCCGGTGTGGATGTACAGTTTTTGACTGCCGTCAAAAAGGCCGCGCATCGATTCAAAACGCGGGTTTTTCGCCTCCGGCGCCGTCTTTTGGGCATAGGCTCTGGCTTCGCCAAAAAAGCGGTGCAGTTCATCCACCGTTTTGTCGTACTGGTTGGCCGGCGCGGCCTCGGCAGCGCGCGGCGGGCCAAACCGGCGGCGGACCTGGGTGGTCGGCCAGTTGAGGTGGTGCCCGTCGTCGGCCCGCACGGCGGCGTCTTCCCAGTTCCAGGCGTCGAGTTGCACCACGGCCGAAGTGCCCGACAGCAGCCCCCCGGTGGGCACCACCTGGGCTTGCAGGATACCATTGGAGCGCACAGTGGGCAGCACCTCAGAGTCGGTGTTGTAGGCGACCACGGCACGGGCGTTGGGGTTCAGGGTACCGAGTTCGGAGAAATCCTGCGTGGCCCGCACGGCATCGATTTCCACCAGGCCCAGGCGCGAGTCGGTGGCGATAAAGCCCGGGTACACGTGTTTGCCGGTGGCGTCGTAGATCCGGACGAACTTGCTGCGGTCCAGCCGGATCGTGGCGGCATCGGCCACGAGCGTAATTTTTCCTTTTTCAAAAGCAATGGCGCTGTTGGCCAGCACATTGCCGTTGCCCAGGTGCGCCGTGGCGCCGATGACCAGGATAGCGCCGGCTTGCGGCGGAGCGGGTGTGGGCGATTGGGACAAGGCAGCAGAGTGGCCAGCCAGCATGGCAGCCGAAGCCAGGAACACGCGAAACAGGATAGAAAACGTCATAAGCAGTTGAATTCACTTGATGGCACAAGATAACAGCAATTTTCCTTCCAGCCAGCCTTCCAGCCGGTCGCCGATGGCTACCGGGCCCACGCCGGCCGGCGTACCGGTAAAGATCAAATCGCCTTTTTGCAGGGTAAAATACCGGGAAATATGCACAATCAGGGTGTCGAAGGAAAAAATCAGGTCGCGGGTGTGGCCGTCCTGCACGACCCGGTCATTTTGTTTGAGTTGAAAATGAATGTCCTGGCGGTTGGGCAGTTCGTCCAGCGGCACCCAGGGGCTGAGCGGCGCCGAGCCATCGAAGGCTTTGGCGATTTCCCAGGGATGGCCTTTTTGCTTGAGTTTGTCCTGCACGTCGCGGGCCGTAAAATCGATCCCGAACGCCACGGCATCGTAGTACCGGTGGGCAAATTCCGGCTGCACGGAGCGGCCGTTTTTGCAGACGCGGAGCACGATTTCGCCTTCGTAGTGCAGGTCTTTGGTAAAATCCGGGTAGAAAAAAGGTTTGTTGTTCACGACCAGGGCCGTCGGCGGTTTCATAAACAGCAGCGGTTCGCTGGGCACAGGGTTGTTCAACTCTTTGGCGTGGTCGGTGTAGTTGCGGCCGATGCAGAAGATTTTCATAGGCAAGTCCTTAGTCGGTGAAGCCGTTTTTTTTGTGTGAGCCGTCGCAATAGGGTTTGTTGGCAGAGCCACCGCAGCGGCAAAAAGCCGTGACCTTGTGCTTCACGGTTTCATTGCCCTGGCTGTCTTTGATCCGGATGTTGCCGTACACCATCAGCGGGCCGTTGGGTGTGGCCTCCACGATGGTTTCCACATCGATATGTTCGGGCAGGGTAGCTTGTTCGTTGTTGCGAAACCAAGTCAGGGCACCCGAGGGGCATTTTTCCACCTGTTCGATGATGGCCTGCGTATCAGCGCCGTCCATATCAATCCAGGGACGTTGGCGGGGATTAAACACCTCCAGCAGGTTTTTCCAGCAGATGGTGGAATGAATACAAACATCGGGTTTCCAGACTACTGTGACGTCGTCCTTGGCGTAGTGTTTTTCCATGGCAAAGTAGTGTTGACAGTGGTTAATAAATCAACGCGCTCCCTGTGGGCGGTTGCGCCCAAACGAGGTTTGGAAAACCAAACGCGCGCCGTCGTTTTGAATGGTAGCACAAAGAACAAACTCTTCGGCCGTTTTCAAAATTCGTCGCCGAAGGCAAAATCCGGTTTGCGCTCGGTCCAGCGCCCCCGGGTGAAATCGGGGAAGGCCTGCGGGCTGCTGCCGGTGGCAATGGAGGCTTCGCTGAGCGGCGTGATGGCCAGCCAGGTCGCGGCGTCGTACACGTCGATTTGCGGCGCGATGTTGCGTTTCACGCACTCAACAAAGTGGTGGAACACAAAAAAATCCATCCCGCCGTGGCCGGCGGCTTTGGCGTCGGCGCCGTAGCGGCGCCAAAGCGGGTGGTCGTATTTGTCGAGCCAGGACTGGGCTTCTTCCCAGGCGTGCGGTTTGGTTTGGCCGTCGATGAGGAGGCTTTTGTTTACGTCCATCCAGATGCCTTTGGTGCCCTGCACCCGGAAGCCCAGCGAATAGGGCCGGGGCAGGCCGGTGTCGTGCGAAAGCAGCACCGTTTCGCCGTTGGAGGTTTTGATAATCGTGGTCACGATGTCGCCGAGGTTGAAGCCGACAGCGGCATTGGGGTGGTTGGGGCCGCCCTTGGGGTGCCCGACGATGTAGTTGTGCAGGCCGCGGGCCTTACTGGCCGTGGCGGTGAGGTACAGGAAGCGGTTGCCCCGGTTGATGTTGGCCATCATAGCTACCGGTCCCACGCCGTGGGTGGGATAGAGGTCGCCGTTGCGGTGCACGGAGTGTTTGGTGCGCCATTTGGCTTCGGAGAAGCCCTTTTCACCGAACTCGGCGCCGGAGTTGTAGGGCGACACACCGTCGTTGAATTTGACGCCGCGCAGGTCGTGCTGGTAGCCGCCTTCTAGGTGCATCAGTTCGCCGAACAGGCCTTCGCGCACCATTTGCAGCACAGCCATCACGTCGCGGCGGTAGCACACATTTTCCAGGAACATGAGGTGGGTGCCGGTTTCTTCGTGGGTGTTGACGAGTTGCCAGCACTCGTCGAGCGAGAAGCCGCCGCAGACCTCGGTGCCCACATATTTGCCGGCTTTTAAGGCGGCCACGCACTGTTGGGTATGCCATTCCCAGGGGCTGGCGATGACCACGGCATCCACGTTTTTATTGTCGAGCAGGCGCAGGTAGTCGCGGTCGCCCTGGTCGTACACGGTGGGTTTCTTTTTGCCTTTGTTTTCGATAAGTTTGAGGCAATCGGCCACCATGCGGGGGTCGGGGTCGGCGATGGCCACGATCTCGCAGTCGTCGCGCAGCAAGGCTTCTTCCACGTGGTTTTGGCCGCGCAGGCCGGTGCCGATGAAGCCGAGGTTTATTTTAGATTTCGGCGGCGAGCCGGGTGTTTGCCCTTGGGGGGCGCTTGTTTTTTCTTCGGCAATGCCCAGTTGGGGGACGCTGAGGGCAGCGCCCGCGAGGGCTGTTTTTTGCAAAAAGGAGCGGCGGTCGAGTTTGGCCATAGGAAAGAAATTTGAGGCGAATTACGGAAAAATCTGTAACATGCCAGTGTTGCGGAAAGTCAGCCGCAAGCCTTGGCCAATGCCCTGCAAAAAGACCCCTGGCTGGTCAACCGAATAGCAGGATACCTGTTTTAATCTTAATTCAATTTGCAACTCATGAAATATACAACCAAAAACAAAAGCCTGCCGCCCCGGCATGGCGTCTTGCCGGAAAATACCCTGCCAACCATTGGTTTGTTATTCAAACTGCTATCGGTCACCCTGCTGATCAAGATCCTGAGCGTACTGGCCTGGGCAGGCGCTTTGGTGGGTGTGCAGGCCTTGTTGCCGGGCAATGGCTTTTCGCCGGCCGGTATCGGTATGGTTTTTATCGAAGTCCTGGTGGGCTTGTTCCCTTTTTACGTGGTTTGGGTGCTCTTGTTTTTAGGCATCCGGTTTTTCCTGCTGAAAGGGCCTGCGGTTTCGTTTCGCAGCATCCTGCAGGCGGTGCTGGCGCTGAACTTGCTGGAATTGCTCTTGGCTTTTGGGCACCTGAACCGCTTGACGGTGCTGCTCCAATCCAATAGTTTGTTCAGCGCAGCGGTGTGGGCCGCGCTGCCTGATGTCCCGGAAGTGATGCTGACGGTTTTGGTTTCGTTTCTGTTGGCGCGGGTTTGGTGCCGGCAGGTAGAGTGGAACGGGCAGGTGCGCTGAGGGGACGTGGCTGATCCGGACGGCTTGACACCAATTGATTGAATTTGACTGGATTTGAACGCATTTGACAGGCCGGCCTGAAAAAGCGGGGCGATACCTTTGATGTTGGGAATTGTCCTGTTCACTTGTTTAAAACAAGCCCATGCGCCAATACTACTGGCCGGATGATTCCGGCTGGTATTTTCATTTTATAAACCTTTTCAAGGATGAAAAAAAACCTGATTTTTTTACTGTTCCTATCCTGGGCAATGACCTCCTGCGGCAAAGAAAAAGTGCAGGCACCTCTTTCGGTGCAAGAGCAAGCACGACTTCAACAAGTACTGGATGCCGATCCGGATGTCATACTGGCCCGAAAATGTTTTTTTGAACACCAGCAATTGTTTCTCTCTATTCCAACTGATGAACGGCTTACCCTGATAAAAGCGCTTGAGGCCTGTCCTGTAACGCCTTTTGCCCGACCTTTGGCTGAGTGGAAATCATGTTTTACCGGGTTGCCGTATGGCGATGAATTTACATCGGCCATGCTGAAAATGAAGGAATACCAGGCCCTGGTCGAAACGGTAAAAAGCCGGTACCCGGCGTTTGCGCAGGCGACGATCGAGGAGCGGTCGGCATTATTGGTTAAGTCCAACTTACCTGAAGTGAAAGATTTGATTCAAATTAGCAAACAAAACAAATAGAATCCCATGAAAGCGAAATTTTTTATCGGCATAGTCATTTTGCTGTTGGCTACCCCCATAGCAATTTCTGCAACTGACCCTGAGCCATGTTTTGAAATTGCTGCATGTAGTTATAGTGCAGCGGAAATAGATTTTAATACCGCCATGAGCCACCCGGCAGCATTATTTAGTTCTGAGTATGTCGCTGCGGCCTATATGCAGTATAGTTTTGCTTGTGATGCCGCTCTGGTGGCCTTTAGTGATTGCATGGATAGAAATGGATGGTAGATCCATCTTCACTATTATTAGAAATAGTATCGGCATTTTCCGAGCCTTCGTCAGTACAAATTTGCTGATGAGGGCTCGGCTATTTTAATGGGAGCATCCCCTAGAAGATACCTGAGGCAGAGGCAGGTAAAAAGGGCAAGGAGAAAGGGAAGTTGGTAGGCAGGGTGGATTGAACTGCGGGAATTTGTCCTTGCCCGGCAGGGCAAAGCCGGGGATATTTGTACTACGATTCACCCAAAATGTAGTGCATGAAACCCATTGCCAGGAGCAAAAGTCAATTGGCCCGAGATTTCGGTATTTTTACTTGCTCGCATTGGTAAGCAAAATGAGAGGCTTTCCTCCAATCATTCCTAAATAAAATAATCATGGAAAATAACCTCTACAGGGGAAAATATTCACCACTTCCTGTTTATGAAGCAGTAAAAAATTACTTTTTATTTTACTTCCCGGATTTCCTACCCGTTTACTACTCATCTAAAGAAATTTCAGCCCTGCATGAAATTATTTCCAACAAGGATGAAGGGCTCGTTTTTGAAAAATGGAAAGCCCTGCTTGTGCTAATAAAAGCAAAATATCCTTCTTTTACCCTTCAAAATTTCAAGTCCAGGCGGCCAAGTCACACGGTAAAAATTTTGATTTCTGCGAACGAGCACACTGAGATCAACGTCTACCTTTCAATCAGCCTTTTGGGGAAATTTTATGCCCTTTTTTTGGAAGAAAAACGCCAAGATGAAACCATACAATATATTTCTCCATTTGGCATACACGAAACCTTGCTAGAAGAACTGGAAAGCCTTGTCGAGAGCATATTCAGCGAATATGTTTTTATATGTTTCAGCCTGTTGAGTATGAACTTTTTT
>JADLDL010000010.1 GCA_020846655.1 Saprospiraceae bacterium | reverse complement strand
TTTACCTCCCAGGAAAAAAAACAACCAGTATGTTTGAAGACAAGCAAGGCAACTATTGGTTTTGTACAATGGATGATGGCATTTATTGCTTGCCAGCAAGTGCTCCGGCAATTCTGGATAAACGCAGTGGGCTGCCCTCCAATAGCGTTACCTCTGTGTCATTGGGGAAAAATGATCAAATTTACGCCGGCGATGATGAAGGGAATTTTAGTGAAATTAAGAAAGGCGTGCGGGTGTTGGGAAAGATAAAATCCACAGATGGCTATAACAGAATTTTAGATATTTTGGATTCAGGTGAAGATAAGACCTGGATTGCAACAGATGAGGGCCTCTATTTAAAAAACAAAAATTCCCTTAAAAAAACAAGATCAACAAGTGCAGCACCCAAAGCGATAGTTTTGGAAGATGAAAAGGTGTGGTGCGGTACTTCATCACGATTATATTTGACCTCCTCAAAGACATGTGACACGATTTCCTCTTTTCAGTTTGTTCAGCGTGTGACCGCTTTGGCAAAAGATAAGGACGGAAATTTATGGGCTGGAGGCATTGAAGGTTTGTATTGTTCATCAGATTCTTTTAAACATAATTGGGGGCAAGATTTTGCCAACCTAAAAACCAGGATTGTTTCAATTAAAATTGATGAAAGAAACAGGATGTGGGTCGCCACGCCTGATTCGGGCCTGGTTTGCGGGGTGTTGGAAAAAGGAATTTTAAAAAAAACAATTACTATAAATAAACTCCTTCAAAGCCCCATCCGAAATATACAATCTATTTTTATTGAAAACCCAGAGTCAATATGGCTCGCTACCAACAACGGCATCCATGCCCTGAACACCCAAAATTGGAGCGTGCGCCATTTAGATCATTTTGATGGCCTTGCTAATGATGACGTACGGTCTTTGGTGGTCCGGAATGATTCGCTGTGGGCTGCGACCTCGGCCGGCGTTTCACTGTTTGCACTTAAACCCAATTACCCAATCACCAGCTTTCCGGCCTATATCACGATGCTTCGATATCGGGTCGATGAAAATACTGTTGCTTTTGACCTGCTTGACTCGTTGCCGGCTGGTAAAAATGAAATTGTTTTGCCATCCAATGCAGCGCTGATCGAAATAAGCTTTGCCGGATTGGATTACCGCCGAAAGGGTACCCCGTATTTCGAGTGTGAAACAATGGAAGCGCTACTTCCGTTTAAGTGGTGGACCAAAGAGAATTTAACTAATTGGCTGCTAAACAAGTTTGTCGAAAAAAAACAAGTCACAAAAATATTCAAAAACTACCTGGATTTCGGCGTAAACCTCACTCCCGGCCGATATCATATTCAAATCGTCGCGATCGGGTCTGATGGCCAACAGCGCAGTTTGCCCGACAATTGTTTTTTTATCCTACCGCCCAAATGGTATCAAACCATCTGGATAAGCCTGCTGATTTGGTTTGCTATTGCCTATGCAATATTTAAACTCTATCAGGCAAATGTAAAATTGCGGGAAATGGCTATTGCCGTAGCGCAATCCCGGTTGGTAGCCTTGCAAGCCCAAATAAACCCTCATTTTATTGGAAATACCGTCAATGCCGTGCAACGTTTTTTTTACCCACCTAACCCCGTAGGCTCTTCCACCTATACCGCTACCTTTACACGCCTACTCAGGCGCACGCTCAATTTTTCAGAACAATCGTTTATCCCATTCGAAGAAGAAATTAGCTATAATATTGATTACATGGAATTGGCAAAACAACGCCTGGGTGACGATAAATTCTGTTATGAAATTATTGGTGACGACGCTATCCCATCCCGCCTGCCGTTCCCAGCGCTGTTTTTACAGCCAATACTAGAAAATGCTACCATTCATGGGGTTGTGAAAGGTGGGGTCTCAAGGGTGCAAATTTCATTTTATATCATCAACGACCGACTATATTGCAGCATTTCCGATAATGGACCAGGAATTGATGCCACAGTCAGAAATAAAATATCCTCCGGATCCCGCAAGTCGAGAGGGATGGAACTTTTGCAAAAAAAAGCAGCAACCCTGAATGAATTGTATGAACTTGGTTTGATTGTTTCTTTTGAAGATTTGTCCAATAAAAAAGAAGTGTTCAACGGTACCCGTGTTACGGTATCTTTTTTGATCGGCCATTCTATGAATTCTGAGGCCCGCCAAGCCAAAATCAATAAAATCACACAAATGTCTATTCAGCCACTTTTAAATAAAGATTTAAATGAAACGACTTAGATCTATTATTCTGGATGATGAAACAAGCGCCGTCCATACACTCCGGGGTATGCTGGAAGAATTGTGCCCTTTTGTTGTTATCAATGCCGTCGCCAACAACATTGAACAAGGCATAAAAGCGGTAAAACAATACAACCCCGATATCGTATTCCTCGATATTGAAATGCCGCCCTCCGGCAGCGGCTTTGATTTTCTCCGGGAAGTGGAAGACGAGACTTTCGGTGTCATTTTTACCACCGCTTATGCCCATTACGCCATTCAAGCCATCAACGACGCGCAACCCTGGGGCTTTCTGGTAAAACCCTACCGCGCCAAAGAACTGGTGCATACCATGTATGTCGCCACCCGCATGCGCCACCGCCTCCTCTCCAGCCCCCAATACGGCAATCGAGGCATCATCCTTTCCGACCACCGCAAAGGCAATGTCGTCGTCAAATTCAACGAAATCTACTACTGCCAGTCCGACGGACCCTGCACCACCTTCTACCTGAACCGCGAAGACAAGATTGAAAAACTCTCCGTTTACAAAACCCTGAAAGACATCGAAAATGAACTGCCCGACTCCCTGTTCTGCCGCACCCACCACAGCTACCTCGTCAACATGAACTATATCCTCCGGTACGAGCGCCACGGCCGTGCCGGCGCAGCCTACCTGCCCAATGGCGCCCACGTGGAAATCTCCGGCAGCAAAATGGAAGCCTTCGTGCCCCATTTCAATAATTTCCTGCAGGGATACCCGCTCACCTGATTCACCCCTCGTCAAACGCCCTCAACTGACAAAACTCCTCCAGCCGCGACACAAAAACATCCATCTTGGCCACCGACACATCCACCGGCACCGGCGAACAGGACAAGTGAATCATGCCGTTGCGGCCCGTGCGCTCAAACCGCTCCACATACCGGAGGTTCACCAGAAAACTATGGTGCGTCCGGCAAAACAACAACTCCGGCAACTCCGTCTCAAACTCGCCCAGGTTGCGCGAAGAAGTTATCTTCTCCAGTTTTTGTTGCTTGACTACATGGAGTTGCGTGAAACTGCCGTCGGCCTTGCAAAACGCAATGTCTTCCGCCCGCAATACCTGGGTGCCCTTGCGGCTGTCGGGCACAATGATGCTCCGCTGCCCAGCCGCCTGCACCGCATGCCAGTGCTGCTGCCGCAGTTTCTGGTAGGCCGTTTGCACAGCCGCTTTCAATTCCGAAACACTGTAGGGCTTCACCAAATACGCCCAAGGCTGAATCACATTGATCGCCTGAATGGCGTATTGCGGGTAAGCCGTCGTGAAAATGACCCCAAACCCCGTTTCCGGACAATTTTTCAAAAAGTCAAACCCACTACCCACCGGCGGCATCTCGATGTCGAGAAACACCAGGTCGGGGCGCAACTGCACCGCCGCCGCGATCGCCTCGCGCACCGAAGACGCCGTGCCGCTGATGAGTACTTCCGGACAATATTGCCGAAGCATACCCCGCAAGGTGTTGATCGCCCCGATTTCGTCGTCCACAATCAAAACCCGAATACCGAGGGGTTCGGTGTCGGTGGGCTGGGATGTTTTTCTGTTGCTTTCCATATTTTACTCAAACAATATCGCAGGACTACCCGGGTGCCGGACTGCGGCAACTGCAAGTCGGCCAGGTCTTGTACCTCCAGGCTCAAATCCAGGTCGTACAGCCGGTTGAGGGTGCTGATTTTCTTTTGCAGCATGTGCAGGCCTTTCGATTCGCGCTCAATGCCGGCCAGGCGTTTCTGGCGCTGGGTTTCTTTCAGCCCGATACCGTTGTCGGTCAGCACACACCGAAAATGATCCCCTTCCACTTTGAATTCCAAATGCAACACCGACTGGCCTTCCGGCGCAATACCATGCAAGGTGGCATTTTCCAAAACAGGCTGCAAAATCATGGAGGGCACCGGCGTGTCCGGCGGGATGTGTTCCGCCCCGGTAATGGTATACTGAAAACGGTCTTCGAACCGCAGGTGAATCAACTGAAGGTACTCCCGGTTGTAGGAGAGTTCTTCGGCAAACGCAACAAACGTTTTTTCAGAAAAATGCATCGTTCGCCGCAGCAAGCGCATGAACACGGCAATGTACTCGCTGGTGCGCTCCGGATCGGGAGGGTGCAGGAACTGCTGAATGGCATTGATGGCATTCCCGATAAAATGCGGGTTCATTTGTGCCTGCAAGGCCTGCAATTGCAGGACAGAAGCCGCCGCATTGATCTCCCGATACGCAATGCGCGCCCGATACATCCGCCAGAAACCATAGCCCAAGAGGCACCAGAGCGTCAGGTAAAGCCAAACCGTTTCGTACCAATATGGCTGTTTGATCAGGGTCCAGGTATCCGGAAACGGACTTCTAGCCCCGGTAGCATTGATGGCGGTCACCCGAAAACGGTATTTCCCCGGCGGCAAATACGTACCCAGGTTCAGAGAGGCCGACTGGTGCCAACTGGTATCCGAAGCCCCGGAGAACCCGCTGAGCACCCAATGGCTGAGGTTGTTGAAGGTCCAGTCCCAAAAGGGCGGCAACAATTCGGTTTGCACGACCTCAAAACGCAGGTTGGCCCGGCTGAGAAAATCCAGCCCGGCCAATTCAAACTCCAGGTTGGTAATATCCGGCGGCAAAACAATGCTCCGGTGCTGCGGTAGGGAATCCAGCAGGCGCAGGTCAACATGCTCCCTGAATCGTTGATAATGGAGCGCTACCACCAGGGTATTAAATTGTCCCGGGTGTTTCGGTACTTTCAAGGCCATCCGGGTAAGCCCCGAAACGGTGCCCGCCCAAAGCGTATCGCCCGACACGAACACAGCGTTTACATCGTCATCCGCCAAGCCGTCATACGTCGAGTACTGGACCACCTGGCCCAGGGTATCCAGGCCGTATACCCCTTTGTTGGTGGCCATCCAAACCCGGCTGTTGGGCTCCACATACAGCGACTGGATGTTGATAATTGGGCTGGCCAACTGGGCATTCAAGTGCTCCAGGCTGAGTACCTTACCTCCTTTTACCCTGATTTTGAGCAAACCACTTTCCGGCGTTACGATCCATAATTCGTTTTTCCGGGCCTGCTTGATGGCAATAATCCTGTTTTTTAACGCCGGAAAACGGTCTCCCCAGTTGTAGGTAAAATTATCCTGACGGGAGTATAAGCCATCCACTTTGCCCAACCAAATCATGTTTTCATGGTCGGTAAAAATAGCGGTTGTGCGCACCCCCTCTACGTTGTGGTGCTCCAAATTGGATTTCACCAGATAGCCGACATTCGAAGCACTGGCGTACCAAACGGTATCCCGCAGCAAGGTAATGGCTTTCATACTGTTGGTCACCCAATAGTCGGGAGGAAGGGGGCCGTCGGCTTGGTACAACCCAAACCCATCGTCCGAAACCACCCAGAATTGGTGCTGGTTTTCCGGTAAAATTTGCCGGACGAAATTATACCCGTCTATGGCGCCGGTCGTGACCGATTTTAGATACTTACCGTTTTCAATCACATGCACAAATCCGGCGTCGTCGCCGGCTAAAATTTGTCCCTCCGGCGATTGGGCGATGGACCGAATGTTGAGCGATTGCATTTGTGCCTGCGCCTGGTAAATAACCGGCGCCTGCTTATACAGGGCATAAATTCCGTCATTGGTGGTACAAAACCAAAGGGTGCCCTGTTTGTCTTCGAACACCCAATGCAGTTTTTTATCCGGCAAATAGGCGGTTGGATACCTGATGTTTTGGTTGTCTTGCACAAACGACACCGCACCGGCCACCTGAGAACAGATCCAGAAGCGGCCGCTCCGGTCAACGGATATTGGCCCGTTGAGGTTGGTTTGGATATCGAGTACCTGAATTTGCCCCTGGCTGTATTCCAGCAGAAAGGTCCGGTTGCAGTAGGTGTACAAAATCCGGTTGCCAGAAACGGCTACCGATTGAAAGCAAACGGTCTGGACCGTGTCGGCCCTCCCGTTCGTATTGTACACAATGCTGGGTAGTTTTCGCGAATACAAACCCTGGATCAAATCCGGCAAGCGGCAGATCTCCTCCACCTGACCATTGGGCAACAACCGCATGATATTAAACTTGCCCAGGATAATCAGATCCGGGCCAAAGCGGTGGAGCGAAACGATCGCATTGGGGAATGAATAGGCGCGCAAGGTTTGGTCTTCCGAATAGTAGGCCCTTTCGCTCAGTTCGGTGAACCAAATCCCCTGCTCTTCTTCGTTTTCCGAAATCAAATAGGTGCCGGTATCAAAATCAATTTGCGCCAGCAGGCTATCATTTTTTTCCGTAAAAATGCGTCCGTTGAGGATATAACACGGCTTTTTTCGAAAACAAGACAACCAGATCCGGCCCTTACGATCCTCCTGAATACCCAGCACCTCCGGATCAGGCAAACCATCGGCTACGCCGTACACATGAAATCGGGTACCGTCGAAACAAGCCAGCCCTTTGTCGGTCCCAAACCAAAGCAAGCCGCGCTGATCCTGCAAGCCACAATACACCAGGTTGCCCGGGAGCCCGTCGCGTACCGTATAGTGCATGTAGGCAGGTGTTTGGGCGGGTAGCAACAAGCGCCATCCGGCCAAAAACAGAAGCCCATATAAACGTATCCGATTCATTTTGTCCTGAAAAGGTAGCAGTTCCCCAGTAAAAACGAACCCGAATTTCATAACCCTGGCATTTGAATGTACAACTGTGCAAAACGCAGGTGAAGCAAGTGGTTTTGCACAGTTGTACATCCAAACAACACACTTGTTGGTTTTTGCTTGACGGGCGACCTTTTCTGCCGTTGATTTGTCCCATGATCATGCTCGATCAAGGTTTATTCTCTTTACTCCAGTGTTTGCCCCAACATTCAAGAATACCATACTGAGGTGTTTATTCCATCCGTGTCTTTTTTATTTAGCCGTCAGAAGCCTCCAAATCATTTTAACCCGTGTTTTTAATTCTGACACCTGAATGCCCGATCAACCATAGCCTCAACCTGTTGTACTTTATTCTTCAATAGACCAATATTACCCCGACCTCTCCTAGGCCTTTTTCAGCACCACCGCTGAAAGGGGCTTTTTTAATTTGAGGCACATTTCCCTACCTTGCCGGCAAATAATCACCTACTATGTCTAATCCTTCAGGCACTGGAATCATCATTGGGCGGTTTCAGGTATTCGAACTTAGCCCTGTGCATGAAAAACTCATCGAGTCGGTGCGCGAACGCCACCAGCATACGGCCATATTTCTGTGCACCAACCCAGCGCCCAGCGACCGCAACCCCCTTGACTGGGAGTTCCGGGGCCAAATGTTTTTTGAAAAATACGGCGACGACATCGCCCTCTACGATATGCCTGACCTCCCCGACGACCGTATCTGGAGCCAGGAACTTGACCGGCGGATTATTGCCATCCGCCCCGATGGCAAAGTGACGCTCTACGGCAGCCAGGAAGATTTTGTAGACCGCTACCACGGCCAATACCCGGTGCTACCGCTGGAGGCCTCCGAGGAAGATTATGGCGATGAAATTACGGTGGAGGGCGTCGCGCGCCCGCGCGACTTCCGGGCTGGGGTGCTTTACGCCACCCTGCGCCGCTTTCCCACAGTGTATCCCACCGTCGATATTGCCGTGTTCAGGCCCGGCTACCGCGAAATCCTGCTGGCCCGCAAAGAAAATGAAACGAAATACCGGCTTCCCGGCGGTTTTACGGATCCGACCGACGATAGTTTTGAAATGGCCGCACTGCGCGAATTGGGCGAAGAATGCGGCGATATCGAAGTCGCTGAATTGACATACCTCGGCTCCGCCCGTATTGACGACTGGCGCTACCTGGGCTCCATGGATACGATCATTACGCATCTGTATGCCTGCATTCTGGTCGATGGCGAACCGGAAGCCAACGACGATATCTCGGAATTGCGCTGGTTTGACGTCGAAAAACTGCGCGAAAGCCATTTTGTCGCCGAACACCAACCCCTGTTCGAGTTGCTCGAAGAGTTTTGGCAGGAAGAACACTAAACTGCGGCCGCTCTTACTCAGCCACCTCGGCTTCGGCCGCTACCGTTTCGGGCAATGCTTCTTCTTCGATGACGTCCAGGTCGAAGCGCAGGTTATCAATAATGAATTCCTGGCGTTCTGGCGTGTTTTTCCCCATGTAGTAGTCGAGCACGTGGTCGAGGTTGGTGTCTTCGGGCAGGATCACGGGGTCGAGGCGCATATCGGCCCCGATAAAGCCGCCGAATTCATTGGGTGAAATTTCTCCCAAACCCTTAAACCGGGTGATCTCGGGTTTGCCGCGCAGTTTTTTGATCGCCGCCTGTTTTTCAGCCTCGGAGTAGCAGTAAAAAGTCTGTTGTTTGTCGCGCACCCGGAACAAGGGCGTGTCGAGAATATACAGGTGACCGTTGCGGACCAGGTCGGGGAAAAACTGGAGGAAAAACGTGAGCAGCAGCAGGCGGATGTGCATGCCGTCGACGTCGGCGTCGGTAGCGATCACGACGCGGTTGTAGCGCAGGTCGTCCAATGAATCCTCGATGTTGAGGGCGTGCTGGAGCAGGTTGAACTCCTCGTTTTGATAGACGATTTTTTTGGTGAGGCCAAAACAGTTGAGCGGTTTGCCGCGCAGGCTGAAAACGGCCTGCGAATCCACATCGCGGGCTTTGGTGAGCGAGCCGCTGGCCGAGTCGCCTTCTGTGATGAAGACGGTACTGTTGATCCGGCCTTCTTCAGGGCCTTTTTCGTTGAAGTGGAAGCGGCAGTCGCGCAGTTTTTTGTTGTGGATATTGGCCGCTTTGGCGCGTTGGTTGGCCAGTTTTTTTACGTCGGCGATTTCCTTGCGTTCGCGCTCCGACTGTTGGATGCGCTTGAGCATTTCCTTGGCGACTTCTGGATTTTTATGCAAAAAATCGTCGAGTGCCTTGGTCAGAAAATCCGACATCCAGGTGCGGATATTCTGGCCTTCCGGGCTTATTTTATCGGAACCGAGCCGGGTTTTGGTCTGGGACTCAAACACGGGCTCCTCCACGCGTACGCTGACGGCAGCAATGACGCTTTCGCGGATATCCTTGGCGTCGAAGTTTTTCTTGAAGTGGTCGCGGATGGTTTTGACCAGGGCTTCGCGGAAGGCGTTGAGGTGGGTGCCGCCCTGGGTCGTGTTTTGGCCATTGACGAAGGAATAGTACTGCTCGCCGTAGTGGTCGCCGTGGGTCAGGGCGATTTCCACGTCTTCGCCCAGGAGGTGGATAATCGGATAGCGGATGTGCTCGGCGTTGGTTTTTTTGTTCAGCAGGTCGAGCAGGCCGTTTTTGGAAAAGAAGGTTTTGCCGTTAAAATTGATTTTCAGGCCGGCATTCAGGTAGGCGTAATTCCAGAGTTGTTGTTCGACGAATTCATTGACCCAGCGGAAATTGCGGAACATCCCGTTGTCGGGTTTGAAGAAAATCAGGGTGCCGTTTTCTTCTTTGGTGGGCTCCAGTTTGCTTTCCTTTTTGAGGTTGCCAAACTGGAATTCGGCCCATTTGGCCTGGCCTTCGCGTACGGCAGTCACCTTAAAATATTCGGACAGGGCGTTGACGGCTTTGGTACCGACGCCATTGAGACCGACGGATTTTTTGAACGCCTTGGAATCGTACTTGGCGCCGGTGTTGATCTTGCTGACCACATCGACCACTTTGCCGAGTGGAATGCCCCGGCCAAAGTCGCGGATGGTAACGCCGGCTTCGTTGATCGTGACGTCGATATGCTTGCCATAGCCCATGGCATATTCGTCGATGGAGTTGTCGAGCACCTCTTTGAGCAGCACATAAATCCCGTCTTCCGGGCTGCTGCCGTCGCCCAATTTACCGATGTACATACCGGGCCGCAAGCGGATGTGCTCGCGCCAGTCGAGTGATTTGATTTCGTCTTCGGTGTATCTAACCTCTGCCATTTTTGGTTTTGCTGACTTGTCGTTGGCCGGTGCAAGGGATTTGCCCGGCTTCTTGTGCTTCGTGTTGTGGTGATTCGCGCCCAAAGTAATGCAGTTTTAGTCGATTGACAAAAAGGTTGGCAGAACGACTGCAAATTTAAAACAAATATTTTGTTATAAAAAACAATTTGTTTTTAAAATATACGCCCTGCATTCCGCACATTGGCCACATGTAACCACATTGGCCACATTAAAAAACGGCCCTAAAGGGCCTTGACCGGGGCGGCGTAAACGCCGCGCTACCTGCATTCCGCACATTGGCCACATTCAATCACATTGGCCACATTAAAAAGGCCGGCGCTGGAGGTAGCCGGCGAGGAGATGGGCCAGGGTGTTGTAGGGCACCACTTCCAGTTCCTGGGTGCGGCGGGTCAGTTGGCGGGGCAGGATGTCGAGTTGGCGGAGCCGGGGAGCGGCTTTTTGCAGGAACGGCTGCGCTTTGTATTGCACCTTGGGCAGGGAGGCCAGCAGCCGGATAAACAGGCCGGAGCGTTCGGCGCCAGCGGCGCGCAGGTGCCGTTGGCGGTAGCGTTCGAGCGACTGGCTGCGTTCCAGAAAGGCATCCCATTTGGATTCGAGCAATTGCAGCAGCGCATGCGCGATCAGGACGGCGATGTTCATGCCGCGCTTATCGGGTACAAAGGAAAGGGTTTCATTGGTAAAACGACCGCTTTTGGGGGCGGGCAGTTCGCGGGGCAGCCCGTCTCGGCCTTGCAAGCGGAACACCAGAAACAGATAGGCGCCCAGCACTTTCCAGGCTTCGCGCTGGGATTCGGGCAGGCTGCCGAAACGCTTGTGGAGCGTCACGGTCTTGAAAATTTCCAGGGCTTCTTCGTAATGTGCGGTGTGCATGCTCAGGTAAAAATACAACTCATAGGTTTCAAAAAATTGCCGGGAACCATCGGTCGCATGGTCCAGGGCAGCCAGGGCAGCGGCTTCTCCGGCGGGGTATTGTTTCAAAAAAATGTTGACCATGATTTTGGCGCTGTGAAACAGGGCCAGTTGGGTACTGACCGGATAGGTTTTGGCCTCAAACCAGGCCAGGGCTTCGTCGTAACAAAACAAAGCGCCTTCGTAATCGAGAATTTCGAGCAGGAAATGGCCTTTCAGCAGGTAGTAGTCCTGGTGAAACGACCCGGAAGGCGTGCGGCCCGTCCAGGGTTCGAGCCGCGACAGCCGCTGCCGGATTTGCTCGGACAAGGGCTGGCGCGGGGGTGCGGCGCGCCAGTGGGGGAGTTGGAGCCAGCGGAGGCTGTCGGCGGCGCGCTCTTCGATATCGGCATAGTCGCGGTATTGCCAATAGAGGCGGCTGTATTCTTCAAATTGCCCGGGGTGGCCGCCGGCGCCGGACACTGATTCCTTCAGCAGCCGCAGGGCGCTGACAGCGAAAGCCGGCATGTCGTATTCGGTACTGCGGCGGAGCAGGCGTTTGGCAATCGCCTCCGGGGCATGCCGGTAGCCCCGGGCCATCAGCAGGTCGAGGATAGCGGTCTCCAGGGTGCCTTCCAGGTAGTTTTTGGTGGTAGCATCCACTTTTGCTTTTTCATCATTGAAAAAGACGGCCATTTCGCGCAAGTAGCCGCGCAGGCGGCGCCCCCATTTTTTGTAGGTGCTCAGGCTGACGCCCAGGGCGCGGGCCGCCGCCTCGTCGCTTGGCAGCTCGTGTTGCCAAAGGGAACGGTACAATTGGAGCAAGGCATCGTCGTGTTTGGAGAAAAACAGCAGGAGCTCTTCGTCGCGCCAGATGCTTGTTTTGGTAAAATGAACCAGGTCGTTGAGTTCTTTGATCATATTTCACATGTTGAGCAATTTCCACTCCGGGTGCATAAGTACAGGGATTTTTGGAAATAAACATATGCCCTTGCGACCATAAATTTGGAAGTAGTGTATTGATTGTCAGGGCAATGTATCCTGAAATTTTTAAAATTCCCTCTTCAAAAACCCTGTTACTTGTCGCTTTTTCTTCCGGCAATGCCCGATACATTTGTCTGGTCAGGTCTTCGGTACTACTCCTTCGACCCAAACGGTCCCTGAGCGCGGTGCACGTTCAGTGGTAACAGGCTTCGGCCGTGGTGGGCAACCCTCTTGCCCATTCGGTCGGAGCAGGAGGCTCCGGGAACACAACAGCAGGCATTTCAACAGGCAATACCCATTCCGGGAACTGCGCTAGCAGGAGCCTGGCCTATCGCGCACACCAGCATACGCCCATTGATGATCCATGCCCTGCGCATGGTACAGGACCCCTCGTGCCTAAAAAAACGCATCCCGGTCGCTTAAGGCGCCACCGGCCGCCGGGTGCAACAGGAGACAACCGGAAAATCCTTAAACGAGTACGGACGCGGAAGCCGAAAAGCGCTTAGAGTAGGCAAAAAAGCATATTTTTTGATCATGAGAACGATTTTTCAGGTTCAACCGAATTTCTTATTGTGGAGCATCCTGTTCCTGTCTACCGGCGTATTTGCCCAGTCTGACCTGAGTTATTGGGGCAAAAACGTGGCCCTAATGGATATGCGCACCCGTTCGATCAGCAACACGGAATACGTCCGGGAAATAGCCGTATTTGATTTCAACAAATCCAGCCGGCTGGTCGAAACGTTCGGGTTCCGGGAAGATGCTTTTGCCGACAACGGCAAAGACTTTGATAAAAAAGCCGGCGACGGGATCTACACCTCCACCAAGGCCTACCGGCATTCGGAGGGTGTGCCTTTTGTCGCTGTCGGCAACACCCTTTCTGCCAACAACAACAAGGTGGTGGTGGGGCAAAATTTCTTGTATACCGACCAATTGGGTACCTTGCTGGGCGGAAACGGCAGTAGCCTGGGTCTCGGCGGCAGCATCAAAATCGAGTGCGATGTCAAACAATGCCCCTGCCCCGGCGAGTGTACCTGCTATGCCTGCGAATGGGGCATGAGTTCCTGGTGCCTCGATGTGCGCAACTGCAAAGTGACGGTCGAATTTACTTGGTAACACAATAACTGAATCGCACCATCCTCCCCTGTGCCCGGGAGGATGGTGCTCTCAACACCAGTCGTATGCACCGTATGACAATCAAAACCCTGTCCCCTGTATTCATTTTTCTCGCCGCCATGGTGTTGGTGAAAAAGAACCTGCTCCAGTATGTGATCGGCCTGGAACCGGCATTGGCCGAGTATTCCGGCGCCATTGTACACAACAGCGCCGTTGTGCTCCTCTCGCTCGGGTGTATCTACCGGTACCGGCTCACCCGCTTGGCCGGACTCGGCGCCGCAACGGTCCGGGATGTTCATTTGCTGCTGTATCCCTTAGGCGCCATCGCCCTGCTGGGGACCGCCAACCTGGATGCCATCCGCTCGGCCGAAACGCCCCTGTTGTGGGTCTTTCTGGTGGCCATGCTCTGCGTAGGCCTGGCCGAAGAATTTGCCTTGCGCGGTTTTGTACAGGGCTACTTGCTGGCGCAAACCCGGTCCAAAGGGGCGGTATTCGTGGCAGCGTTCTTGTTTGCTATCCTGCACTTTTTAAACCTGCTCCGGGAGCCGGACAACCTGGAGAATATTCTCAAACAGGTGCTCATCGCCTTCAGCCTTGGCCTGTATTTCGGCGCCCTGCTCCTGCGCACCGGCAACCTGCTGCTCGTGAGCCTCCTGCACGGACTGATTGATTTCGTTTTTGGCATCCATCAAATCGTACCCAAACCGGAGTCCGTCACAGCCCCGGACGATGCCGGCGGCAGTACCTTCTCCCTGCTCTACGTGCTGGTACTGGTACCCTTGTTGAGCGGGATATACCTGCTCCGGGAGGTATCCATCCCCGATACGCCCGAGGCCCGGAACACCTGAGCCGACAACGCCGGTTTGCCTACCCGAAATGCCGCTGCCTGATGGTTCGTGTGCAGCACTTGCCCACCCGGCAACGGCCCTTTTTATTGGTAAACATTTCAGATGGCCCTCCTATGCTTTTCAGACCTCCTCCCAGCAGTGCCCGACGGATTGGACAGCTCTGCGTTTGCCTGTTTCTGCCGTTTTTCCTGCGGGCCCATACCTTGCCCGGCGATTCCTCGCAACACCTGCGCGCCTGGTTGCGTGAAGTTGAAGGAATGTTCGAGACCCTGAAACAGGAACAGCGCGCTGCGCTACTGCCCTTGCGCTCCCGGCTGCTCCTGGTCAACGCCGCGCTGTTGCAGGCCGATGCCCGGAAGCCGGAACTCGGTTATCCCTTGTTGTTGGAAAAAATACAAATTGAGGAACATATCCGCGGCCTGGGTGAAGAAACCGATCTCAAATTATTGCGCCTCCGCTACCGGAAGAGTATCGAAATGCTCAAAATTTTGTACGAAAAAATCCTGAGCATGGACCACCATTTTACCAGCCTGCGTACCAGCCAGCAAATCATGCGGATCAGCAACCCGCACGAATACCCGGAGTTTGAGGACATGAAAATGGTGCTGGACGAACGCATGAAACGAAAATTCGGCTTTGCCATGCCCGATATCGTATCCAGCAACCCGTACCTCTCGGCAGCCTTTTCCATCGTGGGGCTTGCCCTGAGCGGCAACAACGGCAAACTCAGCCCGGCACAGCTCGAGAAAATATCCTGTATCCTCGATTTTACCGTCCGGGTACACCAGGACCTGGGCGTGATTTATTATGAAACCGAGTACCTGCGAGACGCCAACCTGAGTTTGAAAAAAGAATGTGAAACCCTTTTTGCCGAATGCAGCCGGCAGGTAACTTATGCTATGCCGCTCCAACTTTGCCGCGACAACGACGATTGGGAACACCTGTACAACCTGCTCCAACAACAGGTCGACAAAGCCATCGCCAACGCCGCCACTGACCCGGCGTTCCGGCAAAAAACCAGCGTCAACCTCCAGTTTTCGGTGGACCGGGTGGTGCATTTTATTGAAAAATACTGCGCTTTTGTGGCCCAGGGAAGTGAGTACTATAAAAAATTTGCCAAAATCACAGCCAATTACCACGACAGCCAGACCTGCCCCGGGACGCTCCCCGATACTTTTTCACAACTCAAAACCGACATCGAAACCACACTCGAAAAATTTAACAATGCCTACAACCTGCCCGAAATACAAGGATCACGGCTAAAGGACCTGCTTTACGGTACGACAGATTGAGCCCCGGGTACGCACAACGGTAAATTTCTATACCTTTGGGGACTTGTTGAACTATGAAAGTTGTTATCCCTGTCGCGGGCGCCGGCACCCGCCTTCGCCCCCATACGTACACACAGCCTAAACCGCTGATGCCGGTAGCCGGCAAACCCATCATCTGTTTTATCATCGACAAATTAGCAGAAGCCGGCCTGACCGACTTTGTGTTTGTGATTGGTTATCTCGGCGAAAAAGTGCGCGATTTTATCGAACACCGCTACCCGCATCTCCAAACCGAATTCGTATACCAGGAACACCGCGAAGGCTCCGGGCACGCCGTATGGACCGCCCACGAAGCCATCGAGGACGAAGACGAGATTTTTATCGCTTTCGGCGATACCATTTTCGATGCCGACCTGGCTCAAATGCTCAACTGCCCGCATTCCTGCATCGGGGTGAAGAAAGTCAATGACCCGCGCGAATTCGGCGTGGCCGAATTCGATGAACAAGGCAACGTCACCCGCCTGATCGAAAAACCCCGGATCCCCAAATCCAACATGGCCATTGTCGGCTTGTACAAGGTAAAAGAAGTGCGGGCACTCATTCGGGCCGTCGAACACCTGATGCAAAGCAACCAGCGCACCGTGGGTGAAATTCAACTGACCGACGCCTTGCAATACATGCTCGAACAAGGCACCCATTTTCAAGCCTTGCCGGTCAACAACTGGTTCGATTGCGGCCGCAAGGAAGTCCTCCTCGAAACCAACGCCATGTTGCTCAGCCAGAGAGGCTACGCAACCGACGAGTTCAGCCTGCCCAATTTTGACAATACCATCATCATCCATCCGGTCTCCATCGGCGCCAATTGCCGGATCTCCAACAGCATCATCGGCCCCCACGTGACCATTGGCCAAAATGTGACCATCAATTATTCCATCGTAAAAGACAGCATTATCGGCAATTTCGCCGCGCTGGACGATGCCGTGCTCAAACATTCCGTCATCGGTAGCGACGCCTCCATCAAGGGCATGAACCTGAGCCTGAACATCGGCGACAACACCGAAATTGACTTTGAATAATTGCCTCCCCCGGCTATTGGCCTGCCAACAACAAGCATCGGAGTTCACATTTGCTGGAGCAGCCAGGACCGCTCGGCCACCTCTGTGCTTGCTTCCAGTTCGCTGCGCAAGGCAGCCATAGCCTTCCGGTCGTTTCTATCGGTGTCCAGCAGTTTTTTGGTAAAAAACAACAGATTTTCGTTGGTCTGGCGGTGGTAACCCAGGTTTTTTTGCCGGCGCAGGTGCGCCGCAAAACTCTGGAGCAGCGAGTCCAGCGCTTGCCATTCGCCCAATTCGAAATAACTGCGCAACAACATACGCCGGGCGTCGAGGTTGTTGAGCGGGTCTTCCAGTTCTACTTGTTGCAGCAACGGCATAGCCCGGGCATAGTCCTGCTGCTGAAAGTGTAAGAAAGCGCGGTTGTAGCGGTACAGGTTGTCGCGCTCGCGGGGCTGCAGTGCTGTTCGGGATTGCTCCAGAAATTGCCAGGCCCAGGCGTGTTCGCCGAGTGCGACCCCGATCCGGATGATGTTTTTGTAGGTAAAACCGGACAAAAAGCCGTCTTCCGTCAGGAAATCCCGCTCCAGGGCCAAGCGGTACAAGTCGAAAGCCTCCCGGATATAGTCGCGCTGGCCGGCGTTCATCCGCCGGATGCACCCGTTGATCGCCAGCAAATACAGGCCCCGCAGTTCTTGCCGGTTGAAGGTGTTTTCCTGGTGGCTAAGCAGTGTTTTCAATTGCTGAAAATGCTCCGGCGCCTCGGGCGATTGCAGCATTTTATAGGCATGAAAATATACCGCAATAACGGGCACGTGGAGCATGGACTCTTGTTCGACAGCATTCAAGATCATATCCAACAAGCCAAAACGGTACGACTGGCCGGCGATGGCCTGGTGCGACAAGGCTGCGCAAGCGTGGCGCAGCATTTCGGCGACATAAAACACCGTCAGTTCATCGGGCAGGGCTTGCAGGTTGATGCCGCCCGAGCGCTCGTGGCGGGTCGTGCGCTCCATTTGTTCTTCGTGCAACTGGTATCGTTTGAAATAATACCGTGCGTCGCGCAGCGGCGCGGCGCGGCTGTCCGAATCGGCTTGCTGCCATTCTTTTTCGGCCAGGGTCTCCAGGTTGCGGCGGCGCAAGGCGCGCAGGAGGTAGCGCCGCTCTTCATCCGCTTCCGATTGCCACTCGGCCCAGGCCAGGTATTGCCGCAACACCGCCAGCAGGTACGACATGGTGTGCCGCAACAGGCGGTTGTCGTAGGCTTGGCCGGGAAAGGCTGCGGCAAACAATTGCTCGGCTTGGAATGCCCCGGGAGCCGGTTTGCCAATCGTTGTTGCCAAGTAATCAAACAAACGGCTCACCTCTTCGCGGCGGTTGAAGACCGGGGAACGCACGAAGTCGCGCAGGGTGCGCAGGTCTTTGGGGAGCAATTGACGAAAACTACGGAGCAATAAACTGTCGGTCATGAAACTATAGCCGGCTGGATGTGAAATATTTTCGGCAAATAAATTACTATATTGTTGTTTATCAATATAATAGTAAAAATAAATTTCGGCAAACCTTGAAATTTGTATTTTAGGATACGGCCGGCCGGCTTGACATTTGTCGGGAAATAAATTCAACTACATGATGATGAACCGAGGGTTACAATTGATACTGATTTGGTGCCTGAGTATGCCGTTGTTGCAAGCCCAATCGTACTGGGAACGCTTGAAAGCGCCGGATGGCGGCAGCCCCAGCCGTGTGTACCAGACCGCAGCCGGCTGGTTGTATGCCGAATTTTATGACCACACCATGTATTGCTCCACCGACAATGGTGTGCATTGGCAGCAGATTTTTCAACCCTCGGGCGATCCGGATACTGGCTTTGTTAAAATATCGGTCGGTCGTGCCGGCACTTTGTTTGCCGAACGTATACTGGACCCGGAAACGAGCCTGGCGCACTTGTACAACACCTTTTACTCCCTGGACAACGGGAATACCTGGCTGCCATTGGAAACCAACACGCGTACCCATGCACTGGGCGAATTGTCGGACGGTACCTGGCTGGCCCTGCGCGATTCTGTGTCGGCATCATCTGGCGGGTACTACCAATTTCTGTCGCGCTCCGCTTCTGCTGGCGCTACCTGGACGAACCTGCAGGCGTGGGGCTTGGGCGGGAATTATTACACGCTGGTAAGCATCGATTCGTACGATCGGCTTACCGTGTCGACCGATTATTCCTGGTTTGGCACATTCTTTTTTTCCATCAACGGCGGTCAAAACGGCACATGGTGGTGGGACAACAACCTGCTGGACCTGCCATTTTTTACGAGTTCGGGCGCTTTACTGGTGCCGGATAACCTGGGAGGGCTGCGGCGGCGCGTCAGTGTCAACGACCCCGGTCAGTCCGTTCTGCTGGATAGTACCTTGGTTGAAATTGACAATTATGTGTACGCCTTCGCTCTGGCGCAGGACGGGGCCATCTATGCCTCCACCGCCAAATTCCTGTTTAAGTCCATGGACGATGGACTGCACTGGACCCGCGTGTCGGCAAAATTTGCCGGACATTTTCCCCTGTTCAGCACCTTGCAGGATGGCAGCCTGATCGGCAGCGAAATGTTGCGCTCGCAGGACGGAGGCCTGTCCTGGAGTTTTTCCGGCTATGGCATAGACCGGGCCTTGGGGCAGCTCTGTATTTGGGACGAACAGCATTGGTGGTCATTTACCCAAAACGGACTCTGGGCCACAGAGAACGGCGGACAGCAATGGAACCTGCTGGATACCAGTGCCGTAACGTACTACAGTACCGTAGCGGCAGACACCGGGTCGGTGCTGTACCTCGCCAAACAAGGCGCTGTTTTCCGGCATACAGCCTGGAATCAGCCCCCCATTGACGTGACTCCGCCGGGTGGCTTGGCTCCGGATTTCAGCCAGGTGCTGATGGATTCTGTTTCGCACGCCGTTTTTGCCCGTACCCGCCTGGGCACTGCCCGGTCTATCGACGGCGGCGCGCACTGGACCCCGGTGGCCGATAGTTTCTACATTCGGAGCCTGAGCCGGCATCCTTCGGGGGCGCTGTTTGCGCTGATGGATAGTTTGCGCTTCAACGGCGATGGCAGTTATGCGTATTCAACCATGTTGTTTCGGTCGGAAGATGGCGGGCTGCATTGGCAACGGCCTACCATGCTGCCGTTCAAAAGCCTGGTAGTGTTGCCCAACGGCAATTTGTGTGCCCTGATTTTTGGCAGCCGCTTTAGCCGCTCGGTGGACCAAGGGCAAAACTGGTCGATTTCATCAACCCTGCTGGGCCAGGGTTTGGAGGGCAATGCTGCCGGGCAACTGTTTTTGACCAAAGTGTCTGGTACTGACAGGATTCGCATGTCGGCCGACCAAGGCTATCACTGGCAATCGCTACCCTTGCCGGAGTTGCCGTTTGGCAATTCCAGCGGACCCACATTTGCCTATGGCGTTGCCGTCTCCAAGAATATGCACTTGTATGCTACAGGCCAGTTCTACGGCGGCTATGGCAACATCGGTGCGCTCTACCGGACCAGCAGCCCTACGGCCGAGGGCAGCTTGCTGAGTGGGCAGATACGGGTGGATGCGGACATGGATTGCTCTACCCCGGATGCCCAACAGCCTGTGGGAAACAATTGGGTCGTGAAAGCCGAGGGCGCCGACACCTGGTATACCCTCACGGATGAAAACGGCCAGTACCAGATGTTTCTGGATACGGGTTTATATGACGTAACCGTACGGACGCCGCAGGACCTGTGGTGGAACCTGTGCGACAGTACGCAAGCGGTTTTACTCGGCAGCCTGAACAGTGTCGACAGCCTCCATTTTGACGCACTGGCGCTGGCAGATTGCCCGCTGCTGACCGTCGAACTCACAATCCCGCGCCTCCGCCGCTGTTTTCCCAACGCCGTGCTTGTCGGCTTTTGCAACCAGGGCACCGAGCCGGCCGACAGTGCCTGGGTAGGCCTGGAACTAGATCCGTATCTCAGTTTTGTGGGCTCAAACCAGCCGCATACCCTTCTGGGCAACGGGCAAATTCGGTTTTGGGTAGGCGATGTTGCCCCCGGGCATTGCGGCGATTTCAGCCTGACGGTACAGGTGGACTGCGATTCCACGGTATTGGGGCAAACGCATTGCATCACGGCGCATGGCTACCCCGATACCTTGTGTACGCCGGTGCCCAACTGGTCGGGGGCTGAAATCAACGCAGAGGTAACTTGCCAGGATTCTACCTTGCATTTTGAACTCCGAAACACCGGAGGTGCCTTATCACAAGTGCTGGGCTACATCATCATCGAAGACGATGTGGTGCTGATGAACGGCAACCGGCAATACGCCCCCAACGAAGCCTTTCAACTCGATTTGCCGGCCAATGGCCATACCTGGCGCATCGAATCGATGCAGGAGCCCGGCCATCCGTTTTCAACCCTGGCCCTCGCCTTTTCGGAAGGCTGCGGCGGCTACAACAGCCTGGGCTATATCAACCAGTTTCCGGTAGACCCCTTCACGCCATCCTGGGACCAGGATTGTTTGGAAAACACCGATTCGTACGACCCTAACGACAAACAAGGGTCTCCGATCGGCTATTCTGCCGATCATATCATCCTGCCCGGTCAGGACCTGGAATACCTCATCCGTTTTCAGAATACCGGCACGGATACGGCCTACACGGTGCTGGTGATCGACACCCTGTCGGCCGGGCTCGATCCGGCCTCCTTGCGCCCCGGCCCGGCTTCACATGCCTACACCTGGAGCCTGAACGGGGCGGGTGAGATTCGGTTTGCGTTCGACAATATTTTTCTGCCCGATAGCAACACCAACGAAGCCGCTTCGCATGGGTTTGTCAGTTTCCGCGTGGCCCAAAAACCGGGGCTGCCGTTGGGGGCGCAAATTTTCAACTCGGCGAGCATTTATTTTGATTTTAACCTGCCTGTCCGCACCAATCAAACCTGGCACACCATCGGGCAGACGCCCACGGTGAGTGCCAAGCCGGCTGTTCCCTATTCTTCTGCACCGTCAGAAATCGTAACCCAACCACAGCCTGCCGGCGATTTTGTACTGCTGTCGCGCAGCGATGGCCAGGCCTTCCGGCAGCAGCGGCTGCTGCTGAGCGACGCCCTGGGGCGAACGTTGCGGCAAGTGGAGTTGAACGGCGCGTCGTGTCGCATTGAGCGGGAGGGCCTGGCGCCAGGTTTGTATTTTTTCCGGGTGGAAGATGCGCAGGGCAGGCTGATGGGGCAGGGAAGAATGATGTGGTAGGTGGGCCGGGGGAGGTTTTACAGACGAAATTGCCGCATTAGCAGTTGGACCTTGAACCTGTTGATGCGGCAGTCTCGTTTTCGTTTGTTCCGCCGCAGCGGGTACAACATTCTTCAATTTTGGGAGCATGCAGCGCGTAAAAATCTTATTCAGGAAAGTTTTTCCAACAGCCAGTAGCGCTCGGCAATACTGGTGGCCTGTCGCACTTTTTCGGCCAGTTTGGCTTTTCGTGCCGGGCTGTGGCGGTTGGCTGGTGTGCGCAATTGCAGCAGGATGTTGATGAACCGATTGTAGGTTTCTTTTTTTTCGGGGGCGATGTCTTTTTCCCGGAACAACAGGATTTTAAAGGCTTCCAGGCGGGCATCGAACAGGGGCGAGTCCATTTCGTACAAAATCTGGAGTTCGAAGGCGCGGGTGAAAATTTTGAGCGAGGTGTTGCTGTGGTAGCCGTTCAGCAGGTCGAAGGCCTTTTCAAATTGGCGGCGGTGAAAATACAAACGCGCCTGGCACATGGCGTGCGTATCGGTTTGGGCGTCCGGTTCGAGCAGAAAGGGGTGAAACCGGTCGATAAAATGCTCCACCCAGGCGTCTTGCCCGGCCCGGAGGCCGGCCACTACGGCGCTGGTAAAAATAGCGGCGCTGATTTTCCCCTGGCTCAGGATCCGCCCGTCTTCGGCCTGCGATTTAAAAATCCGGAACACCGGCTGGGCAAAATCGCGGCCCAGGTAGGCTTGCCGGTGGCAGTAGTGGAGGGCGTGTTGTTCGAGGGCGTGGAGGTGCTGGGCGGGTAGGGCAGGGCGGATGTTTTCCAGCACGGCCAGGAGTTTTTCCAATACCGCATCGCCTTCTTCCGGCGCCTTGGCCAGAGCCAGCCGCACAGAGAGCAGGTAGGCCCGGAGCACCGGGTTGGTAGCGGCGAATTCGCGCTCGAAATACGGCAACATGGTTTCAAACCAATCGTAGAGGGCAGGGGTATCAGTACCCGGCCGGATATGGCGCAGGTGCAACAGGGTCATCAGGTAGAGCAGGCGGCGCAGGAGCCAGGCCTGATCGATGGCACTGATGGTGGCGGGGAGGTTCATGTCGCCTTCTGCTTTGGGGTGCTGCGCCCAAAAACGCATCCATTCTTCTTCGATGCGCAGGCTGCTGTCGGCCCAGGCTTCGCCGGAAAAAGGGCGTTGGCGCAGTTCTTTTTGGAGGCTGCCGGCGAGGCGTTCGAAGCGGTGGTGGAGGCCCCGTTCGCGGTAGCAGGCGGCGAGCCAGAGGGCTTCGTCGGCGGGGTCGGCCTGGCGGCGGCGCTGGTTATCGGCCAGGAATTGTTTCAGGGCCTGGAGCGTGGCGGTTTTGAGTTTGTCCAGTTTGCCGGCCGGCACCGGGCCGGGGCCAAAGAGCTGCCGCAACAGCGCGTTTTCGGTGTTTTTTTCCGTAGGTTTGGATTTGATTTGTTGAAAAATATGCCGGACCAGCCGGAGCTGCTGTTCCGGGTGGGAAAAGGTATTGCAATAGGGGGAGTTTAAAAAGGCTTCGAAACGGCTACGTTCCTCCGGGAGAAGGATTTGCAAGTGTTCGGCGAGCAGGGTGTCGGGCATACATCTCAGATTTGGATGCGGAAAAATAAACTGCTTGTGCGTGGAAAACCGGAAAAATGAAAGAAAAATGTAATGGATTTGCGGCGGGCAGGGGGCTTTTCTTTGTGTCGAAATTGAATTGAAAACAACCCATAGAAATGAAATACCAAATGATTGTTGCCGCCTTGATGCTGGCGGTCGTGTTTTTTCGGTGTACGCCTGCGGCGGAAGTTAGTAGCCCAGCCAGTTTTGTGTTGGATACGGTGCAAGCCTTTTCCGCTCGGTTCCGGGTACAAATTCCAGGCAATACGGTGGCGGCCCTTGTTCGTAAACCTGCCGGGAAAAACTATAAAGCGGATACGGCTTTAGTTTCCGGCGACTCACGGTTGGTGAGTGGACTGTATTTTCCGAATACGGATTGGGAGTTTACGCTACTGACCCGGTCGAAAACAGCCAAAGACTGGAACGCGTCGACACCCATCTATTTTCCCAACCGGTTTAATGCCGAACAATTTGACAAATTCGATTTTCTGGGTTTATACGACTCGGTGACAATTGGCACCATCGATATCCTCCCTTACCACACGCTCCTCAACTATTTGAGTTTTGGTTGCCAGAGTTTTAGTTCAGGCTGGGAAACCGTCAGCCCTGTTGTAGAAACCGTGAACCGGTTCTTGCCGGTACAAAGTGGTCGGTTTTACCATGGGGTGGTCGACCTGCCCGGCGTCCAGCAGCAGGTAGTTTTTTTGTTCAAGGTAACAAACGGTCAGGTTTCGTTGGTCGAATTGGATTCGGCTGCTTGTGTGTTTGAGTTTTCACGGCTCGATGCGACGAGCACACCCACGGCCTGGAATGCGCGTGGCGTAATCGTTTCAGCAGAGCATTTTGATGCTGGCCGGCAACTGCACATTACGCTTCCAGAAGGCGCGACACTACAAGTGCGAAGCTGTGTGGGCTGCCTGGATTGAGGGCTGATGGTAACAGGCCTACCATTCCGGCATCTCTATTTTTTCCTTAAAAAGACGTTCCAAATGAAATCCACCCTCCTCGCTCTCCTTTTTTTATGCAGCCTGCCCCTGCTCCGGGCACAGGAATGCGTCCTGCTCGGTTTGTTCAAACAAGGCAGTGCCATCACCCAGGTCAGCTACAACGCCAAAGGAAAAGAGCAAACCCGAACCGTTATTCAAAGCAAAAAAGTAAGCACCGACAACGGCGTCGTGCGCGCGGAACTCTTCGGCGAACACTTTGTAAAAGACAAACGGGAAAGCACGGTCAACTACTCGGCTACCTGCGAAAACGGGCTGATGAGCATCGATATCAATGCTTTCGTATCCGGCGACACCAAGGATGTCTTCAAAAAAGAGGACTGGAAGATGGAAGTCGTGGAAGCCACCAACCTGGCCTACCCGGCGGTATTGAGCCCTGGCCTGGCCCTGCCCGATGGCGCGTTTAGGGTGAAATTCCTGAGCACCAAAGAAAATGTCGACCTGACCGGTACGATGGACATGACGATGACGAACCGGAAGGTAGTGGGCAAGGAAAAAATAACGACCCCGGCCGGCACCTTCGAGGCCTGGAAAATCAATTTTGAATCCAAAAACTACCTGAAAGTCCTGATTCCCATCCGCTTCGAGTTCACGGCCATTGAGTGGTACGTACCGGGTTTCGGCCCCATCAAATCGGAATACTACCGCCGGGATAAATTATACACCACTGGACTCATCACCGAAATCAAACCCTAATGAAACACGCCATTCTTTTCCTGACAATACTCCTGGCCAGCGCGGCACAGCCGGCAAACGCCCAAGCCAAAGCCTATTTTCTCGGCCACAGCCTGGTCAATTTTGATATGCCCACGATGGTCAAGGGGTTAAGCGAAGCAGCAGCCAAAGCGTACGACTACAGGGTGCAGGTCGGTATCGGCGCCAACCTGGTCTGGCAATGGACGAACCCCTATTCCGCGCAGGGCGATATCTGGGATACCACGCTCGTCCAGGGCGGGTTCAGCCATTTTATTCTGACCGAGGCGGTCCCCCTGGTCAACCACCTGACCTGGTCGAATACCTATGCCTATGCGGATAGTTTTTACCGCTACGCCGCCCAGGATAACCCCAACATAAAGTTTTTCATCTACGAAACCTGGCACTGCACCGGCTCCGGCACACCCGCCGGCTGCGATTGGGACGATCACGACGATCTGTCCTGGCGAACGCGCCTCAGCACCGATCTGCCGCTTTGGGAAGGGATTGCCGATTCGGTGCTGGCAGCGCACCCCGGCGAGGATATTTTTCTGGTTCCGGCCGGGCAGGCCCTGGCGATGCTGTACGATAGCATCGCCGCCGGCAAGGCGGCGGGCGAAACCAGCATCCTTGATTTTTTTGTAGACAACATTCATTTGAATGACAAAGGCAACTACTTTATCGCCTGCGTGATGTTCGCTGTCATTCACGGTGTGTCGCCGGAGGGTTTGCCGCATCAGTTGTATCTGGGAACGGGTGGCGCGTACGATGCCCCATCGCCTGCTGTGGCGGCGGTTTTGCAGCGCCTGGCCTGGCAAACCGTTTGCCAATACTCCCGCGACGGGATGAACTGTGCCGCCGTCGGTAGCCACGAGCCGGCGCTGTCATCATACCGCATTGCACCGAACCCGGCCGGTGAATATTTGACCGTAGAGAATGGCACGGGCGCTCCGCTGCACCTGCGCTTGTCGGACAGCATGGGGCGCTTCCTGCGCTCGTTCGAGGTAGCCGGCGCGCGCGCGCAATTGCCGCTGGAAGGGCTGCCCGGAGGCTGGTATTTTCTGAAAACGGAAAATGTCCAGCGACTGGAGGGCAAGGCGTTTTGGAAGCAATAATGGCCAATATGCACTTAACCTACACCATTCAATAATTTTCAGGCTTCCCCCTGGATTTTTAAACGTTCGTACTCCATGAAAAACAATTTGTTCCTGCCCGCACTCCTGCTCCTGTCGCTGCCTTTGCTGGCCCAACGCGACGATTCCTTCAACCCCAGCAGTTTGCCGGAGACCTTTGTCCTGTTTTATGGTGCGCCCGGCGCTACGGTGACCGACGGCCGGCAGTTCAACACCGTATCCACCCACCCGCTGTCGGGCGGTTGGACGCATATTGTTCAACTCAAAGAAGCCGAGCAGGTGTTGTTTTACAACAGCCAAAGCGGCCTCGCCGTCCGCACCGACAACCGGCAATTCGGCACCCTGCAAACGTACAACCTGGCCGCCGGCTGGACCCATATCCTGAGCCTGAACTACGATCGCTTGTTGTTCTACAATGCCAATGCCGGCGGCGGCACCGTCACCGACAACAATATTGTAACCGTCAGCACCCACCCCTTGTCGCCTGGCTGGACACACCTGACGGGCTGGTACAGCCGGGTGTTGTTTTACAACGCAGCCAGTGGCGCCGGGGTACTGACCAACAACCGCGATTTTGCCACCCTCAGCACCCACGCGTTTGCCGGCGGCTGGACGCACGTGGTCCACACCGACCGGGGGGTGTTGTTCTACAATGCCGGATCGGGTGCCGGCACGCTGACGAACACACAAAACATGGCCACCCTCCGGACGCATGCGTTTTCGGGCGGTTGGACGCAGCTGACCTTTGTGGGCAACAGCAATCTCTTGTTCTACAACCAACATTCCGGAGCCGGGGTGCTGGTATCGATGCGCGATTTTTCGGACCTCTCCACGCATCCTTTTTCAGCCGGATGGTCGCTGATCGTCCAGTTGTGAAAAAACCTCCTCTGAAACCAACCGGATCGGTCGCGCACGGCTTTTATCGCACAAAACCAAATGAATGACCCGAGCGGTATGCCGTTCGGAACTGCGCCATTGCGCCAATCGATCCAATTATCCGCTTCCCGGCCGCGCGTGTTGCTGCGGCCGGGAGCGTTGTTGTGAAAAGCCCGGCCCGACAGATCAGGCATGCCAGTTGTGCCCATTTTTGACAAGCGCCGGCGGGCTGTTGTGGACTGGGTACTGTTTGAAAAAAGGCAAAATATTTTTTACTTAAAACAATTTGTTATTTTCAGGTGGTGGCTTACATTTGCTGACGGGCCGCAAAACAGTCGGCCGATGTATTGATTTTGCCTTACACCACCGACCTTATGATGCAGCCTTGGACCACCTGGTTTGAAATTCCGGCCATTGACCTGGCCCGCGCCAAACAATTTTACGACACCCTATTTGACATCGACATCCAGGTGATGGATTTTGGCGGGTTTCAGATGGGGCTTTTTCCGCAATCGGACATAGGCGCCGCGCTGTGCCGGCACGAGTCCTACCAGCCCAGCGAAACCCAGGGCCCGCTGATCTACCTGAACGGCAATCCGGACCTCCAAATGATCCTGGACCGGGTGGAGCCGGCGGGCGGGCGGGTGCTGCGGCCGAAGACCCAGATTTCGCCGGAGTACGGGTATATGGCTATTTTTGTGGATACAGAAGGGAACCGGATGGCGCTGCATTCGGCGGGGTAGGGTGCCGCCGTAGGTTAAAATGTAAAACGCGAGAACCAAACGATAAAAGAGAGTTGGCCGGCAGAACCGGGCTGGCATGGTTCCTGAAATGCAAACCGCCGCCTAAATTTTGAACTCGATTCCGGCCATTACATCAGTTTTTATCCGACATTTGTTCAATAGAGAAGTCAAGGCCTGCTGCTGCTTGTGGGCGACTTCCCTCCTACTGTATATGCCGGATAATGTAGTATTGAAAGAAATATCGAAACTCTTCTCCACAGAAGCGGCGGCTACACATTTGCTGGATGCCATTGGGATAGAAAAAGGCACAGTTCGCCCGCCCTTTAGCGGTATGACCCCATTCGAGTACTGGCGGCATATCCAGCAGGAATTGGACAGTGGCCTTCTGGACCCAGGCATGAGCCGGCTGCTTGAAAAAGCACAGGAGCGGTATCCATACAACAAAATTCTGCAAGACAGGGGTAAAAAAGTAGCTGTAGCCCCAGCAGGGGTGCCGCCGCAGCCGCCGGCAACAGACCGCTTCGATGTGTTTATTTCGTACAACAGTTGGGACCAGGATGTTGTCGGTCGGATTGTTGGACAATTGGTGGAAGCCGGTATCAGGCCCTGGTTTGTCAAGAGAGACATTCCGCCGGGCCAAACGTTAGCCCAGGCAATTGGCCAGGCCCTGTCCAATTGTGCCAGTGTGGCAATATTCATTGGAGGAAAGGGCATCGCTCCTTGGGGCATTTATCAGTTTAACGCGGCACTGGAATTATATACACAAAAAAAAGAGTGCCTGGTGCCGGTGGTACTGCCAGACTTTAACCCGGCGCAACACGAATTGCCGCCTTTGTTTAAACAATTTCATTACATTACGTTTAAACAAGCAGACGACGCGGATGCCTTCCAACGCCTTCGCGAGAGCATTCAACGCACGATCCAATCCCTATGAATGAAAAAGCATTGTTTGATGAAGGGTTAAACGCTGCGAAAGACCCTTCCAATTCGGCCTATTTAAAAGGCGGCGCCGCCATTACGAGTCTTGATTCTTCCTGGTTGCATACCGAATGTGAGCGTTGTAACCACAGTTTTCGCAATGGCGACCCGGTTTTTATTGAAACCGACGGCAAAGTGTACCACAACAGCACCCGGCTGGCGTGCAGCGGCAAACAGGAAGGCGAGTCCAACTTCAACCCGGAAGACATCCTGGAGTTTAACCTGGGTATTGTCACGACCTATCCTCCGCCCGCCAACATCCCCATTGAGGTGCTACGGGAAGGACATACCTTGCTGGCGCCGCCCTTGGCCGGCTTGAAACGCCACAAATGCGCCATTTGCGGCCACACCCTGCGCCAGAACGATATTGTAGTGCTCTGTCCTTGCCATCCGGAATCGCCCAAGTGTTTTGTATCGATCCATTGGGACCCGTTTAAAGGCCTGAATTGCTGGGGCGAATGGAATTCCAACCAGGACCAATTGTATTGCCCGGCTACTTCATCCCTGGTGAAATATGGACGATAGATATAGCCGGCACGACCTGATTCCAGGCTGGAAACAGGCAACTCTTCAGGCAGCAACGGTGGTGATCGCCGGCCTGGGGGCAGTCGGGAATGAAGTCGCCCGTAGTTTGGCGATGGCCGGTGTGGGCAAATTGGTTCTCTGCGATTTTGACACCATTTCATACTCCAACCTGAGCCGCTGCATCCTGTTTCGGCAAAATGATGTAGGTCGGTTCAAGGTTGAGGTGGCCGCCGAACGCTTAATCGAGCTCAACCCCAGCGTCGTGATCGATGCCCGGCAAGGGTATTTTGCCCGGGTGCTGGGCTTGGCCGAGTTACAGGAGGCATCCTTGTTGATCGCTTGCGTCGACAACCTGAATGCCCGGCTCGACGTCACCGGCCGCTGCAACCTGGTGCGCTCGCCTTACCTGGATATTGGTACCCATCCCTGGGGAGGAGAAGTCCGCTTGTATACCGATCCGGAAGCAGCCTGCTATGCTTGCAGCCTGCCTCCCGACCGGCTGCAGGCCGATACCCAGGCCAGTTGCCGGGCGCCGGAAGAAGAAGTAGCGGTAGGAGCGGCTATACATACCACCGCCTTAGCCGCCGCCTGGGGCACCTCCTTTGCACTCCGTTTTTTGCTCCGGCTGTCCTGCCCGGCAGGTATCTTCCGGTTCAATGCGATCACAGGGGCTACAGACCTGGTTTCGGTGCACCGAAATCCGGATTGTCCGCTACACATGCCCATAGGCAACGTACAACAGATTGCTGTCTCTAACCGGCATACCATACAGGAATTGTTGTCAGAACTGAGTCCTGACAGCCGTGTCTGGCTGTGGAATGCCGTTTGGGAAACTGTGTATTGCTCGGCTTGTGCGTACAAAAAAGCAATTTGGAATGCAGAAAAGATATTCGATATTTGTCCGGAGTGTGGCGGCGATGTCCAATACACCCACACACAACACCTGGAAGATATACCAGGCCATTTACGGCTTTTGGAGATTGGTATTCCGGAACGGGAAATACTGGGCGTAGAAACAGCGGAGGGCTTTACGTGGATTGCATTATCTGGTCCGTTCGATACAACAGCGCACAGGCGTTAACGCTTCTCCCAAGCGGCGTTGCTTACCTTGAAAAATGCACTAAACCCGCGATATTTTCCTTTTCATTTTAATTGGCTTGTTCAAATGCAGCGTGAAAATCAAAGAAACCAGATGCCTTCCGCTTTGTCTTATAGTGACCTGGAGCGCGAAGGGATCATTGATCAATTGGCCCGGTTGTTCAGCACACGGGAAGAAGCCTTGCCTATTTTGGACAGTATCAACTATCCGCGCGAACGCCTGCCAGGGTTTAACCAGTCTGCTGATTTCTGGCGAAGCATCTGCCGCGATATCGAAGCGGGTGTGATCGATCCCGACTACGGCCCTTTGATCGATGCCACCATCCGCCGCTATCCCAAAAATGCGTTTTTTAGCCAGTTTCGGCCACAAGCCGCCACGCCGCCCCTGCCCGAAACCGGCACCAACCTCGTCGTGATTGGTTGGCCGGGCGGCCAGGACGAGCTCAACCAACTGATGCAAACCCTGTCGGCAGAAACCACCGGCGGCCAGGAAGTGATGCTGAACTATATTTCCAACGGTATCTTTTCCTTTTACCTGGTGAACGGAAATGCCCGCCAGGCCGCTGCCCTGGCCCAACGCCTGCGGGCACAGGTGAACCCGCCTACACAGGTCATCCTGGGTAGCGAGGGCCAGCGCGATTACTTGCTGGACAATATCTTTATCGAAGGCCCGGACCATGCCCGGTTTATGTTGTCCAATATCCCGGCTTCTACGCCGGTGCGCGACGTCGCCAACGCCATGATGGCACAATACCAGGAGACCTGGCCCCGGGACGCCCGCGACCGGCCCCGCCAAGCCGTCATCGACCGCGTAGGCGCCAACGGCGCTACCGAGCGGGTGGCCAACCCCGATCGCACGCTGAATGAGATGGGGGTGCGGGAAGGCGAAGGTTTTCAGGTGAGCCCGGAGAGCACTGCCGCCAACATCAACCCGATTATCCGGGCGGAGGCATTGGCGCGGGTGCGGGTGCAAATCCTCAACTTTGCCAAAAGCCATGCAGGTTTTCAGGTCAAAGCCAACAGCCAGCAGGCCCCTACCGAGTACTACCTTTCCTTTTTGGCGCCCGGCTGGGCCCCGGCCCCCAATGCTGCTATGCCGCCTATACCTATTCAGGAGCACGAAGTCAATATTTTTCTATCGGAATATTTCCCCTTGCGCGCTCCGGAGGTCACTTGGGTATCCCCTATTTTTCATCCCAATGTAGAGCCACAACGTATCCGCAATGGCGAACGATTCGGCGGGGGGGTATGCCTCGGTGAACTGGCCGACCGCTACCGCCCCGGTATGGACTTCGGACAATTGTGCCAATTGCTCATCGACATTGCCTCCTACCAGAACTACCAAATCCGGGAAGGCCTCAATCCGGATGCCCTGCGATGGGTGAAAACAGTAGAAGGGCAAACTGCTATCACCGCAAGAGGGGGCTTGGAAGCCGCCCGAAAGGAAAATGAAGATTACCTCAATACGCTGTATTTCCCCAACCTGAAAATGAGCAGGGTCGTTTAGCCATTGATCAATTGAACCTATGCAGATGTTTTTCGGACTCGATACATTCAAAGTGGAACTGAAAGATTCGGTTTTGGCGCAAGCCTTGAAAAAAGGCATTGAACGGCTTACTCAGTTGCCGCTCGATGAGATGACCGTGCGGCTCACGTCGTTGATCGATAAAAAAACCTTTTTCAGAAGCCGGCGGAGCAAACTGAGCCTGGACTCCAGTTTTGAGGTGTTGATTTTAAATGCCGACAACCAGGAAATGTATAAACAAAACCACCCCCTGCTCGACCTGTTACCGGCCGACTATATTCCCCACGACAGCCTGATTATCATCAGCACCGACCCGGATCCGCTGGAAAAAGAAGCCGCCCGGGTGCGGCGGCCGAACATTGAGGGCGAGTTTACGCTGAACACAACGAACAGTTGGCAGAACAACCTGAAAATAACCCGGCTAGAAGAGGACCATTATCCCCGAAGGTCTCTGAGCGCCTTCATGGCCGCCGCCCCGGAGCAAGAACCCCTGATCAGCATCCTGATCCACCAGGATATCTACCGGAATCTGGTCAAAACCCGCATGTTTTCCAACCATTATGAAGAAGGAGGTTTTTTTATTGGCATGGTATACGCCAATGAAAACCGGCCAAACGGGTTTATCATTGAAATCCGGGATGCGATCAATGCCGAGCATTTCGGCGCTTCGTTTTCTCACCTCAACTTTACCGGCGAATCTTTTGCACAAGTGAAAAAACTGATCCGGGAACAACGCCCGGAGGAGAAAATACTGGGCTGGTATCATACCCATCTGTTCTCGGCGGATGCCTTGGATATTGGCCTGTCGAGAGTGGATCTTCAACTGCACAATACTACATTTTTAAATATTTGGCAGGTAGCCGGCTTGATTAATTTTGAAAACGACGGCAGCCGCCTGCTCCGGTTTTATGTCCGGACGGATGGGCAACGCGATATGTACGAGCAGCAATACTGGGTTATTTAAAGTCTATTTGAAAACAACAGAACCTCCTATGAATCAAGTTGCCACATTGTATAGCAGAACCAGGAAACTCATTGTACTATTCCTGCTGGGTTTTGTCGTATTTGGCGCGGCCTATGCCGCCATGTTGTATGTGCAGCAACAAGCCCTGGACAGCGATGCACAGGGGCTGATCAACTACGCCCTACTCTCCTCCGGGATATTCACGACCGGTTATTTTTTTTCGCGCCCCTGGCTGATCGCTTCTTTTCTCTCTCAAAAAAACAACAGTTTCCCGGATTTTTTTGAGCGCAGCATCCGCTCGTACCGGCGCTTCATCGCCCCCACCATCTTGTTGGCCACCATCACCTATATTGGTATATTTTCCTATGCCAAGTGGATCGGCCACACAGAAGATTACAACTACTTTTTATCCTACTCCAGGCATTTTTTCATCGCCTGCTTTGGCCTTTTTTGCCTGGCACATGCCTTTTACTATTCTTCCGGCGACGATATTGGCAACAAGGTCGGCGTTTATTTTGGCGCGCTCCTGGTCTATGCCATTCCGATTTTATATATCTGGTTTTTAGGGCCCACCTACTTCGTGTACACCTACATCGGCGTCCTGCTGGTGATGCTGGTCATCCAACAACAAACAAGCTTTGATTTTGTCATCAAATCCACATCCAATGAAGACCAGGTACAGGCCAGCCTGAAGCCTTTTTTTGAAAGCCTGAGCAAAAAAATCAGGAACAAAAACATTCAAATGGTGCTCATCATGCTGGCTGCCATCGCTGGCTGCATCATTTTTTTATACATCAAAAATTTTGCCTGGTGGCTGAATATTTTGATCATCGTGGGCGCCGCGTTCCTCTGCCTGATGTTTCTGGGGCTTTCGATCAGTGCCTTCAGCAAAAACCTGGCTGTTGTGGCACATGCCAAACTGATGTATGCCTATCCCACTGACCACGACCTGTATCCGAGGGCTGTGTACATCATTCGGGAGTTGATTGCCGGCGATTTTCAGCACGAACAGATGCACAAAGATTTCATGACGGAATTGATCCGGCTGTTGCAGGAACCCTATTTCGTCCAACCTTCTTTTCATGCACAACCCGTACCAATCCCTGCCGCGCCGAAGGATAATCCCGGCCCGACATACCCCAAACTGGACATCAAAAAAATAGAAGCCAATCCTACAGCCAGTGCAGACCCCGACAGCCTTGTTGCCACTACGCCTCCCGCTAGTGTCCCCAGCAGTCCAAAACACCAGCCCCAGCCCAAACATTACGACAACATCGACCACAAAGCCTTCGACAAAGAAGAATCGATCCGCTTGATTTACGGCGAACCAATTGAAAAGGTAGCCGCCGAACTGAAGATGGGCCTGTCGGTCCTGATCAAATGCGACAAACTCATTGTCAATACCTTATGGAAAACCATCGTCCAGAAAGCGCAACTCAAGTATAAATTGCTGGAAGCCTCCGATATCAACCAGGGAAATGCCGGCAGTTCGCTGATCCTCGAGCAATTGCGCAACCTGAAGAATATCATCCAATCCATCAAAGAAAACGAAGTACTCGTCATCCCCCACCTCGATCTGCTGGCTGGCGGCACCGGCGCCTTTCTGAGCGGGGAGTCGCGGGAATTGACCGAACTGATCTATCGAAAAAACGACGGCCTGATCCTCGCGTTCACCGACGTGTCGGTCGACCTGCCGGAGATTATCGAGTCGCGCTTTTCCCTTCGGAAAATCATCAACGGCATACCCAAAACCACGATGGTGGATGCGCAGGAAGTGCTCACGGTGGATGTACTGGTAACACCCGGCCAAAAGGCCAGTATCGATAATTTTGACCCGGAAGAACTCTATCGAAATGTATCGGGCATGAACCCCATCCGCGTCCGCCAATGCATCCAGTATTCCATCAATGAATACGCCAAAGGAAAAAAAATCTCGATGCAGGACCTGAAAGAATCCATCCGGACCTTCAAGGCCACGGCCTCCAACAACTTCGTGGTGCCCAAAGTAGATTTTGGACAAATCGGAGGCTATGAAGATGTCAAACGCGAATTGGAAGAAGCCATTCAACTCATTCAGGGTCAAATGGTTTTTGAAGAAGACGAAGAAGAAACACTTCAGGACCTGATCCCGCGCGGATTTATTTTTTACGGCCCACCGGGTACCGGCAAAACACTCTTTGCCAAGGCTGTAGCCAACCGACTCAACGCCAATATCATGGTCGTTTCCGGTCCGGAAACCATGGATATGTACGTGGGGGAAAGCGAACGCAAACTCCGCGAAATCTTCTCCGAAGCCCGGCGCCATGCCCCCTCCGTGCTGGTTTTTGATGAATTTGACTCCCTGGCCACCAAGCGCTCCAACCGGCCAGACGGCGGCAGCCGCGTGGGCAACTCCATGGTCGCCCAAATCCTTACCGAAATGGACGGCTTCCGCCCGGATACCCCCCTGCTCGTCATTGGCACCACCAACCGCCTGGATATCATCGACGAAGCCCTGCTCCGCCCCAGCCGCTTCAAACCGATCCATATCGATCTCCCAGACCCTACCGCCCGGCGCGCCATCGTGGCGCTGTATGCAGAAAAATACAAAATTGGCTTGTCCAATGAACTCATCGATGTCATCGCCGACAGTACCAGCGGCTTCAACGGCGATGAAATAAAATCGCTGTTTACCGACGCGAAAAAAGGCCTGAAACGCAACCCTCCCATACTACCCGATGCCAAACGCCTGGGTGAACTCGTCGGCATGATCCGGTTTCAAAAGGAAAAACAAAACATGAGTGGCCGAAACCGCATGATCATTAATCCTGCCCAAAACTCCGTCCTGATCAACTTGACGCCGACCTAAAAACCCTTCGGCCCTGTAGTGCCGGCGCTTCAGGTAATTTGTAGCCAACAGACAACTTTTCTCTCCAACTGTTCGTCTTAGGGCATATGACTGATTCGATCAAACAACACGCAAGCCTGCTCCTGCTGCTCTGCCTGGCGGCTTTCAGTGCCCAAGCCTCCACCCCGCCCGATACCACCCAACAACTCCTCCAACTGGAGCGCCAACTCAGCAAAGGCGAAAAATGGACCGGTAGTATCCTGACCGATACCAACTGGATGCCCCTCCACCACCTGTACTCCTTCCGGAGCCTGATCCGACAGCATGCCAAAGCCGCCAAACTCCGCCTGGTCCCGTATTCAGAACCCGGTGTCCTCCTTCGGATCGATGGTTACCTGCTCCAGCCCGACGGCGAGCCTGCCGCCAACGCGCTGCTGTACGTGTACCAGCGCGACTACCAGGGCTGGTTTGGTGATGCCGGCGCCGACATACCCGGTCCGGAAGGCAATCGCCAGCACGCACGCCTGTTTGGCTACCTCAAAACCGATACCAACGGCTATTTTGCCTTCGAAACGGTGCGGCCCGGGCTGGAAGAACAGGGCGTTCCTCAGCGGATTTATTGTGAAATATACGCCGGCGAAAAGACGCTGCGCACCGAATTGTTGTTCAAAGATGATCTCGAACTCAATCCGGAATCCACCTTCTGGGCCATTCAACAAGGCTTGCAGGTGGCGCCGAATTTCGGCATCCGCCAACAACCGCAGTATACCTACCGGCTGATGCTGCCCTGATTCCGGCGAAAAACGGTTGTTCAACCAGCACTAGCCTGCTTGTGGTAGATTTCTTGTCCGGGTCCCAAGGCCTCTGCCTTCATTTGCAACGGATTTACTGCCTGTCGCTATGAAAACAATACTTCTGTTGCCCTTGCTGGCGCTGCTCCTGCCCGGGCGGGCCACCGCCCAATCGCCCGGCCCTACTACCGATACCAACCGCCCGCAGCTCCACACCATCCGCGTCGAAACGGCGCCCAAAATCGACGGCGCCCTCGACGAGGCCTGTTGGCACTCGGCTCCGGCCGCCACCAACTTTATCACCTTCGCCCCCACCTTTGGCCAGGCAGCAGCCGAACGCACGGAAGTACGCATCGTGTACACCGACGAAGCCGTGTACGTGGGCGCCTACCTGTATATGCGCGACGCCTCCAAGATCCGCACAGACCTCAGCCGCCGCGATAATTCAAGCAGCGCCGACCAGTTTCACGTCGGGTTTGATACCTATCACGACCGGCAAAATGCCTTCCGCTTCGAGGTGACGGCGTCCGGCGTGCAGCGCGACCTGCGCATGTCGCCGCCCAATATTTTTGACGCCGCCTGGGACGCCGTCTGGGACGCCCGCGTCAAAATCCAGGCCGACGGCTGGAGCGCTGAAATGCGCATCCCCTTCAGCGCCTTGCGTTTCCCGGGCAAACCCGACCAGGTCTGGGGTTTGCAATTTGCCCGTCAGATCCAGTACGCCAACGAATTCAGCACCTGGAGCCCCGTGGACCCCAACGGCGGCGGTTCCCTGCCCCAATGGGGCGACCTCAACGGCCTGCAACAACTTGACCCGCCCAGCCGCCTGGCCTTTTCGCCCTACCTGGCTGGCACCGTGCAGCGCTCGCCGGTGTCTACTGCGCCGGTGGAATACGCCAACAGCCAATCCCTGAGCGGTGGGGTGGATGTGAAATGGGGCCTGAGCGAAAGTTTTACGCTGGATGCTACCCTGATCCCCAATTTTGGCGAAGCCCAAAGCGACAACACCGTGCGCAACCTCTCGCCCTTCGAGGTGCAGTACGAAGAGCGGCGGCAGTTTTTTACGGAAGGCACGGAGTTGTTCAACAAGGGCAATATTTTCTACTCGCGGCGGATCGGCGGCCGCCCTGAGGGCTTTTTCGCAGCGGCAGATGGCCTGCTGGACGAGGAAATTTTGGAAAAAAATCCCTCAGTCACGCCCCTGTACAACGCCACCAAACTGTCGGGCCGCACCAAGTCCAAACTCGGAATCGGCGTGCTGAATGCCCTGGCTGCGCCCACCAGTGCGGTGATCAAAAACACCCAAACCGGCGAAACCCGAACGCTGGAAACCTCGCCGCTCAGCAATTACAACGTGCTGGTGATCGACCAGTTGTTGCCCAACAACTCGGCGCTGGGTTTTACCAACACCAGCGTATGGCGCGCCGGCAGCACCCGCGACGCCAACGTGTCGGCCCTGACCTGGAACCTGCGCGACAAAACCAATACCTACGAGTTTGAAGGCGCCGGCCGACTGAGCCAGGTGTTTGAACTCCAGCAGCGCGAAACGGGCTATTTCTACAATGTAGCGCTGCGCAAAGTGAGCGGCACCTGGAGCGGGCTGGTCCAGTTTGCAGCGGCAGATGACCGCTTCGACCAGCGCGACCTGGGCCTCAACCGCCGCAACAATTTCCTGAGCCAGGTGCTCAAAGTCAGCTACGGCGATTACCAACCCAAGGGCCAGCGCCTGTTCACCTTTGTGGAAGTAGCCGTCGAAAACACCTTCCTGAATTTTCCCCGGCGCTGGGAAGCCCTCGAGTTGTCGGCCTACGGCGAAACCCGCCTGAAAAACCAACTGACCCTGGCCTTGTTTGCCCTTAGCCAGCCGCTTTGGTACTACGACTATTTCGAGCCGCGTGTTTGGGGCAAAAAATTCCACCACGCGCCCTTTGTTTTTGTTTCTCCGCAGCTCACCACTGATGTGCGCAAGCGGCTGTTTTGCAGTTTTGAACTCAATTTTGGCGAAAGCCCCATTCCAAAGGATGCTTTTGTGGGGCTCACCGTCACGCCGACCTGGATCGCCAGCAAACACCTGCGCCTGACGGGCAGTTGGAGCCTCTCGAAAGACTACACCAACTTCGGCGCCGTCAACTACACGAACCCCGATGATATTATTTTCGGCAAACGCCGCATCACCGTGTTCGACAACATTTTATCCGCCGAATACCTCTTCACGCCCCGCATGAGCGCCACCATCCGCGGCCGGCATTATTGGTCCAAACTCTATTACCTGGAATACCTGCACCTGAACGACGACGGCTCTTTCAGCGCCTCCGACTGGCAGGGCAACGCCGACGAGAATTTCAACCTGTTCAACATTGACCTGGTGTATACCTGGCAGTTTGCGCCGGGCAGTTTTCTGAACCTGATCTGGAAAGACGCGGTGTTTGCCGGCGATGATATCCGGCAGGACGGCTATTTCCGCAATTTCCGTAAAACCATGCAGGCGCCGCAGGATAATTCTCTCACCCTGAAACTGATTTATTGGCTGGATGCCGCGCGGCTGCGGCATAGGAAGGTGTAAGTTTCTACTCTTTCCGCCGCCAGCACAAGACCCTTTTGTAGCGCAAATTACCCTCCTCGTCGGTCACGTCGACCAGAAGGCCAAAGGCGTGGAGCCGCACGCTCAGTTGCCTGCGTTTGTCGTCGTACCACCAGTCCTGCACCAGTTTGATCTGCATCAGGTCCTTGGCCAGGCGCTCCTCCCGGACCACCTGAATAACTTCTTCGTAGGTCTCCGGGTCGAAGGTCGGCACGGAATCGATGGTGACCAGCAAGTTCTCGCGCTCCGGGCCCGACAGGGGCTGTCCATCGTCGTCCACTACAGCATAGTTGGGGTCGGTTTTCAGGCGCTTCAGCCATTGCTGCATGACCGGCCGTTTGAAATCTTTCATCGGCGGGAGGCTGTCGAGGGCGGGCAGGTTTTCGCGGGTCGTGAGCCGGCGGGCCCAGGAGATGCCGGGATCGTCGAGCCGCGGCGGTTTTTGCTTTTTTTGTTTGGCAAACGGTGGCATTTTGAACCAGAAGGGAGCGAAATAATACCCGCAGTTGGAGCAGAAGTGATATTGTTTTTGAAAAACCGGCGCCAGTGCGGCGGTAAACACCTCAAACTCGTCCGAACTCTCCCGGTAGTAGAGCAATTGCCGTACCCGCACCAGGTGGATCGAGCGGGGGTCGAGGTAACTGTCGATGGCCTTGTTGTGGGCCATGAGGGTTACAGGGTCGAGCACGGTGATGGAATCGTTGTCGCTGCTCACAGCGCGCAGGCGCGCCTGCCGGAGCGTGTCGGCCAGCGGGAGTGGGTCTTCGGGTGCGGCGTAGGCGGGTAGGTCCGGATCGCGGCACCAGGCCATCAGTTTCGAGGCCAGCAGGACGCCTTCTTCATCGGGCGTTGCCGCATTGGCATTTTGTAGTTTGAGCGGCACGCTGAGGTTGTATTGTTCATAAAATACACCGCTGTCAATGGGGATAAATTCAGGCTCGACCACAAAATCCAGCGTCACTTCGGCCGCCCAAATCACGTCGGGGTCGTTCAAAATGGCCTCGTATTGGGCCGTGGCAGGGGCGGGGAGCAGTAGCAGGAGCAGTTTGCAGTAGGCAGTTTGCAGGAGCAGTTTGCAGGGGCAGGAGGCAGTTTGCAGTTTTCTCATGATGGTGGGTGGCGGCAACGGTTTTTTTCATAACGAAAAGCCGCGTTGTACCATTGTTGTTGTGTCCGAACAGACCATTTGCCCGGCAGCTGTCGTTTTTATCACCAATATGCCTGCACTACCACCATGAAAAAACTGCAAACTGCCTCTGCCTCCGGCCACTACCTTCTGCAAACTGCCACTGCAAACTGCCACTGCCCCTGCATACTGCTCCTGCTACTGCCACTCCTACTGCCATTGCTACTACCCGCGCAGGCGGCCATTGAATTGGGAAAAATGAACTTGTTGTATGCGGTTGTCGAAAATCCCCTGCGCGTAGCCGTCGAAGATATTCAGGATTCGAACCTGCTGTTGGTGCCTTCCCTGGGGCGCATCCAAAAACACAGCCCCGGGAATTACACTTGGTCCTTTTGTCAATTTGATACGAATGTCGCCACCCTCATCCTCCGCGATACGGTGCAGGGCATCACTGTTGGGCAGTACCAGTATCGCTTGCGCGATTTGCCGGAACCAGAGGCATACGTCACAAGCCCAGACCGGCAACACAGCCTGACTCGTGGCGCCCTAAAATCCGCCCCCGGCCTGATTATGTACTTTAATTGCGGTGATTTGGATGCTCGTGCAAATGTGGTATCCTACGAGGTGTGGCGGATTCCAAAAAAAGGTGACGCCATCCTGCGGCACAACCGGGGCGCCCGGTTCACCAGCGACACCCAGGATCTCATCAACCAAGCCGTACCTGGAGATATCTATGTTTTCCGCAACATCATTTACAATTCCTGTGCGCTGCAGCGCCGCTACAGCGCACAAGAATTGATGTTTCGGATCAAATAAGCCTGCCCCTGCCTCCTGCTCCTGCAAACTGCCCACTGCTACTGCAAACTGCCCACTGCAAACTGCTACTGCAAACTGCTACTGCGCCGCGCCGAACAGGAAACTGAAATCCGTGGCGATCGTATCGCCGTTCACGATCACCTTGGCAAATTGCTGGTGGCAACTGATACAACTCGAAGTGCCCTGCATGTACGATTCGATGGCGGTCTTGGCCAAAATCACCGGCGTATTCACCGCGCCCTGCTCGCCGCTGACAAACCACTGGGTGCCCACCAGCCGATAGTTGGCCCACACACTGCCTTGTAATTTGGCCTGCCATTGCTGGTTGAGCGAGTCGGTGCAGGCAAACGCCGAGGGCAGCAACTGTTTCACCTGGCTGCCAAAATGCCCGTTGTAGGCGTAGCGGGCGGCGTAGGGCGCCACCGTGTCCCATTTGTACTGCTTGTTGTCACCGGGCAGCAACTGGGGCGCGATGTTGATGGGACAGTCGGTGCAATCGTTGTTGAAAAACGACCAGGTCGTCATGCCGCCGTTGCTGTTGACGGGCGGCGAATTGTCGACGTGTTCGAAACTCGACCAAATGAGCCGCTGCGATTGCAGGGTGCCGTCGGGCTGGGCAATTTGCCGGATCACGTGCATGCCCACCAGGCCTACCAGGGCGTTTTCGATGACCAGCGGGTTGCCGCTCACGGTGTTTTCGCCGGGAATAAATACCGTGGCGCGCCGGGTGTAAAAGCGGCTGGGCTGGTCGCCTTTCAGGCTGTCGAGCAGGCGCCAGGCGGCTTTGATTTCCATCGCGCCGGCGGTGTTGGGCAGTTTGCTGGCCGGGAAACTGAAGGATTTTTCCTTTTGGTAATAGTTATAAATCCCCTGTTTGGTGTTCAGGTGGTTGCTTTGGATAAACGTAGCCTCGTCGGGGTTGACCCGGATTTCGTACAACACAAAATTGAGGTTGCGGTCGATGAGCGGGAAGCCGTCGGATTCCAGGAACTCGTTGAGCGGGTCAAACGCATTGGGCATTTTGGCGTCCATGTACAGGAATTTCTGCCCCCGGCTTTGGGCCGATTCCATGCGCAACAGCAGCGGTGCATTGGCATTGCTGCTAAACAATTGGGCCGGGTCGGTGTAATATTCCCAGACCCTGGGCGCCGTGGCATTGGCCGTGATGGGGCCGGGCAGCGGGTTGCCGCTGGTGTCCGAGGGCCAGTTGAGCGCAGCAAAGGTTTGCCAGGAAAATACATCGAAGGGCACCTGGTCGTCGGGCGCCAGGTGAGAGAAATACCCGGTCGTCACCTTGATGTTGACGTTGATGGGCAGGGTAGAGCAGAGGCTGTCGCAGGAGCCCGCTGGGTTGAAACAAAAACAGTTTGGAGTGGAACTGGGTGCTGGTACGGTGGCTAAACGCCCGCAAGCCAACACCACAACGGCAATAGCCGTCGCCGTGGCGAGTGTAGTTTTCATTTTGGTATTGTTGAACTGGTTAAAAAATTGGTTCGCTAAGGTAAAAAATTCTCCACGAGAAAGCGAGGCCTTGGGAATTAAAATTTTAATGCGGCTGTTTCGACCTTTGCCTGTCAAAAATTCCGCCCCCTTCGAACCGCATTCGCCATTTTCCGGAAAACAAAACCCGCCTATGCGCCTGCTCTACGCCCTGTTGTTGCTCTGTTGCCCCCTTTGCCTCTCCGCCCAATCCACCCGCCAAATCCACCAGGATAGTTTTTCCCTGGACCTCGTCCGCAGTACCGGGCCCATCGTACTCGACGGCGACTTTTCGGAACCCGTCTGGCAAACCGCCCCGCCCTGCAGCCCCTTCTGGCTCAAATGGCCCCGCGACGGTGGCCTCGCCCCCGCCCAAACAGAGGTGCGCGTGGCCTGCGACGACAAAAACCTCTACCTCGCCGTCCGCTGCCAACACAGCGGCAAATACGTAATCCAAAGCCTGAAACGCGACGTCGGCTACTGGGATTCCGACGGCTTTGCCCTTATCCTCGACCCCTCCAACGCCGCCAACAACGGCTATTTCTTCGGCGTATCGCCCGCCGGCGTACAAACCGAAGGCCTGGTGACACCCGGCGCCGACGATATCGACGTCAACTGGGACAACACCTGGTCCGTAGAAACCAAAACCTTCTCCGACCACTGGACCGCCGAGTTCGCCATTCCGCTGCGCATCCTGCGCTTCAAAGAAGGGCAGTCGATCTGGGGCGTCAATTTTATCCGCAACGACCTCGTCAACGGCCTCTACTCTACCTGGGCGCGCGTGCCCTTTCAGTTTGACGGCACCGACGTGGGCTGGACCGGCGCCCTGCACTGGCCCGAAGCCCCCCGCCGCGTGAAAGGCAACATCAACCTTATCCCCTACGCAACGGCAGCGCTGGCCAACAATTACGAAGAAAAAACCGGCTGGGACCTGAAACCCGGCGCCGGCCTCGACGCCAAGATCGGTATCGGCTCGGGCCTCAACCTGGATGTGACCCTGAACCCCGATTTTTCACAAATTGAAATCGACGAACAGCCCGTCAACCTCAGCCGCTTCGACGTGATGCTGCCCGAAAAGCGCACTTTTTTTCTGGAGAATGCCGACTTGTTCGCCAATTTCGGCATCCCACCCGTCCGGCCCTTTTTCTCCCGGCGCATCGGCCTGAACGACGACGGCGCCCCCGTGCCCATTCTGGGCGGCCTGCGCCTCACCGGCAACCTCGGCAGCGACACGCGCATCGGCATCCTGAACATGCAAACCCGCGCCAAGGACGACAATCCGGCGCGCAACTACACTGCGATGGCCGTCCGGCACCGGGTGTTCGGGCGCTCCACCATCGGCGGGTATTTCTTTGACCGCGAAGAATTTCAGGGCGGCGAATGGCAGCGCGGCCGCTTCAGCCGGAATGCCGGCGTCGAGGGCTCGTTTACCTCCACCGATGGCAAATGGAATGGCTGGGCCACCTACCACCATTCCTTCAAGCCCGATATTCGCCAACAAAACGGCTGGGGCAACGCCGGTTTTGCCTACGACGGCCGGCGCTTCAGTTTTCTGCTCGACCTGCTGCCCATGGGCAAAAACTACTACGCCGAAACCGGCTTCGAACAACGCATCGAGAACTACGACGTCCAGCGCGACACCACCCTGCGCATTGGATATAATTTTGTGTACAATGAAATGAAATACCGGTTTTTTGCGCCGGAAACGGCGCAGCGCCTGAACTATACCGAAATCGGCGCCGAGTTGTTTCAGGTCATCAACCCCGACGGCAGCCTCAATGAATCGTCGAACAATATCGGCGTAACCTGGAATTTCAGGAACACCAGCGAGTTTTCAGTGTCGGTGGCGCCCAACTGGGCCCATGTGCCGGTGTCGTTCAAGTTCGACGACCACACCATCTCGGTGTGCCCGGCATTACCGGCCGGCCATTACCAATACCTCAGCGCCAATGCCGAATGGAATTCGGATTACCGGCAGGCCTTCAAAATGTCGGTCAGCGCGGGTGCGGGCGGCTTTTATTCCGGCCGGCAATATTCGGCGCGCCTGGAGTTGAGTTACCGGTTTCAGCCGGTGGTCAACATTCGCCTGGCCGCCGAATTCAACCGCCTGGAGTTCCCGGCGCCCTATTGCGACGTACCCATTTTCAACCTCACGCCGCGCGTGGAAGTGTTTTTTGCCAAAAACCTGTGGTGGACGACCTTCATCCAATACAACACCCAGGCCGATAATTTCAACCTGAACAGCCGCCTCCAATGGCGGTTCCGGCCGATGAGCGACCTGTTTTTGGTGTACACCGACAACTACGCCGTGCAATTCTGGGGCCCCAAAAACCGATCCCTGGTGGTGAAAGCGAACTATTGGTGGTAAGATTGAATGTGGCCAAGGTGATTGAATGTGGCCAATGTGATTTAATGTGGTCAATGTGAGGGAATGTCCCTGGTAGCGCGGCGTTTACGCCGCCCTGGTCAAGGCCCTTCAGGGCCGTATGAATGAGGTCAATGTGATGGAATGTGGACAATGAGGTCAATGTGGGGGAATGTCCCTGGTAGCGCGGCGTTTACGCCGCCCTGGTCAAGGCCCTTTAGGGCCGTATGAATGTGGCAATGTGAGGGAATGTCCCTGGTAGCGCGGCGTTTACGCCGCCCTGGTCAAGGCCCTTCAGGGCCGTATGAATG
>JADLDL010000009.1 GCA_020846655.1 Saprospiraceae bacterium | reverse complement strand
GCTGCCGTGGCTGTCACCACAAAATCGTACACCGCTTCGTCGCAGTCGTCATTATTGACGGTGATGGTAGCGGTTTGCACCGTAGCGTCGGTGGGGTTGTACGTGACGGTGAAGGTCGCAGTGCCGCTCGCGGCAACCGGGCTGACGGGACTGAGCGCCCCGATCACAAATTTTGGATTGGAGGACGTGATGCTGCTCACCGTCAGGGCGGCGGCAACGGCGGTGTTTTGTACGGTGAACGTACGACTCAGGTTGCCGTCGAAGTCGGTGTGGTCTGTGGAGGAAGGGGTGTTGTCGCCGTCGACAATGTTGGTGCTATTCCCCTGTACATTAATCTCCGGCACGGTAAGCGGCGAACACGAGGCGCCCGTGGTGACGCCCCCCGGCGCCGTCCAGTTGGAGGAGCTGCCCGAAAGGGTGAAATTGGTCAGGGTGCCGTTTTGCGCCGTGCCGGCCAGGTCGTTGAGCGTCGTCAGCCCGGCGTTGTTGTCGTCGGCTATGCCCTGGTTGAATTTGAAGTAAACGGCCAGGTTGGGTTCTGATCCGGTCAGTTCGCAATTATATTGTGCCTGAATTTCGGCTTGACAAAGCGACCTTTCCCAAACGCGCACCTCATCGATACTGCCGTTGTAATACAAGGTATTGGAAGGGTTATGCCGGCCCAGGGAAAAATTCGTCAGGCCATCCATGGAAGCCGTCCAGGTAGTATTAGGGACGGCATTGTACACCTCTGTACCGTTGACATAGGCCCGCACCCGGGCATCCGGCTGATACACCACCGCTACGTGCGCCCATACCCCGTTACTGAACAGGGTGCCCGGCGCCCCGGTAAACGTGTTGTGGCAGTCAATTTCCAGTTGGTAATTATTCACTGCGAAACCCGCCCCGTGGAAGCCATCCTTATCATTGCAGATGACGTACATCCGGGCAGCGCTCGTCGGTTTTACCCAGGCTTCCAGGGTCAGGCTGGATTGGTTCAGGTTGTAATTGACATTTACAAAATCATTGGCGGCGCCGAAAGCCAGGGCTGCGCCCTGCAAAAACCCGGTTCCTGTCACCGCAAAATCATACACCGCTTCGTTGCAATCATTGTTGTTAATGGTAATTGTCGCGTTCTGCGCTCCCACCGCGTTGGGATTGAAGGTCACGGTGAACGTGGCCGACTGGCCGGCAGGGATGGGGCTGGCGGGGGTAAGTGTGCCCACGGTGAAACGCGTGTTGTTGCTGGAAATCCCGCTCACCGTCAGGTTGGCTGTACCGGTATTCATGATAGTAAAGGTCCGCACACCATTGCTGCCCGTGGCTACCAGACCGAAATCGGTATGATCGCTGGTCGAGGGTGTGGCGTCGCCCGCAGCGATGGGAACGTTGTTGCCCTGGACATCGATCTCCGGTTTCAAAACGGTTACCGTGATTTGGCAACTCGTGGCAACCATGCCATCGGTCACCGTCCAGGTAACCGTAGTGTTACCCGTGGGCAAATCGGTGCCGTTCAGCGTGTTGGCACTGTTGAAATCATTGGAGATCGTTGAGCCGGGGCAGTTGTCGCCAAATACCGTCGGATCAAACTCGGCGCCTTGTACAGTGTAATTGCATTGTCCCGCGTCGGAGTTGCGGACAAAGGGCGAACCCGAGGGGCAGGTGATCGTCGGGGCTTCGTTGTCTGAAACGACGACCGTAATCTGGCAAAATGCCGAATTTACATTCGTCGCATCCGTCACTGTCCAGGTGATCGTCGTTGAACCTTTCGGCAAATCATCACCCGATAAAGTACTCGTATTGTTGAAGTTGTTGGAAATTGTCGCGCCCGCACAATTATCATCGAAAACCGTAGGATCAAATTCCGCGCCCGACACTGTGTAGTTGCACTGGCCCGGATCTGTGTTTTTGGCAAACGGCGAGCCCGAAGGGCAGCTAATCGTCGGGACTTCGTTGTCCGTCACCGTCACAGTAATAACGCAAGCGGTAGTCAACATATTCAGAGCATCGGTCACCGTCCAGGTGATGCTGGTAGAGCCTTTAGGCAAATCCGAGCCCGCCAGAGTGGCCATATTGTTGAAGGTATTGGAAACCGTGGCGCCGGGGCAGTTGTCGCTGAAAGCCTCAGGATCAAATTCGGTCCCCTGTATCATATAACTGCACTCGCCCGCATCTACGTTCCGCGAAAACGGACTGCCCGATGGGCAAGTAATTTCCGGCGGCTCGGCGTCGCCGACCAGCAGGCTTACAGCCTGGGTAGCCGTGCAGCCGTGGGCAGTGGCAATGGTCATCGTGCCGGAATAGGAGCCCAGATTCGTACCGCCCGGGACATCGATGTTATTGACGGTACCGCCGCCGGCAGCAAATACAAAAGCCGTGCTGCCCTGGTCGGCCAGGCCGGCACTGTTGGCGGCAGCATTCCAGTCGATGCTGTATGTAACCGGGTCGTTCATGGTAGCCGAATATGGCAGGCCGGTGGTTTGGTCGCCCGGATCAGGGCAAGTCGCCGTTACCGTACCGGACGTAGTAATAGTCGGCAGGGGGTAAACGGTGACATTGACCGGCCCCGCGCTGGCGGTACATGTATTTGCTGCGGTGAGGATGACGCTGTATGCGCCCGAAGCATTCACCGGGAGCGATTGCGTCGTGGTGATCCCGTCGCTCCACAACCAGCCGGAAGTCAGACCGTTGGCCGTCAACGTGACACTACCGCCCGCGCAAAAATCCGTGGGACCGGATGCGGTGATGTCAGGCGTTTGCGCCGCCCCGGACAGGGAAACATCGTCGATACGGTATTGGTACGTCGAACCGGTGTTGGTAAAGCGGATCCGCAGGTTACTGGTAGCGGGGATCGTGCCGGTGGCCGTACGGCTGTACCAGATAGCGGTGGTGGTGGGCAAGGCCGTAAAGGTCAGCGGGGTAAAATTCGTGCCGTCCGAACTGACTTCCACCGCCAGGTCGCTGCCGTCCGATGCAATCTGGTTTTTCCAAACGCCGAAAGAAAGGCTCAGCGAGGTGGAATTATACAAGGTCGTATTGATGCCGGACACCAGAAACGTGGTTGGCCCGCCAGTATTGGAGAGAAAGATATTGGCTGCACCCGAGGCGCCGGTGTATCCACTCGAGGCATTGCTGTTGCGCACATCGCCCGTTCCGCTCATCGTGAAGCCGTCATTGGTGAAGCCGTTGTTGGCCTCATGCGTGGCAATGGTGGTCGTAGCGGTAACGGTACCCATGGTTTCGGTGAACACGGCGATGGGGGTATAATACGATTGCACCGTCACGGTGGCCGTAACATCCTGATCGCTTTCTACCGGGACGCACCCGACCGACAGTATGGTGACGGTGGTGGCGCCATCATTGCTCAATGCCGATGTCGTAAAGGTGCCGGCATTGGTATTGCCATCGAAAACCAGGGTAACGGTTTGGGCGGCGGCCACATTGGCGCCGCTTAGTTCGTAATACACGGTGTAGGTGCCGCCGGCGAGGGTGGTCGACCCAATCGTGACGCTGGCTCCGTTGCCGGCGCACAAGGGCGTGACGGCTGTGGTGGTCATGTTGTCGACGTTGTCCGGGCAAGTCCAACTGAGCGTAACCCTGCCGTCTGCGCCGGCGGCAGAAAAGCTGTTGGTATTATTACTTCTGCCGCCGCCGGCGCCGCCGGGCGCCGAACCGGCTACCGCGCCTGAGGGCGGGGAGAGATTGCCGTCAGAATCGCGGTGCCCACCCCTGCCACCGTCGCCGCCACCGGGATTGCCGGTACCGCCGGCACCGCCGCCGGATGTCCCGTTGATATTTCCGACACCGCCGTTTCCACCGTTATTACCAGGGCCGGAAGCGGAAGCGCCCTCACCGCCGCCGCCGCCGCCTACTTGGTTGCTAGCATTCCCATTGCCCCCTTTACCACCCGAAAAAACGATCGTACCGGTGCAATCGGCGGCATCTCCACCTAAGGCACCGGTGTAGGTGGTGGTGCTATTTCCACCCACTGCAACCACAAAACTGCCAAAACTGGAAGTGCCGCCCGCCACACCTATCGGGCCGGCCGCCCCAACGGTCACTGTTTGTGTGGTACCAGGCGTCACGCTGACCACGCTGCTGGCAAAAGCACCGCCGCCGCCGCCGCCTCTTTCGCTACCGCTGCCGCTGCCGCCGCCGCCGCCACCGCCCCAGGCGTCCACTTTGAGTTGCGTCACGCCGGCCGGGACAAAAAACTGGGACACACCGTCCGTCGAGTACGTTTTTTGCGTCACCACCGGCAAAATGGCGATCTGCATGGCCGCCCAGTTTTCAGATTCGGAATGGGTCAAGGTCTTATCGACTGTAGTGCCCAACGTACCTTGCACAAAGGTTCCCATAAAAGCGCTCAGCGTTTGATCCGAAACCTGATAAACCTGGGTCAGGCCAACGGGAAGGTTACTGTAGGTACCGTCTTTTTTATGCCCATAAACCGACAGGATCAGGCAGTCGTTAAACGTCGTCGTAATGGCCGGTGCATTGGGGCTGGTACTGTTTCCAGTAGCGCCTGCACCGGCAATATTCACTGGCGAGGTCGTTCTGGCGCCGGTTATTCTCGACAAGGTAGCAACCCATTTGCCGCTCGTATTGTATGTCCAGGACGGAGCAGGTTCGGCAGCCGTAGCGACTTTATAATACACCCGTATCCCAAAATTCGTATTCCCGGGAGAAGTGATGGCCGTGTACCCGGCGGGCGCAGTACTAAACGTAACTGCCGAACCTTTTTCCAGGGAAAAAACCAGCACCAGCAAATCACCGTCTACTACAGAAGCAGGCAGTGCAACCGTACCGGTGGTGCCATCGCCGCTACTTTGGGTATTGGAAACCCAAACAGGCGCCGATTGACTTTTGGCCGAAAAGGCTGGCAGCAACAGTAAAATGCAGATCCAGGATTGAAGTATGTTTTTCAGCATAATCGTTGATTTTACATTACGACTGGCGAATCTGTGCCGAAACACGAATCCCCCGTCTTGTTATGTGCAGAATAAAACGCACCGTCCGGGCAAGGCAACACTCCCGGCGTGCTGTGGCACACCGGTCGGGAACCTGCCGGAGCAGTTTAAACCATCAGTCTTTGAGCAGATTTGGGAATGAAAGGCCCTGATCGTAGGAGAGCCTGAAACAGGCTGTTACCGGAGACGTGCTTCACAGGCCGGAACAGGCATACAGACTTCTACGAAACAAGGCGGATTAAACAAGGCATGAGTCGTCCCGAATTTTTCAACCCGCGATAAAAAATCGCGGGTTGAATCAGCATTTTTTCTGTTCCGCCAACATTCGGAACGACTCATAATTCGGACTCAAAAGTCCGGATACGGGCAGAACAATCAGGGATCGGGATACCACACAATTGGGCCACCCTGCCTTAAAATTGAGCCAGGGTTTGGTTACAAATCAGCGGCCGGCGACTTGCCAAAACGCTCGCGGTACAGGCGGGAGAGATAATCGGCCGAGCGCATGCCCACGGCATCGGCCACCTGGCGCAGGGTCCGGTATTCGCCGGATTCGATCAGTTCGCGCGCTTGCAACAGCCGCAACTCCTGGATGAGCTGATTGGCCGACAGGCCGGCGCGGAGACGAATCTGGCGGTACAGGGTTTTGCGGCTAACCCCCATGCGTTCGGCCAGGTCGTTGACATTGAACTGTGGGTTGCCAAGGTTGAGGAGAGCGATTTCCCGCAGCCGCTGGAGCCAGATATCGGCCTGCTCTGCTGCTTCGTCCGGCGCAGCAGACTCTGTTTCCAGCCACTCCCGGCGGGCCAGCAGGTTGCGCAGCGCATTTTCGATGCGCACCGTGAGTTCTTCGGCCGAAAACGGCTTTGTAATATAATCGTCGACACCGATTCGGAAGGCCCGCAGCCGGTCATCCGGCCCAGCCAGCGCGGTGAGCAGGAGCACTGGAATTTGTCGCCAGGCCTTGCTTTGGCGCAGGGTTTCCAGCAGTTGAAACCCATCCATTTCCGGCATCATCACGTCTGACAGGATCAGGTCGGGGGGCGTTTCCGCAGCGGACAAATAATCCAGGGCGGCGCGGCCGTTGTCGACGAGCGTCAATTGATAGTCGGCCGGCAGAATAGTCCGCAGAAAGGCCTGCAAGTCGGGGTTGTCTTCCACCACCAGCAAGCGGGCGGTAGCGTCGCCCCGCGCCGCTTGGGCCGGCGGCGGTTTTTCCGGTGCGTCCAGGCGGCCGGTATGGCGCTGGCCCCAGGCAATCGGGGCGGCTGTTTCCGGGGAACATTCGCGGGCAGGCAAGCGCAGGAAAAACACAGTACCTGCTCCCGGCGTACTTTCCGCCCACACGCCGCCGCCCATCGCCTGGGCCAGTTCGCGCGCCAGGGCCAGGCCGATGCCGGTACCGCCTTCGGGCTGGCTCTCCGGGCGTTTCGATTGGAAGTAGAGGTCGAAAATATGCGGCAGGTCCTCCGGGTGTATGCCGGGGCCGGCATCCTGCACCCGGAACAAAACCTCTCCCGCCTGTGCTTCCACTTGCAGGACCACCGCGCTGCCACCGGGCGCATATTTGAGCGCGTTGCTCAGCAGGTTGCCGAGTATTTTCAACAATTTATGCCGGTCCAGGGCCAGCGTCCAGCCAGGGGCGGGCTGGTACTCCAGGCGCAGGGCGATGGCCCGGTGTTCAGCCAGCGACTGAAAAGAAGACAAGATTTCCTCCAAAAAATCGAACAACACAGTGGCTTGTTCCTGGAGCTCCAGGCCTGTGGCGCGCAGTTTGCTCAGGTCCAGGATTTCATTGACCAGGTTTTGCAACTGCAGGCTGTTGCGCTGGGCGGTTTGCAGCAAGGATTTGCTTTTCCGGCTCAATCCGATGTCGTTCAGCGCATATTCGATAGGTCCCAGGAGCAAGGTCAGCGGCGTGCGCAATTCGTGCGATACATTGGCAAAAAAGCGCGACTTGAGCCGGTCGAGTTGTTGCAATTCCTCGGTTTGCTGCCGAATCGTGTTGGTTTGACGGTCCACCTCCTCTTCGAGGCGTTCCTGCTCGCGGCGGTGCTCGCGGATGCGCCAACGCAACCACAGCCAGATGCTGACCGCCAGCAGCAGGGCGACCAGTCCAAAAAACCACCCGCTCAGGTAGAAAGGCGGCAGCACCCGCAGTTTGAGGTACAGTTCGTTGGTGGCCATGGCGCCATCGGCCGCTTGTGCGCGGATGCGCAGGGGGTGCGTACCAAACGGCAGGCCCGAGAGGCGCAGGACCGGTTCTTTCAGCGTTTCCCAATGGTTGGCCAAACCCTCCAGTTTCCAGGTGTAGGTCGCTTTTTCCGGCGCAAAATAGTCCAGCAAGGCAAACTCCAGTTGCACATAGCGATCATCGGGATGAAGGGTGATCTGGTTGCTGCGCAACAGCTCAGGGGTATGGTTTTCGAGTTGGTTGTGGCCGGATTTCAGGATGCTAAACGCTGAGATGGCGAGCGGCAGTTTGGTTTTACCGGAGTTGCTTTGTTGATAAAAATCGTCGGGATGAAAGGCGGTTATGCCGTTCAGTCCGCCGAAATACAGCGTTCCGTCGGCCCCTTGGCAATGGGAAACCCGGTTGAATTCATTGTGGGTAAGGCCATCGCCCGTCAGCCAGGTATGCCGCACCTGGAGGCTTTTTTTATCCAGTTGTACAATACCATAATCGGTGGGCAGCCAGAGGTGTTGGTGCTGGTCTTCATACACCGCGTACACCACGCCGTTGAGCAGGCCATTTTCGCGAAAAACGACCCGGGTCTGCTGCCCCGGAGGGGCCTTACGGTCCCAGCGGATCAGGCCGCCGCCGCTCGTGCCGAGCCAAAAAATACCGGCTGCATCTTCGTAGAAATAGTAAATATGGTCAAAAGGCAGCTGATAGGCTCCTGTGCCGCCCGTCCAATAGTGGGCCGCCACTCCGCCCCCGGGTTTCAGGAGAAACAAGCCCTGTTCGGTGCAGGCCCAGGTTTGCCCGGCGCGGTCGCGGCCCAGCCAGGAAACGTTGGCATGCTCGAGTGCCGTTGTTTGTGCGTCGTGCCAGGGCTCTGCGGTGCCGTCCAGGGGGTTGTATACCGTGATGCCATGGCTGTGCCCCAGCAACACGCGCTGCGGGTGTTCTTCCAAAATCGTCCAGATATACCCGAAGTCTTTTTTTTGCAGCAGCTGTTGCCCGGTCAGTTGCCCCGCTGGCGTCGCCTTGAACAGCGACAGCGTTTGCCAGGCGTGGTCGCCCATGATGCATTCGGTCCAGACGTTTCCATCGGCAGCCGGCGCGATACCGATGGCGCATCGGCCGGGCAGGCGTTCGGCCGAGCCGGAGGCGGGGTCTACCCGAACGCGGCCTTGTCCATAGGGTTCGAGGTTTACCAGCAGTTGGCCATTTTTTTCCAGCAGCCCCCGGCAGGCCAGGCCCCTGCCGCCGGGGGCGTTGGGGTCGTACAGCAGGCGCCGGAAATAATTTTTGCGGACTTCCACCACGACCAGGCCGAACGTAGTGGCAAACCAGAGCTTGCCGTTGTGGTCGACCAGGTAGTCGCGGTATTGTGCCGGATCGATTTCCGGGTACTGCCGGCTGATATCGAGCAGGGGTTTGCCGTGTGGATCCAGAATTTGTGGAAATTGAACTTCGATGCGGCTATTGGCCAGCCGGCCGTGTTGGCGCACAAACGGATCGTTCACCCAAAGGGGCGCCGGGCGGCGCTGCCCTTCGGCATTGAATTCCCAGAGCACCGGCGTTTCGCCGGTTTTATGTTCCAGCACAAAAAAATGATCGGTCTGGTCGGCAGTACCCCGTTTCTCCCAAAAAGTCCAGCCCGGCCTTGGTGTGATCCTCTGTTGGACCTTGCCTTGCACATCGATTTCCAGGAGGGCGATCCCGCTGTTGTCCGCCGGAGCCAGCAAGCCCCAAATGGTTTGCCGGGCGCCCGACTGCAGCAGCATAAAACTTGTGCAATCGGGCAAGGGAATCCTCGACCAGCCGAATTGGGGGTGAAAGCGCCACAGGTCGCCGGGGTGGAGCACACTCACCAGCAGCGAGCCGTCGGCCATGGTCAGCGGCGCTTTCCACCAGCGCGCTGGCGGCACCGGAATCGGCCACTGCCGGAAATAGTTGGCTGTTGGCACCACGCTACCGGTGAGGGGGTCCAGGATAGCGAGCCAGCCGTTGGGGCCCGTGCGGCAGGCCCAGATGTAGCCCTTGGCGTCTTCCACTACCCATTCTACGAGGTCGCTGCCCAGTCCGCTGGCCTTGTTTATTATTTTGAACTGCCGCCCGTCGAAACGCGTGACGCCGCCGTTGGTGGCGGCCCAGATGAAGCCGCGCCGGTCCTGGAGTATTTTGTTGACCTGGCGGTGTGGCAAACCCTCTTCAATGCTGTAGCGGCGCGCAAACGCGCGGTACTCCTGGGCCCTTCCTTGCCAACAGCAACAGGCCAGAACGAAGAAAATCGAGACGAACCTGGTCATACGGGTCGCGGGATCTTTGGCAACCCCGCGCGACAGGGGGCGAAGGTACGGATGAATTGGGGGATTCGGTGGGAGGGGGGGGGCAGCCGCTACCGGTTGGGCCTCGGGGCTGCGGCAGGAAACCTTATTTTAGCAAACGAGGCTGAATCTGCTAAGTGGAGCGACTTTATTCCATTGGACGGATATTCAAAAGGTTGACCATGCAGTTATCCATATTGCCAATGGTCAAAACAAAGTTTTGTTTGACTTTTAAACCGTTAGAAAACTCTGCTGGCTTCCAAGCAGGCATTTTTGAAATAGCCGCAACCAGCATTTCGTCAATTTTTGTATCTTTTGATGGTAGGGCAACTTGAATATCCGAAATATGCCCCTGTTCGGTAATGGTAAATTTTATGGCCGTCAAATCATACCCCGTAATATTTCCTGTTTCAATATTTACCATGCAATTTTTTTGCAGATATTGAATCAATTGCGCTTCGCCTTCGCTATAAACAGCATTTTCATCAGGCATGATGGTAAGCTCGAAATCGTATTGCTGCGCTGTATTATTTTTCAACGAATTTTCAGGTATATACATTACGCTTACAGCAATATCGCTACTACGGTCTGCCAACCGAATCAGTTCTTTTTGCTCTTGATTCAGGACATCGCTAATACCCGAAGCCGTTGTTTTGGTTCCATTTTTGTATGCGGAAATTTCCACGGAAATATATTCTCTTACCCAAGATATGGGGTACCGTTTGTCCAAATCCGTAAGGGTGTTTATTTCAGTCAGTTTATTTTCTTCGATCGAAATGAATGGCAGGACTTTGTTTATTTCAAATTTGAGATCATTCTGGGCAAAACTATTGAAAGCGCACCCGATAGAGAGAAGCACAATGAGTAAAATCTGATTCTTTTTCATGTCTGTGTTTTTAAAAAGCAATAAGTGAAAAATTTTATGTTTAAGCGTCATTAATTGGTGTTTTATTCGTGTTTCCGTGAATGTATAATTCTTAATTGCTGCCATCATATATTTTCCTGAAAACGAACCTTCAAACGCAACACCGAATGCTTGGTGAACTTTGTCCGAACGGGTAACTACATATAATAGAACTTGCAAAAGCAGACACAGTCCACATATTCGTCATCACGTATGAAGACGCTGGGCAGCGAAATCTTTATTTTTTCCAAATTTCCCACCACCTGTTCGAGGCGTTTTGATTTTTGTTCTTCCATTTTTTGTATTCTTTTTCCAAATGGGCCTCCTGTCTAATTCCATAAAGTGTTCCTTCCAACTGAGCCGCACCGATTATGCTAAAAATCATGCTGTTGATAGCGTAGTTATTTATTTTCCATTCCGAGTCAATCACCTCTTGCAATGACATTTCATCCAGTTTTTGTTTTACCCTATTCAATATATGTAAACTATCGTCTAACCAGTCTTCGTAAATATCAAAAAGGGTTCTGTTTGTGATTTTTTCAAATCTCCCATCGCAATCAAAAAAAAACAACTCGCCCTGCTCCGCTCCATTTACAATCAAGCAATACTCCATTCCACAGCCATAATCAAACAATTTGATATACCCTGATATTTCATTCAGATCTACCATATCGCAATCTATTTTCTTTGGGTCGCTCCAGTTTCGCAACAAGTTGCTGGTTCCAATATATGGCGGGTGTATTTTTTCCAAACTAAGCCTTTCTAAGCCATACCCGCAACCAGCAACGCCATCCCCTAAGTGCGTCAAAATGTTTTTATATTCTATTGAGAGCAATATTCCATTTTCTACTTCGATTTGATGAATTTCTTCCTCAGTAAAGGTTCTGTTCAACTGGTATTTGTGTTTTTCCGAACCAAAAATCGAAAACCCTTGATCCAGGGTTCGCAACTCGTCTAATTTTTTTATTATTATTTCTATTCTGTTCATTTTTTTCTACTTGGGCAAAGATTTTGTCCTCCTGAAAACGACTCAGTACAGGTTATTCGCAACCGGTTTGGTAAATTACAACCCGTATGATGAGCCGTAGTAGCCTTGCTTGTTTCTGTTTGGAGGCCAAGGACGGTTGGCTTCACGAAGGTACCGCCCTGCATTGGGTTTGAGCCTGGGCCTGGAGGCAGCATTTTCGGGGATCCGTTGTTTATTGTTACAAAATTTCAAGTCCTTTACCCGATTACCCATTTTTTCAGCACAACGATTTGTCCCAGATGGTAATGGCAATGTTCAATCATGCCTTGAAAATTGCGATAATAATTTCCATATTTTTCTTCTACGCAAAGCTCCCAAAGTTTTGAATCTGGCAGTCTTTCAATCATTTGTGCCAATTCTTCTGCTTGGTCAACTGACTTCTGCGTCAGTTGCTGCCAATCAGACTCTGAATTAATAGACGGTGCGTTGAACGCAAAATCATCATGTGCATCAAGGGAACCGGTTTTAAGCAAATTCAGTTGCGCCTCCACATAATAATTCATGTGGTACACAAGAACCGCAATAGTATTCATATCCTTGACTTTCGTCGTAGCATGGTGCCAATTGACTCCTTTGAGGGTATCTTTCAAATTGACCCAAGTCCAATTTTTGCCCACATGCACTTCACGAAGGTGTTTAGCGATTTGTTGACAGAGATTCATGAAACTGAGTGTTTTTTATTATAATTATATTGAACGTGTAACTACACAATGTAGCGACGTTTAGCCGCTACAGTTATTGTAGTTTGTGTACCACCAGTGATTTTCATTTATCTTTAATAACAAGCACTTTAATTACCCTTTCTTGGTCTATAATTTCTAATCCAATTTTCTTGAGCTCTTCATGGATTTTCTCTGGGCTTTCATTATACCAAGGAATTTCT
>JADLDL010000008.1 GCA_020846655.1 Saprospiraceae bacterium | reverse complement strand
CTCTAACCAACTGAGCTACAATCTCCATATTGCCGAAGCGCCGCAAAGATAAACCGACTGGCGCTAAAACTTCAAGTATAACACCAGGAAAATGAAAAAAAGTTCCGGCACTTTTTAGGAACTTCCTCAAACCGGCATGGCCGCCGGCCGCCAACCCCGCATTTTTTTGAGCAATTTGTACAACTTCAAATTCAGCGAGGCATTGGCCGTAAAAAAATGGCCGTTGATGGTAAGCCAGTCTTTTCCTTTTAGAATTTCACGAATATCCGTGTAGGCAACTTGCCGGGGTTTGTCAAACGGCGCCCGCCAGTAAATAGCCCGGTCGGTCATCGCAAAACCTTCTTTGCAGTTGCCTTTCAGCGAAAGATCGCAGATAAAATACACCTTTTCGCGGCCTTGCGCCATCAGGTATTGTTTACAGGCATTGGCCATGTATTCCTGCGGCATAGCGATAAAGTTGAAGTAAAAAATTTCTTCCTCGTGCTCCATATCCAGAAAGTCCTGGATCATCCGCCAGGTGTCGGTTTCGCCTGGCAATACCCGCTCGTACTTCAGAATCGTTTCTGGCAACAGGATGCCGTTCAAATCCGGACAAAACTGGATAATAAAATAATCGAGCAGGCCCTCGAAGGCTACACCGATTTTAATGTCAATTTCGGGTAACGCCTCCGTACCAAACCGTTCCCACTTGGCCATCGCCTCTTCTGCGATTTGCCGCGCCCGAACAGCATACACCTCCCTGAATTTGGACTGATAAAACCGCTCCACGTAGTCGCCGTACTTATGCGGGTCATGTTCCTCCTCTACCCTACCCCGCAGGCTTCTGAAAAACATGGCTTTGACCTGCTCCGTGATGGTCTCCGGGTCAAAATCCAATGGAAAATGAGGCACATACGCGCCTGCCGGGCGCTGCTTGCCTTCAAAATGAAACCCACAATGGTGGCAAAAAACGGAGGCCAGCGGATTAGACTGCTGACAAGCCGGACAGGCCTTGGTCTTTTCCACTACTTTATCGCCACAGCGGTGGCAAAATTTTGCCCCGGGGATTAATTCGGCCGCACAGTTTGGACAATTATTCATAGGCTGTCATCAAACAGGTTTGAAGACGGCAAATATACAACATTTTGTAGTATATGCAAAACACGAATTGTGTCATATTTTTATCCGGCGCTTTTGTATTTTTCATACAAATCGGGACGCCGCTCTTTGGTGCGCTGGAGGCTTTGTTCGTGGCGCCACTCCTCGATCAGTTTGTCGTTGCCCGAGAGTAAAATTTCCGGCACTTTCATACCCCGCCATTCGGCCGGCCGGGTATACACGGGCGGCGCCAGCAGGTCGTCCTGAAAACTGTCGAACAAGGCAGAAGTCTCGTCGTTGAGCACGCCGGGGATGAGCCGCCCGACGGAATCGACCAGCACCGCTGCCGCCAATTCGCCGCCCGACAAAACATAATCCCCGATACTGATTTCCAGGGTGATATACTTTTCCCGGATGCGTTCGTCGACCCCCTTGTAGTGCCCGCAGAGCACCAGGATGTTTTCTTGCAGGGACAGGCGGTTGCACAAAGCCTGGTCGAGCCGCTGCCCGTCGGGGGAAGTATAAATGATGGCATCATAGGGCCGTTCGGCCAGGAGTTGCTCGATGCAGGCGGCAATAGGTTCGGCCTTCATGACCATGCCGGCGGCCCCGCCGAAGGAGTAGTCGTCGACCTGCCGGTGCTTGTCGGTGGCATATTCCCGCAAGGCGTGCAAATGCACTTCCAGCAAGCCCTTTTGCTGCGCCCGTTTGAGGATGGAATGGTTGAACGGGCCCTCCAGGAGTTCGGGCAAAACCGTTAGAATATCGAAACGCATGTGCTCAGTTTACAGGTTGGTCAAAAAAGTCATGACATCCACGCCATCGGGGTAATCGGCCAGGCCAGGTGTTTGGGTTTGCCCAAAGGACAGTACATTCCAGCCGGGCAAGGCAACTGCGCCGGCCACACATTGAATTTCGTCGCGGTGTTCGCCGAGTTGGCGGGCCAGTTCGGTCAGGTCCTCGTAGTATTCAAAATGCACGGATGCAATACGCGAGGCAAGTGTCGGATCCTCGCGCAACAGCACGCAGCCGTTGTTTTGGTACGGCATTGCGTTCATGAGGTACAAAGTGAGGTTGTAATCAAAATTGTTTTTGTACTTGTCGTGGTTGGCGAGTTCGCGGTATTCGTGCAAGGCTTCCAGCAAAGGATCAAACACATAGCCCTTCGGCACGTAGAGTTTACTGACGTTGCGGCAGCCCAGCCCAAAGTAGGTGAAAACGTCGGAGCCGAGGGCATACAAGTCGCCGAAGGTTTCCGTACCGTTCAAGATGGCTACTGCGTTTCGGTTCCGGCGGATGACGTGCGGGTATTTGCTGAAATACTCTTCAAAATAACGAGCCGAATTGTTGCTGCCCGTGGCAATCACGGCGTCCACCTGACCAAGTTTGTCGCCTTCGGATAAAAATTCGGTGTATTCCCAGGATTCAAAAGCCCAATCGCCCAATTTTTTCACCAAAAAAGGCAACAGAAACTTATCTTTTTCTGATAACTTGACCTTGGCACGGTGGCCGGCCACAAACACGCAAAGCCAGTCGTGAAACCCGACCAGGGGAATGTTTCCGGCCATCACCAGGCCGATGGTTTGGGCGGGGTGCTCGCGGTCGGCAATCGCATACTGCCCGGTCCAGGCGATGAGTTTGTCTCGATCCAGAAAACTGGTGGCAATGGCCTGCAGGGCCTTGTGCGTGTTTTCCGGGGTAAACCAGCGGTTTTCCATATAACTGCGCTGCACGATTTGTTCGAGCGCGTCATCCGGCGCCCCGCTCAGGTAATGGCCCAACTCGGCCAGGAGTTCAATGCGTTCGTTTTTTTTCAACTCAATGGTATTTGCGGCAAAAGTACGTTGCTCCGGAGAAATCTGATTTGAATGTACGTTTGCTGAACATATCCCGCCCTTCTTCGTTTCAGTTCCAACTTTTTGAACCATCAACTGCAAGTATGGATGCCGGAAACCCAAACGCTTTGAGCCCCGTGCAGCGGCTGCTGCGATTGTTGTCCAATTACAGAAGAGAAATACGGTACATCTGGTTGTATGCTATTGTGGCGGGCTTGATTAACCTTTCCCTGCCACTGGGTGTACAGGCTATTATTGGCTTGCTGGCCGGTGGCGGCATTTCAGCCTCCTGGGGGGTGCTGGTGTTGTTCGTGCTGGTCGGTGCATTGTTCACCGGCTTGTTGCGTTTGTTGCAACTATCGATCGTAGAGTACCTGCAACGCCGCATTTTTACAGAATCGGCGATCGAATTTGCCTTGCGCATCCCGCGTTTCAACCTGGAAGCCCTGCGTCGCGAATATTTACCCGAATTGGTCAACCGTTTTTTCGATACCCAAACGATTCAAAAAGGGCTCCCTAAAATTCTGATCGACGGTACTTCGGCTTCGCTGCAAATTCTGTTCAGCCTGTTGTTGCTGTCGTTTTACCACACGGCTTTTGTGTTTTCTTCCCTGCTCTTGCTCGGTGTGCTCAGCCTGTTGTTTTGGTGGACCGCGCCGAAAGGCCTGGAAACCAGCCTGTACGAATCCAAGTACAAATACAAACTGGTGTATTGGCTGGAAGAACTGGGTCGCGTGGCCAATACTTTCAAAATGGCCGGCGAAAACCGTTTTCCGTTGCTCCAGGCCGACCAGTTGGCGCTGAAATACCTGTCGGCCAGAAGCAAGCATTGGCGTATTTTGGTCATCCAGTTTGTGAGCAGTATCGTTTTCCGGGTGGTGGTTTTAGCCGGTTTTCTGATTTTGGGCAGTTTGCTGGTCATGGAAAACCAATTGAACATCGGTCAGTTTGTAGCCGCCGAAATCCTGATCTTTTTTGTCATCGATTCGGTCGAAAAACTAATCCTGCTGCATGAAACCGGCTACGATGTGCTGACAGCGATCGAAAAAATCGGACAGGTAGCCGATTTGCCGCTGGAACGGGAAGACGGCATCCGGGTGGAAGAATTTTGTACAGACCAGCCGCTCGAACTGGAGTTGCGCAATTTATCCTACCAATATGCCGACGGCGAAGCGCCTGTGCTCAAAAACCTGAGTTTTCATATCCGTGCCGGCGAGCGCGTGGCCATAGCCGGCTACAACGGCTCCGGCAAAAGCACCCTCATGCAAGTACTCTCGGTGATGCGGCGGGATTTTACGGGCTCCTTGTTGTTCAACGGCTTGCCCAAACAAAACCTGAACCTCCGGAGCCTGCGCGAACACATCGGCGATTTTTCGTCCAATGAGGATATCTTCAAAGGCACTATTTTGGAAAACATCACCCTCGGGCGGCCGGGTTTGCCCTTGTCCAAGGTGTTGCAAATTATTGAAGATGTTGGGCTGAACGAGTTTATTCGGCACAATGCCGCTGGGCTCCAGACCGAACTTTTGCCAGGCGGCAAAAACATTCCGCGCAGCGTAATCGCCAAAATTCTTATCGCCCGGGCGGTGGTCGCCGAGCCCAATCTGCTGGCCTTGGAAGAACCGCTGGGCAACCTGAACTTTCGGGACCGGCTGCGGATTGGCCGCTTGCTGATCGACACCAAGCGGCATTGGACGCTGGTTTGCGCAACGGAAGATCCGCTGCTCGCCTCTCTTTGCGAGCGGGTGCTCGTGCTGAAAGACGGTGAAATCATCTTTGACGGCTCCTTTGACGCACTCCAAAAAACACCGCACTACGAGCGCATTTTCCGCGAAAACCTCGGAAAAGAACAGCCGTAATTCGTCTCACCTGTGAATTGTAAGCCCTATGCTCGATATCAGCAATAATCCGGTTTCTTACGGAGATGAACTCAAAGGCTTGGAAACCCAGGCTAAAACTAAATTCCCAGTCATCCACTTGTCGATGCGCAAGTTGCTGCTGGTCCTGCTGGCTATTTTCCTGGTGTTTATGTTCCTGCCCTGGACCCAAAATGTACAGGGCACCGGCTACCTCACCACCCAGCGCCCGGAGCAGCGGCCCCAAACCATCCATGCCACCATCTCGGGACGGATAGAGCACTGGTACATCACCGAAGGACAACCCGTGCGGCGCGGCGATACCATCGTGTACCTCTCCGAGGTCAAGTCCGACTATTTTGATCCCCAACTGGTGGCCCGTACCGGCGGACAAGTGTCTGCCAAAGAAGGCGCTATTTCTTCCTACGGCAGCAAAGTGGGCGCCCTGGAGGCGCAAATACTCGCCATGCAGCGCGAACAGGAAAACAAATTGCAACAGGTGCAAAACAAAATCCGGCAAGCCGAACTAAAAATTGAGTCAGAACAAGCCGCCCTCGAGCAGGCCCGCCTGGATATTCAGATTGCCCGCCGGCAAGTGGACGGCGTCCGGAATTTGTATGACAAAGGCCTGAAGTCCCTGACAGAATGGGAAGATAAAAAGTCGAAAATGCAGGAATCGGAGGCCAAACTGGTCAGTGCAGAAAACAAACTGGCTTCTGCCCGAAACGATCTTGCTATTTACCAAACCGAATTGTCGCTCACCCGAAACGAGTACGCCAACAAAATTGCCAAGGCCCAGAGCGACAAATTCAGTACGCTGTCGGAGAAATACGACGCCGAGGCTTCCGTCAACAAACTACGCATCGAGCAAGAAAACTACAGCCGCCGTTCCGGCTTTTACTACATTTTGGCGCCTCAGGATGGGTATATCGTCAAGTCGATCAAGCCCGGCGTCGGTGAAATTATCAAGGAAGGCGACCCCATCGTCAGTATTTTGCCTGCCAACTATGCCCTGGCCGTCGAAATGTACATTCGCCCCATGGACCTGCCCCTCATCGGTGTCGGCCGGAGTGTGCGCTTTGCCTTTGATGGCTGGCCTTCCTTTTTCTTTAGCGGCTGGCCGGGCGTGTCGACCGGTATGTTCAGCGGGCGTGTTTTTGCGATCGACCGGAATATCAGCCCCAACGGAAAATTCCGGGTGCTGGTGGCACCGGATCCGGAGGCCGAACCCTGGCCTGCCGCCCTGCAGGTAGGCGGCGGCGCCAAAGGCATCGCCATGTTGGACAATGTGCCGCTCTGGTACGAATTCTGGCGTATGCTCAATGGATTTCCACCCAATCTGTACCAACCCAAGGCCGGCGAAAACGCAGCCGACGGCAAAGATCCCAAGGCCAAACCCGGGCAATAATGAACCTCCGTCTCATGCAACAGATTCGTTTCGTATTGCTTTTCTTCCTCCCGATCCATCTAAGCGCCCAAGCGCCCCTGGATTGGCCCCGGTTCCGTCAGCAAATCCTTTCCAACCACCCCCTGGCTCTTCAGGCCGACTTGTACCGGGACCAGGCCCGCGCGGCATTCCTGCGCGCACAGGGCGGTTTTGATCCGAAAGCGGTGCTTGACTTGTCCAACAAAAATTTCAAAGGACAAAACTATTTCCAGTACTCAGAAGCCGGCCTCAAATGGCCGGTCGGCCTGGGGCTGGAATGGACGGCCAACTACAACTGGGCCTACGGCAACTTCCTGAACCCGGAATCCAAATTGCCCACGCAAGGGCAAGCCGCCCTCGGACTGACCTGGACCCTGGGCCAGGGACTGCTCATCGACGAACGCCGGGCCAACTTGCGGCAAAGCCGGATTGGGCTCGACTTGAGCGAAGCCGAGCGGGCGGATGCCCTCAATGATTTGTTGCTCGAGGCGGCAAAGGCCTACTGGACTTGGGTGTTGGCCGACAACCAACTCCAGATTTACGAGCAATCCTTGCAACAAGCGCAGATCCGCCATCAGGGGCTGCTGGAAAGTTTTCGACAGGGCGACAAGCCGGCTATCGATACCCTGGAATCGTTTATTCAGGTGCAAAACCGCCAGTTGGATTTGAATTTTGCCCGCCTGGACCTGCAAAATGCAGGCCTGACCCTGAGTCGATTTTATTGGACAAGCGCCCAAACGCCTGTTTCGCCTGGCGAAATACCCCGGCCGGTTTCGCTGTTGGACAACACAGCGCCGGTGTCGTCTGCTGTTCCGCCGGTAGAAAACCCGTCCGCCGTGCTAAGCAGCCATCCGCAGATTCGGATGTATGCTGCCAAACTGAACATGCTGGACATCGAGCGCCGCTGGAAACAGGAAAAACGAAAGCCCGTACTCGACCTGAGTTACTATCTGCTGGGCAATGGCTGGCAATTTTCGCCGACGCCGGGCACAGAAGGTCTGGGGGTGTTGGCCAACGATTACAAATGGGGCCTGCACTTTAGTTTTCCTATCCTGAACCGGAAAGCCCGCGGCGATTGGCAGGTCACGCAAATTAAAATCGCGCAGACCGACCTGGCGCTGGAGCAAAAAAAATTGGATTTGGCAACAAAAATCCGGCAGTACCAAAATGAATTGCAGCAATTGGCGGCTCAAATCACGCTGTATCGCGATTTGAGCACGAACTACCGCTTGCTGCTGGAGGCGGAAACTGAAAAATTCAAATACGGTGAAAGTTCTATTTTCCTGATTAATACCCGCGAGCAGCGCTACCTGGAGGCGCAAAACAAGTATTTGAAATTGCTGAGTGAATACCAAAAGTCGAATGCCGGCTTGTTGTGGGCCAGCGGGGCGCTTTGATAAGGTCCGATTTTTACTCGACCGCTGGCACTTTTTGCAGTTTCGGAAAAATGGCCAATACGGTGCGTCGGTTGCGCAGTCGGCCTTCTGCGGTTTCGTTGGAACTGAGTGGATAGAATTCTCCTTTGCCGATCGGCGTGAGTTGGTTGGCATTGATGTTAAACTCCCGGATCAGGGTGCGGGTCAGGTTGGTGGCGCGCTGGAGGCTCCAATCCCAGGTGTCTTCCAGGTTTTTGGTGCCTTTGGGCAACGCATTGTCCGTGTAGGCCCGAATTTCCACATCCAGCTCGGGCCGGTTGGCCAGCAAATTGGCCAGTGCGGTGAGCATGGTTTTGCCTTCCGGGCTAATCAGTAGTCCGTTTTTGTCAAACAAACCATTGTCGGGCAAGTTCAGCAACACCGCATTGTCTGAACTCTCTACACTGACACTGTTGTAGGTGGCATAGTTTTTCGCGAGCGTGGATTTCAGGTCGTCCAAGGTTTTTTTCCGTCCTTTTTGCGCAGCAGCAATACTATTGACGGTGTTGGTGCTTTGAGTGAGTTGCGCGTTTTTACCCGCCAGTTCTTTTTGCAGGTCGGATACTTCGGTGGCCAGTTTGCTGGAAGAAGCGCCGAGTTGCTGTGTGCGGGCGTTGAGTTCATTTTGCAGGCCCTGTAGTTGTGCTTCCTGGTTGCCGATAGTGCGGTTGAAATCGGCCACCTGCTTGATCAAATCGGCCGTTTCTTTGCGCCGCTCCAACTCGGCCAGCACCAGCACCTTTTCTCTTGCCTCGCATTGTTCCCGCATGGAAAGTTCGGCGCGGTACACTTTGGATGAAACACAAGCCTGCATCAAAAGGAGGCCGGATAAACCGAGGAGCATCAAATGTCTAAAAGGGTTCATAGTAGGCAAGGTGTGTTTATTTTTCTTGAAATTTGCGGCTGCATGATGAAGATCAACTACAACAGTTTTTTATTTCTGGGCCTCTTTTGCGTCGCTGCTTGCGGCCTGGGCAACGCCCCGATCGCCGGCAAATGGCAGGCCGTGGCATTTTATGAAAATGGCCAGAGCCAGAACGTTTCGCTGGATTCCGTTCGTTTAGAACTAACGCCGGAACTCCGGTTTACATTTCAAAGCATCGGGCATTATCGGGAGGCCGGGCCGTACCGGCTGTCGGCGCGGTTTATGTTTCTGACCGATACTACCGTAACTCCCCAAAAGGAGCACACCGTAAAGGTCTTGGACCTCTCCCCGGATACGCTCAAGATCCAAATGCGCCGGCAAAACCAGGAACAAGTGTTGTTTTTGGCGCGGGTCAAGTAGTTCGCCTGGGCCAAACATCGCTCAACGCGCCGCTCTGGGCCAGTACAATTCTGCCGGCCTCATCCACGCGCACGCTGCCGGCTTCGCTCAGCGGGTCGTGCTCAAAGAACAAAACCTGCTTTTTCTGAGCGGCTTCGCGCAACAGGCTTGCTTTTTCGGCCAATGTTTTCAAGGGCCGCAGGTCGTAGGCCATTACGTAGGGCATGCCGACGTGCCATTGGGAAGGGATCAGATCGGCGCAATACACCAGCGTACCTGCCGGAGTGTTCAAGACCGGCGCCATCATGGCCTCGGTGTGGCCGTATAAAAACCGGATGCGAAACCCCGGAACAAACTCGATGTTCTGGCGAACCGGAATACATTGCAAGCGCCCGGCGTCCTGCAGCGGCACAAAATTTTCAGGCAAAAACGATGCTTTTTCCCGGGCATTCGGCTGAAGGGCCCAGTTTAAGTGGCGCTCGTTGGTCCAGTAGGTGGCATTGGGGAAAGAAAATTCAACCGCGCCAGTCGACTCGTTTTTCCAAAGCGCTCCGCCACAATGGTCAAAGTGCAGGTGGGTCAGGAATACATCGGTGATATCCGTCCGTGCCACCCCAGCCTGGGCCAGGGAGTCGAACAAATTCTCGGGGCCATGCGGCTCAAAATGGGAACGAAACCGGGCGTCTTGTTTGTTGCCCACGCCGGTATCGATCAGGATTTTCCGGTCGGCGGTTTCTACCAGCAAGGCACGCATCGCCCAGGTACACATGTTGTTGGTGTCGGGCGGGGTCATTTTTTCCCACATGCGTTTGGGCACCACCCCAAACATAGCGCCGCCGTCCAGTTTCAGGTATCCAGTATGAATTGCTCTGATGTTCATCTCAATCATGCCTTGTAATACACCCAAATTTTTGTTCACCGGCCCATATCCGGTTCAGAATCCAATCTTTTTTTTACCGGAGCCCTTATCGGTTTTGATGGCGGCCATACGAATGGCGGTCACGGCGGCTTCCACGCCTTTGTTGCCGTGAATGCCGCCGGCCCGATCCAGGGCTTGTTGTTCGTCGTTGGGGGTTAGCACGCCAAATACAAAGGCCTTTCCGGCGGCCAGGCTCAGGCTGGTGAGCCCTTGCGCTACCGCCTGGTTGATGTATTCGTTGTGGTTGGTTTCTCCTTTGATGACGCAGCCCAGGCAAATCAGCGCGTCCGGATTGTGGCGGGCATTCAGGATGCGGGCGCCCACGGGCAATTCAAAGGAACCCGGCACCTGCATCGTGTGGATGTGCTCGGGCTTGGCGCCATGCTTGATCAGCGTGTCGTAGCAGCCCTCGTACAAAGCATGCGTGATGGTGGCATTCCAGTCGGCCACCACAATCCCAAAGGACATGTTTTCGGCTGAAGGAATCTGCGCCTCGTCGTATTGGGAAAGGTTTTGTAACGCGCTGGCCATGGTCGGTGCTCGGTTTTGGTGAATAAAAAACTATTGCTCTGCAGCCTTCCGGAGGAAGGTATAGGCTACGTTTTTGATTTTGTAAGTCCCTTTTTCCTCCGGGTTGGTATTCACCAGGTTGTAGAGGGTCAGGGTGTCATTTTGGGCGCTATAGGAAAACCCGAAAAAGGCCTCGGAGTTTTCGACCTTGGATTTGCGCAGGGTAATCACGTCGATATCATTGCCACCGACAAAGCAATCGCCGGCCGTACAGACGCTGAACCGGTCGTAGGCGCCCCAATTCAGGATAAAACCACCCGGTGTAAATTGTACTTCCTGTTTCGCGGCGCCCTTGCCCAGGGGCGTTAATACGCCGTTGAACAGGTTGTGGTTCAGGGCCGTGACAAAGGCCGTAAAACCGTCGCGGGCATTGGCCTTGGATTTTATATAACTATCCAGTTGAACGGTGCCGGTGGTGCCGTCAAAAACGGTAATGTCTTTGCTGCCCTGTGAGTTGTACACCATAAAAATGGATTTTCCAGGTCTTGCCCCCACTACTTCAATCGTATCGGCATTGAATTTTGCAGGCAAGGCCCATTCTTCCATCCCGTTGTAGCAGATAACGCTGTCCGGCTTGTTGGGATCAAAGGAGAACGCGTAGGCGTACGGCACATGCGAATTGGTCATGGCGTCGAGGACCGAACCGTACTGGTTCACCCGGCTACAGAAATCGAGGGCGATCCAATGGCCGGCCAACAGGGTGCGGGTATCGGTGTGGACGCCAGCCTGGTTTTGTCCGGTAGGCGCATCGGGTTTGCAGGCAGCAAACAGGAGTACAGCGGCTCCCATCAGGAGAATCGTATTTTTCATGTTGTTAAATTTGTATGGCCCTGGCAAACGGCTCAAAGGGCGCGCAAAATTAGCATCTCTTTTGGGTCTCCCAAGAGAAAGTCCAAGCGGGTGTCGGGTATTTCTTCAAAAGCAAAAAATTTGCGCTCAGCGCAAAAAACGCAGTTTCACAAAAAAACGCGGGTCGCGGGCGCCGATTTGGCGGGCAGCAGCAGGTGATAAAATAACCTCGATGTTGCTTTCGTAGCCGGCCGGAATACGCCCGATCACTTTAGCAAACACGGTCCTCCGGCTCATGGGGTTGGTTACGGCCATGACGGTGCCAATCCCGGCCTCCCGGTGCAGGGCATACAAATCGCCTTTTTCATTGCTGTCGCGCTGCCAAAAACAAACCCCCTGAGAGACCATTTCCTTGTGGCTCTTTTTGTCTTCATCGAAGCGCAACTGATAGGTTCCGCCGGTGGTTGGCGCCACCGAACTGCGCCAGGAAGCCTCCACGCCATCGAGGCTCATCCAGCCCATGTGGATCCGCTGGCCCGGGCGGATGTTTTCGGATTTCATCCGGTTTCGCTTCATAATCGTGTCGACGGGCATGTTAAAATGCCGTTTGCAGATGCCAAACAGGTTGTCGCCAACGCCCACCACATAATAAATCGATGCAAACTTAGCCGGGCTGAAGTTTTTACCTTTGTAGCGCCGGATAACCCGGTTGGGTACCGGAATAGAAATCACCGATTCGACTTTCAGGGTCGGGGCGGTTTGAAATTCCGGGTGGATCTCGTACAGTTCCTGGAGGCTCAGGCCATAAAACTGGGCCAGGGCAAACAACGTTTGTTTGGGTTTGACATGGTGGTGGATGATTTTGTTGCCATTTTCGACGGTCAGGAAAACGCTGTCCTGGGGCGTCAGCAAACTCGCCGGGCTGGCTGTTTTGGCGGCCGGCGGGGCTTGGGTAGCAGCCGTTTTGGACGGGGCGCCGTTGCTGGCGCCGGTTTGGGCTGCACTACCAACTGGTCCTGCCAGAGCAATCGCCAGCAGTAGGGGTAACGAGTATCTCATAGTTTTCTCAAATATGTAGCGGCAAAAATACGCCGCTCCTTGTAAAACGGACAACAACACCGCATTTGTATGACACTTGCTGTAATTCCAGCCCGATATGCCTCCACGCGCTTCCCCGGAAAACCCCTGATTGATATTGGCGGAAAAAGTATGATCCAACGGGTCTACGAACAAGTCAGCCTGGCCCGGCTTGTAGATCAGGTAGTGGTAGCGACCGACGATGCCCGCATTGTTGACCATGTTGAACAATTCGGAGGTCTGGTCCGGATGACCGATTCCGGCCACCAGAGCGGCACCGATCGCTGTGCAGAGGTGGCCCGGCAGTACGAAGCCGCCGAATGGGTCATTAATGTGCAGGGCGACGAGCCCTTTATCCAGCCCGCACAAATCGATTTGCGTGTCGAAACCCTGGCGAACTCCCCCCGCTTCTCTATTGCCACACTGACCAAAGCCATCGAGCAGGCCGAGTTTTTGTTCAACCCCAACATCGTGAAAGTGGTATTTTCGGAAACGCAGGGCGCCTTGTACTTCAGCCGGCATCCTATTCCTTTTCTCCGAAACCACCCCATAGAGGATTGGCTGCAACAGGGGCATTTTTACAAACATATCGGCTTGTACGGTTTTCGGCGGGAGGTGCTGTTGGATCTCGCAGCCCTGGCGCCCACGGCTTTGGAGCAGGCCGAATCGCTGGAGCAACTGCGCTGGCTGGAACACGGCTACCGGATCGCCGTGGCCGTCACCACCCTGGAAACCAGCGGCATCGACGTACCCGAGGATTTGGAACGTTTGCGCCGCGAAAATTTATTTTAAGACAACATTTCGTAGGCGCCTATTTGGCGTACCAACACATGGGGCAAACCCTGCGTATTTCGGGTGATAACGGGCTGAAACCGCGCGTTCCAAACCATATCGCTGGCCACGTAGGAATGCCGGGTGTGCACCGCTTGTTGGTTGGCTTCGTCTGTGCCTTTCACCAGCACCATAAATTCGGCATTGGCATCTTCCAAGTCCTGCGGAGAAAAGCCCCAGAGCGGACTTTTCTCGTCGATGCCGTGCACCACCGTCCAGGAAAGTGCAAAAAACGAAACTTTTGAAATCTCCAGCGGAACACCATAAAACCGCCGGGTGGTAGCGCCGTCAGGTTCGGTTTGGTTCATCGCCAGGATAATTTGCACCTCGGTTTCGATCAGTTCGCTTTTGCGGGCATTGCCCATCCGAAACATGACACCCAGCCCGTCTCGATACGGCGCCACCAGGAGGTTTTCGCTAAACACGATTTTGGCGCTGGGTCGGGAGAACCGGCTGTACAAGAGTCCGGAAATCAGGGCAAACGCCAGCAACCCGATGAAAGACTCCAGGGAAGCAACGAGGTTGGCCAGGAACCCTGCCGGGCTGATGTGGCCGTAGCCAACGGTCGTGAGGGTTTGGGTACTGAAAAAATAAACGGATGAAAAGTTGTGCCAGAAATCGCCGGGCGTCAGGCCATTCAACTGCTCCAGACCGATCAGCCAATAGGCGCTTGCAAAAATCAGGTTGAGCGCAATGTAGCAGAGGAAAACCAGGGCAAAGAAGTACTTCCAGGGCATCGTGACCAGGTGGTAGTAGATATTGTCCCAATGGCTCAGGTATTGGCGTTGCACATTGAAGGTGCCGTTGGTATTCATCATACGACCGGTAGTCGTTACATTTTTACCAAAGCCCAACTCCTGTTCCAGGGGTCGGGAAAAGATTGTTCGTGGAATTTTTACCATAAAAACGGAGTGATTTTTGCCATTTACGGGGTTTTCCGCAAATAAGACCAATTCCCCCAAACAATCGGCCTTTTTAAAAGTTTAAGCTCCGAAATTTACCCCCGCTGTTGTTCATTTGTCCCCAGTACTAACTCTACCCTAGCATGAAACGCCGTGCGATTGTTTGGTTCCGCCAGGATCTCCGCCTACACGACAATGAGGCCATTACTACCGCACTGCGGATGGCCGATGAAATTATCCCGGTGTATGTATTCGACGAGCGGGTGTTTGGTGGCAAAACGCGGTTTGGATTTCCCAAAACGAATAAATTCAGGGCCCGGTTTATTCTGGAAAGCATTGAAAACCTGAAGGAAAACCTCCAGGCGATCGGGTCGGATTTGTTGGTCCGGGTTGGCCGGCCGGAGTATGTAATTTCCGACCTGGCGCGCGAGACCAAAACCTCCTGGGTATTGTGCAACCGCGAACGCACCCAGGAAGAAGTGCAGGTACAGGATGCCCTGGAACAGAAACTCTGGAGCATCGGGGTGGAATTGTTGTACACCCGGGGCAAAATGCTGTACCACACCCAGGACCTGCCGATGCCGGTGCACCATACCCCCGACGCGTTTGTGCAGTTTCGAAAGGAAAACGAACACCTGACCACCGTCCGCGCGCCCCTACCCTCCCCAACGGCATTGCCCCCCTTCCCACAACAACTGGAAACGGGCGTCCTGCCGGCCTTGTCGGATTTCGGCTACGAAGACTTCGACCTCGATCCGCGGATTGCTCTGCCTTTTAAAGGTGGTGAAACCGAGGGCTTGCTGCGGCTTCGCCATTATTTGTGGGACTCCAACAGCGTGGCGACCTACAAAGAAACCCGCAACGGCCTGATTGGCAGCGACTACTCTTCCAAGTTTTCGCCCTGGCTGGCCGCCGGCTGTTTGTCGCCTAAATTTATTTACCATGAAATCAAACGCTACGAACGCGAGCGGGTGAGCAACGAAAGCACCTACTGGATGTTTTTTGAATTGTTGTGGCGGGATTTTTTCCGGCTCATGGGCAAAAAGCACGGCAGCCGCATTTTCCTCAAGGCCGGCCCGCAAAACAAGCCGGTCAAAGGGCTGAAAAACAACTGGGAGCAATTTGAGGCCTGGGCTGAAGGCCGCACCGGGGTGCCGTTTATCGATGCCAACATGCGGGAATTGAACGCTACCGGCTGGATGAGCAACCGAGGCCGGCAAAACGTCGCCTCCTTCCTGGTCAAAGATTTGAAAGTCAACTGGCAAATGGGCGCCGAATACTTCGAGTCCATGTTGCTCGACTATGACCCCTGCAGCAATTGGGGCAATTGGAATTATGTAGCCGGAGTAGGCAGCGACCTGCGCGAAGACCGGTATTTCAATATCCTGACCCAGGCGCGCAATTACGACCCGGAAGGCGAGTATGTGCGGCTCTGGTGCCCCGAACTCAGGGAGGTGTCGGCCGATAAAATTCACCGGCCCGATTTGCTCAGCGCCGTAGAAAAACAAGGCTTTAAGGTAACTGAATACCCTAAAGCCTTGGTTCGAATTGAAAAATGGGCCAAATAATACCCCCAACTGTTTTTACTGCTTTTTCTCTTTTTTTACCCGGTATGGACAGTGCCGGCACCCACTTCCGCAGCATTTGCCGCGCTTCCGCAGGTATTCCTCGGTAAAAACCCAATAGCCCCGCTCCAGGTAGTAATCAACACCTTCCAGCAAAACAGGCGGGTGAACAGGCGGCTCCATTTTTGTCATTCAGTATAAATTGTCTGACAAAACGTCCGATCGTGCAAAAGGTTCGCCGCCCGGGCAGAATCTTAGTCCAGGTTGTCGTACACCATGTGCGGCTCTTTCGGCTTCTCTTCGAGGATTTTCCGGATGACATCCTGCGTGGTCACAATACCCACCAGTTCTTCATGCTGCACAACGGGCAGGGCGTGGAACCAGTTTTTGCTGAAAATTTCGAGGGCTACGTTGATGCGATCGTCCGGCTCAAGTTTGCCCAGGCCTTTGGTCATGATATCCTTGGCCTTGGTCCGTTCCAGTCTTTTTTCATCGATAAAACGGTCGTCCGCAGCATGGCTCAAGCCTCCGGTGAAGTGTTCAAAGTCTACTTTGGAAATGATGCCGACAATTTTCCTAAACTGAACCACCGGCAGGTGGTGAAATTTGTGGGAATCAAAGATTTTTTTGACGGTCAGGAGGCTGTCCTCCGGGCCCACCGTTACCAGGTCGGTGGACATAATGGTCGAAATCGGTGCGTAGGCGTTCATGTTTTTGTATTTTTTCGTGAAACTTGGAAAGGAACAATGCCCTTTCCGAATACAAAAGTGGCCTTCGTGCGCTTGCCTCCTGCATGACCAACCTCAGAGGATAAAATGATTTCTATCAATTTCTTCCAACTGTAGCGGGCATTTGTACTTTTGGCCTGCAATCCTTCAGATAAATTGAAACTGATCCTGCGGAGCGTATGAAGAAAATTTTGATTATCGAAGACAACAACGAGGTTCGCGAAAACCTGTCCGAGATTTTGTCGCTGAGTGGCTACCATACCCTGACCGCCGAAAACGGCAAAGTGGGTATCGAAATGACCCTGAGCGACCGGCCGGACCTGATTTTGTGCGATGTGATGATGCCGGAACTTGATGGATTCGGGGTGTTGCATATTTTGAGCAAACAGCAAGCCGCCTCGGATATTCCGTTCATTTTTCTGACGGCAAGGGCCGAAAAGGATGATTTCAGGAAAGGAATGTCGCTTGGCGCCGACGACTATATTGTCAAACCCTTTGACGACACGGTTTTGCTGCAAACCATCGAGACCCGGCTGCGAAAGCACGAGCGCCTGCGGCAGGCAGCGGCAAAACAGGAAGGCGGCGGCCTGGAATATTTTATCAACGAAGCCCGCGCCGTAGATGCCATTCAGCGGCTATCCGAGAACCGGGAGGTGCGCCACTACCGGAAAAAAGATCCGATTTTCCAGGAAGACGAGGTGCCTCGCTGGCTGTTTTATATTGAAAAAGGAAGCGTCAAGGTGTTCAAAACCAACGAAGATGGCCGGGAACTGATCCTGCGCGTGGCCGGCCAGGGCGATTACCTGGGCTACCTGGCGCTCCTGCGCGACGACCGGTACCCCGAAAGCGCCGTTGCCCTGGAAGAAGCCACCATCCGGCTGATTCCCAAGGACGACTTTTTTAGCCTCGTTTATGGCAACCGCGATGTGAACGCCCGATTTATCAAACTGCTGGCCGGCCATGTGGCCGATCAGGAACAACAATTGATCGATTTGGCCTACAACTCGGTGCGGAAACGGGTGGCCACCTCCATTGTCACGCTGTTCGACCAGGGGTATAAAGAAATCAACCTGTTGCGCGAAGATTTGGCGGCCCTGGCCGGCACGGCCAAAGAAACCGTCATCCGGACCCTTACGGACTTTAAAGCAGAAGGAATCATTGATATCCGGGATGGCTATATTGCCGTGTTGAAACCGGACCGATTGCGGCAGATGCCCAACTGAGCACACATAGAAATGGGGGCAGGCTACTTTAGCCTGCCCCCATTGTATTTGGAAGCATCAACTTCCGGCGTTCCGCAGGGATTGCGAAACCTTGAGAATTGGTTTTTGGATTAAAAGATAAGTACTGGGATTAGGATTATGTTCAGGTGAGTAAAGCAAAATTACAATTCTATTCCTGCGAAAACCATGCCAGTTTACGTTAAAAATTTCTCCATTTTAAAATGAGGAATGCCAACTTCTTCAAACTGCTCGCCCAATTGAGTGTACCCCAACCTGAGGTAAAATGAAAGGGCGGTTTCGCGGGCATGCAGGGTGATTTTGGAAAAACCCAACTGACGGGCCAATACCTCTGAGGCTCGCACCAGGGCAGCCCCTACGCCCTGGCCCTGGGCGGCTGTGGCGACAGCGACCTGGCGCATTTTCACTTCTGCGTCGTTCAAAGGCGTCAGGTTCAGATACCCCAACAGTCGGCCGGAAGTATCGTGGTAGGCTGCCAGGTGATGCTGGTCGTATTCCTCCGCCAATTGTTCCGGCGTGTATTCCAGGCCCAGGGGCCGGCGCAGTATTTCATAACGCAAGGCCACCGCTTCGTCGAAAGCAGGCGTACCAAACTCGATGGCCAAAATTTGAACGGACATAAGCGATAATTCAAAAATAATCATTGGAGGTTTGGAGAATTATCCAAGTCTTTTACCTTCGCTCGGCACAATATCCTGTTAAACTAATTCAAACAAAATGGACGACTTTACACAACCCGCCGCCGAAAATCCGGCATTTTCCAATCCAGACGACTCCCTGAAAGTGACCCCCGTTTTACGCAGTTATTGGAGTGAAATTTCCAAATGGGCGCTGTTTTTTGCGATCCTGGGGTTTGTTTACCTGGGTTTGCTTGTTTTAATGATGGTTCTCGGCGGAAGGTCGGGCATCCTGGCTTTTAGTTTTATTGTGATCATACTCGGAACCCTGGTGTTTTTTCCGACCTGGTTCACCTTTCAATTTTCCCAACAACTCAAAAAAGCCCTGTCATTTGATTCCAACAGTCATTTGGAAGAAGGTTTTGAAAACCTCAAACGGCTATACCTCTTCGTGGGTGTGCTGATGATTATCGTGCTTTCCTTGTACCTCGTTGCCTTCCTGTTTGTGCTCAGTCTGGGCGCCGGTATGCGGTAGTACGAGCCCAATTTTTAATTCACCTGCAAGACAATTTTTCCTGATGAATACCTTAGATAACGATCTCCAATCCTCCGAAAGCCTCGAAGTGGGGCGTATTACGCGCTACAATTGGCTCAAAACCTCCAACTGGGCGCTGTTTCTGGCCATTGTCGGCTTTGTATTTTTGGTCATCGCCTTACTCGGCTTGAGCAGCGTAGTCCAATCCTTTCAAATGCTGGCCGCCATGAGTGGAGATTCCGAAGCCCTCGCCATCTTCCAACGATACAGCCCGTATTTCATGGCTTTTTTCCTGGTCATCCTGGGTGTACAACTGCTGGTCAATTATTTTCAATTGCGCTTCGCCCTGCAACTCAAACGTTCGGTAAACCTGACCGATCAGGAAGCGCTCGAATCTGCCTGGTTACACTTTCGCAACCTGTTCCGCACGGTTGGCATTATGACCATCGTGCTCATCTCCTTTTACTTCTTTATCGTTTTTGCCGCCATGGCTTATGCAATGGCGATGAATTCGCAATAAACTGTAGCGAATCTTGAGTGTGTTGGGGAGTCTCTGCCTATCGGCAAAGACTCCCCAACATCGTTTTTTACCGCAAAATATGCTTCACGCGCGGGCGGTGCGGGGTTACATCGCCGAGCCGCGCTTTTTTCGATTCTTCGTAGTCGGTAAAGTTGCCTTCGAAAAAGACCACTTCCGCATCGTCTTCAAAGGCCAGAATATGCGTGGCCAGGCGGTCGATGAACCAGCGGTCGTGGCTGATGAGCAACACGCAGCCCGCAAAATCCTCCAGGGCGTCCTCCAGCGCGCGAAGCGTGTTCACGTCAATGTCGTTGGTCGGCTCGTCGAGCAGCAACACGTTGCCGCCGTCTTTGAGCGTCATGGCCAGGTGTACCCGGTTGCGTTCGCCGCCCGAGCAGACAGCCAGTTTTTTCTGCTGGTCGGCGCCGGCAAAGTTGAAGCGCGACAGATAGGCCCGGGCGTTTACCGAGGCGTTGCCGACGGAGATCATATCGTTGCCGTCGGAAATAATTTCATACACGGTTTTGTCTGGCAGCAGGGCGGAGTGGCTTTGGTCGACGTAACTGATTTTGACCGTATCGCCCAGGATCACCTCGCCGCTGTCGGCTTTTTCCTTGCCCACCAGTATTTTGAACAGGGTGGATTTGCCCACGCCGTTGGGGCCGATGATGCCCACCACTGCATTTTTGGGGATGTCCAGGTTCAGGTTTTCAAATAAAATCCGG
>JADLDL010000007.1 GCA_020846655.1 Saprospiraceae bacterium | reverse complement strand
GCAATGCTGTACCTGCTGCAGGCACTGCCGTCGCCACCGACAATTGCAGCGCCACAGTTGTCTACAATGGACAGACCGTTTCCAGCGTGACCTGTACCGACACCTATATCCTCACCCGCAAATGGACCGCCACCGACCCCAGCGGCAATACCCGCACGGCCACCCAAAAGATCACTGTCCGTGATATCCAGGCCCCCATTTTTACCGCTTCGCCGGCCCACATCACCGTCCAGTGCAGCAATATCCCTGCGCCGGGCAGCCCTACTGCCTCCGACAACTGTGACGCCTCCGTGGCCATTTCTTACAACGGCGAAACCCGTACCAACGGCGCCTGCTCCGATTCCTACGTGCTCACCCGCAAATGGACCGCAGCCGACAACTGCGGCAACACCCGCAGCGTCACCCAGCGCATCACCGTGCAGGACACCCAAAAACCGGTGTTCACCGCCACTCCCCAAAACCTCACCCTGCAATGCTCCGACGATCTGCCGGCCATTGCCACACCTACCGCCTCCGACAACTGCGACGCTTCCGTAGCCGTGGTTTTCCTGGGTGAAACCACTGCCAATGCAGCCTGCGCCGGCAATTACCAGGTATTGCGCATCTGGACCGCCACCGACAACTGTGGCAACTCCACGGCTTTCACCCAAACCATCAGCATCCAGGACAACCAGGCGCCGGTGTTCACCAACGTACCCCAACACGTGACCATCGAGTGCAGCGACCTGGCGCCGGCTATCGGACAAGCCAGCGCCTCCGACGCCTGCGGCGGCTACGTGCAGGTGCTCTTCCAAGGCCAAACGATGACACCAGGCAGTTGCCCGGCCAACCGAACCATCCTCCGGACCTGGCTGGCACAGGACGAATGCGGCAACACCGCAACGGCCACCCAAACCATCAACATCCAGGACACCCAGGCGCCCAGCTTCAGCAACGCGCCGGCCAACCTCAGCATCGCTTGCGGGGCGGCATTGCCCAGCCTGCCGGCCGTGTTGGCCATCGACAACTGCGACACCTACGTGCCCGTGACCTATTTGGGTGAAACCAGCACCGGCCCCAACTGCCCCTACACCGTGACGCGTACCTGGACCGTGGCCGACGACTGCGGCAACGCCTCGACCCATACCCAGATCATTTCGGTGGGCGCACAAAATGCAGGCTCGGGTGCCGAGCCGGAGGCCCGGACAGAAGAAGAGCTGCAAGTGTCAATTGGTCAATCTGAGGTCCGCCTGTTCCCCAATCCGGCCAGCGACGAAGTTTGGATCAGCCTGAACAGCGAGACGGATACGGAGGCTCAACTGTTGTTTTTCGACCTGGGTGGCCGCTTGGTGCTGCAGCAACAAGTGCCGGTGGAGCAAGGAGAGAACCGGTTCCGGGTGCCCTTGGCAGATGTACCGGCAGGCCTGTACCTGGTGCAGGTGCAGCCGACCGGAGGCAAAAGCAGCACCCACCGCTTGGTGGTGGGCAAAGATTGACAACCAACATAAGCGTATTTTCATTTTCCCGCCGGTTCCTGTATGAAGGAGCCGGCGTTTTTTGTGTTGTCCTGAATTACTATTGCAACTACGCTACAAGCCCTCCCGCTTCCACTTCAAAAATCCGGTACTCGTCGGCAAACGAAGACACCACCGCCTCTATGCGGCTGCGCTGGGTGTCGGTGATGAAAATTTGGCCAAAATCGCGGCCGATCAGCAGCCCCACCAGTTGCCGCACCCGTTGCTCGTCGAGTTTGTCAAAAATATCATCCAGCAGGAGCAGCGGCGCCACGCCTTTTTCGCGGCGCAACAACTCGTACTGCGCCAGCCGAAGCGCCAGCAGGAAGGACTTTAACTGCCCCTGCGACGCAAATTTTTTGATCGGCCGCCCATCCAACGCCAAGCCCAGGTCGTCGCGGTGCGGGCCGACAGCCGTGCGTTCGAGCACACGGTCTTTGTCGAGCTGCGCCGCCAGCAGGGCAGCAAAATCGCCCTCCAGGCTATCGGACTCGTAGGCCACCGACACCTGTTCCTGGCTACCGGCAATGGCAGCGTACATCTCCTGAAACAGCGGCACAAATGCCTGGGCAAAAGCCGCCCGCCGTTCGGTGAGCGCCTGCGCCGGCGCGGGCATCTGGCGGTCCAGGGCTTCCAGCAGGGCTGCGTCGAAGCGGCGCTGCTCGGCAAAGGTCTTGAGCAAGGCGTTGCGCTGCTTGAGCAAGCCATTGTACAACAACAGGTATTGGAGGTAGTCGGGGTATATTTGCGACAGCGTCGCATCCAGAAAACGCCGGCGCTCCTCGCTGCCCTCCTGCACCAGCGACACATCGTCGGGCGCGATCATGACTACCGGAAACAAGCCGATAAAATCGGTGAGCCGGGTGAAGGGCGCACCATTGCGCTCCACTTCCTTGCGCTGGCCCAACTGTAGTTTGGCCACAATTTTCTGCCGCTCGCCAGCCTGTTCAAACACACCCTCCAGCCGGAAAAACGATTCGCCGTGGCGCACCAGGTTGCGGTCGGGCAGGTTGCGGTGGCTGCGGGTCAGGCAGAGCACGTGCACCGCGTCGAGCAGGTTGGTTTTGCCCATGCCGTTCAAGCCCACAAAGCAATTGAGCCGCGCAGAGAGTTCGACCGATTGTTGGGTGTAGTTTTTAAAATTAGCCAGTTTAAGCGATAGCAGATGCAAGGGCATGTAATTTTCGGAGGCCAAGGTAAAAAGGATATTTTTGCCAGCGAATTCAACCCGTACGATATGCACCGCTACCTGAATATTGCCCTGCTCAGCCTCCTGGCGCTCGCCATTGTTCCCGGCTGCCAGCCCATCAGTTATTACCGCTCGGCAGGCGTGGAGATCCAAAAAGATCCCATCGACTACGCCGGATACCTCGAAACCCAACGGCTCATCACTACGCCCGGCGCCGAACGTATCGCCAAGGTGCGGGTGCGCGACTCCGGCCTCAGCATGGATTGCAGCTACCCGGATGTCCTGAACATTGCCCGCCGGAAAGCCCGGAGCATCGGCGGTAACCTGCTCGTGGTCACCGAAAAAAAGCAGTACCACACCAAGTCAAAGTGCTTCCGCCTAATCGGCGATATTTACAAAGTACCTTCCCTCGAAGGCCTGGAAGCCCAGATTTCGTGGCATTCCAAGCGCCCCTTGATGCCCGGCGACCTCCGGGGGGCCGTCCAAACCAGTTCCGGGCTGCCCTCCCTGGCTTGTTTTTTTACTTGTAAAACCAAAGGCGACTTTTTCAATGAAGTCATCCTGCGCACCGAAACCATTTTCCTCAGCGACAGCAGTTGGCTACCCGCCGACGCCACCCAACGGGCCTTTTTGCTGCGCCGCGCCCAACTGCATTTCGACCTCGCCGAAGTACACGTCCGGCGCCTGAAAGCCGCCCTGCTGGCGCTGGGCAGCGACCTGCCGGCCATCACCGGCCAAAACCGGCCGCTCACCCAGAAACAACAAACTGAATTCAGAAAACAGGCCGCCGCCCTCGACGCCGAACTGAACAGCGCCGACCCGGCTGCCGTTCTCCAACGCTGGGAAAACCTGCTGCACGGCGAACTGGCCGCTACCGAGCAGTATTTCGGCGACATAATCATCGACCTCCACAAACCCAAACGAAACTAGGCGCGACTCACCCGAGCCTTTGCTCCCGCAAAAACTCCAGCGTCCGCGCAATATCGTCGCTCAGGATCCGGTCTTCGGCCAGGCGCGGCACTTGCTGCCGGTAGGCCTGCCGCAATGCCTCAATCTGTGGCGAGGAATGCAGCGGCAGCCGGTAGTCCAGCGCCTGCATCGACACCATAAATTCGATAGCCAGCAGGCGTTCCAGGTTCAGCACCACGCGCAGGGCTTTGGTAGCCGCGTTGGCTGCCATGCTCACGTGGTCTTCCTGCCCGTTGCAGCTCACAATACTGTCGGCCGAAGCCGGCATGCAAAGGGTTTTGTTTTGACTAACAATGGCCGCTGCTGTGTACTGGGCGATCATCATGCCGGAGTGCAGGCCGGGGTCGTCGGTCAGGAAGGCCGGCAGGCCGCGTTGGCCGCCGATGAGCTGGTAAATACGCCGTTCGGCGATACTACCCAGTTCGGCCAGGGCCAGGGCCAGGTAATCGAGCGGCAAGGCCAGGGGCTGGGCATGGAAATTCCCACCCGAGAGAATCAGGTCTTCCTCCGGAAACACATTGGGGTTGTCGGTTACGCTGTTGATTTCCGTGAGGGTCATGTGCGCGATGTGCGCCAGGGCGTCGTGGCTGGCGCCATGCACCTGTGGCACGCAGCGAAAGGCGTAGGGATCCTGCACGCTGGTTTTGTCCGAATCGGCGATGGCGCTGCCGGCCAGCCACTGCCGGACCGTTTGGGCCACGGCGATTTGGCCGGCATGCGGCCGGATGCGGTGGATGTGTTCGTTCAGCGGCGAGAGCCGGCAGTTGAAGGCATCGTAGCCGATGGCAGCGTTGAGGTCGGCCTGGGCGGCCAGCCGGCGGCTTTGCAGGAGGCAATGAACCGCGTAGGCGGCGGAGAACTGGGTACCGTTGAGCAGGGCCAGGGCCTCTTTGGCCTGAAAGGCCAGCGGCGTCCAGCCCCGGAGTTGCAGCACCACATCGGCGCGTTGTCGGCGGCCTTCGTACCACACTTCGCCCAACCCAACGAGCGGCAGGCTCAGGTGCGCCAGCGGCGCCAGGTCGCCCGAAGCCCCCAAGGAGCCGAATTCGAACACCACGGGGTAGACGCCGGCGTTGTAAAAATCGATCAAGCGGTCCACCACTTCTTCGCGGACCGCCGAATAGCCCTGGCTCAGGCCCTGGATCTTGAGCAGCAGCATGAGTTGTACGATCGGGTTGGGCACCGGGTCGCCGGTACCGGCAGCATGCGATACAAGGAGGTTGTGTTGCAGTTGAGCGATATCGGCATCCGAAATCCGGATGTTGCAGAGCGAGCCAAAACCAGTGTTGATGCCGTAAATCAGTTCGTCCGAAGCGGCAAGTTTTTCCTCCAGGTACCTGCGGCAATGCCGGATGCGGCGGCGGGCCTCGTCGGACAGTTCGAGAGGCAGGTGTTGGCGGAGAATTTGGTCGACGGTATCGAGGGTAAGCGGGGCAGGGCTAATTTGGTGCATGCCGAAATCCGGGTTTGTGGTGTGTGCGTGGCAGGGTTGACAGCGGTTCGGGCAGCCCAAAGCGGCTTTGCAAATGCCCGAAAAGGCGGCAAAGGTACGTTGCCGCGTTAAATTCATTTAAGGTCGCGTTAAACGGCAGTTAAGGCAAGCCGCTGAGAGGGCCGGTTGGTTGTGAAAAACACAAGAGAATCAAGGGGTTAGTTTTCATTTGGTAAAATAATTTAAACAGGCGGTGCAACTTAAGCCCCCGTCCTTTCGTCAGAAGACCATCCAAGTACCGAAATCCGCTACATTTGTGCCGTATTACACACTCCAAGCACCTTTTTAGAAAATTTCGCCCCGTAGGGGTAATTTTATTCACACTACACAACAGCTGAACAATGATTAAGAAATTTGCTTCAACCGCCCTTTTTTCCGTTGTATTGACGACCCTGGCCCTGGCGCAACGCATCGCCTATGTGGATGTGACGGCCGTGCTGGAAAGCCTGCCGGAATACCAACAAGCACAGGAGCAACTCGACCGCGTAGCCACCCAATGGCGCCAGGAAATTGCCCAAAGCCAGGACCAGATCAAAGGCATGTACAGCAAATACCAGGCTGAACAGGTCATGCTGAGCGAAGAGATGAAAAAATCGCGCGAGGAAGAAATTATGAACAAAGAGAAAGAAGTGCGCGAACTGCAACGCCAGAAATTCGGCCCGGAAGGCGCTTTGTTCAAAAAACGCGAAGAACTCGTCAAGCCGATCCAGGATAAAGTGTATTCCGCGATCCAAAAATTTGCCGAAGACAAAGGTTTCGAATACATCTTCGACAAAGGCAGCGCCTCCGGCATGTTGTATGCCGACAAGAAATACGACAAAACGGAAGATGTTAAAACCATGCTGAAAAAGGGCTAAAATCCTTTTTACCTTTGCCCCGATACATGCACACCTTACAATCCATTTTTGAATTTTCAACAACTATGAAGAAAACATTCGTGCTGACGCTTGGCCTCCTCATCACCCTGGCGTCGAGCGGCGTTGCACAAAAATTCGGCTACTGCAATTCTGCCGCTATTCTGGTGGAATTGCCCGAAGTCAAACAGGCTGACAGCGACCTGAAAGCATTCCAAACCCAACTGACCAAAAAAGGCCAGGAAATGGTAAAAGACCTGCAAGACAAAGCCGCTGAACTCCAACGCAAACAAGAACAAGGCTTGATTGCTCCCAAAGATTTGGAGGAACAATCGGCCAAACTCAAGGCAGAAGAAGAAAAAATCGGCCAGTACGAGCAGGAAATGTACCAGAAACTGTCGGAAAAACGCGAAACCCTCTACAAACCCATCTCGGAGAAAGTCAACACGGCCATGAAAGACGTCGCGACAGCCAACGGATACCTGATGGTGTTTGACTTGAGCACACAAATCTTGCTGTATGCCGACGAAAAACTGGATATCACCAACCTGGTGAAAACCAAACTCGGTATTCCGGTCAGCAGCGGCCAGTAAGTTCCAGCGGCCTTTGCGCCACAGCGCAGCCCGCTGCGCCACCCCAGGGGCTGTCTCTTCCCGGCATTGTTGCCTTGGCGAGACAGCCCCGATTTTTTTTCGGCAACCGCTCTCTGCCCTTTTCCAGCAGCACCCTATGCACCACAACCAACAACCCGGCCCGATCGGCATTTTTGACTCCGGCTACGGTGGCCTCACCGTGTTCAAAGAAATTGCCCGCCAATTGCCGCAGTACGACTACATCTATTTTGGCGACAATGCCCGCGCGCCTTACGGCATCCGCTCGTTCGAAACCATTTACAAATACACCCTCGAGTGTGTACAGCACCTGTTCGACATGGGCTGCCACCTCGTCGTGCTGGCTTGCAACACGGCCTCCGCCAAAGCGCTCCGCAGTATCCAGCAAAACGACCTGGAAGCCTACGGCCCCGGCTACAAGGTGCTCGGCGTGATCCGCCCCACCACCGAACTGATCGGCCAACTCACCCAAAGCCGGCACGTCGGCATTATGGCCACGACCGGCACGGTGCAATCCCAATCCTATGTGGTGGAAATCAACAAGTTTTTCCCGGATATCCAGGTGTTCCAGGAGGCCTGCCCCATGTGGGTGCCCCTGATCGAAAACAACGAGCAAGACAGCCCCGGCGCCGATTATTTTGTGGAAAAATACGTGCAGGAACTCCTGCAACAATCGGCCCAAATCGATACCATTATTTTAGGCTGCACCCACTACCCTCTGATGTTGCGTAAAATCCGCCAACACGTGCCGGCGCAGATCCGCCTGCTGGCCCAGGGTGAAATTGTGGCCGAACGCCTGGCCGACTACCTGCAGCGCCACCCCGAGATCAAGGGCCTCTGCCGCCAGGGCGGGCAGTTCGAGTTTTTTACCACCGAGACGCCCGACGTGTTTGACGCCAAAGCCCGCTTGTTCTTCGACGCGCCCGTCCACTCCCGCCATTTTGAATTGTAAAAAAGGAGAAAATGTAAAATGTAAAATGTAAAAGTCAAAATGTAAAAGGTTGGGGAACAGGAAGGAAATTGCCATCTGCCTCAGGCACCAATCCCTTTCCCGTTCTCCAACCTTTTACATTTTTGTTGCCGCTGTTGGCGAGGACGCCAACAGCAACGGCGGAGCGAGAGAAGGCCAGGATTCCGAATATTGTTGGCGAGGACGCCAACAGTGGCAACAATGTTGAATCAACACTTGTCCGGTTGACTACCTAAAATGTAAAAGTCAAAATGTAAAAGGTTGGAGAACGGGAAGGAAATTGCCATCTGCCTCAGGCACCAATCCCTTTCCCGTTCTGCAACCTTTTACATTTTACATTTTACATTTTACATTTTGACTTTTACATTGCCTCCCTCATCCTTTCATGAGGAGCACGATGTAGACCAGCGCCACCAACGGCACGCCCAGGCCAAAAGCCAGGTAACAGTACGAGAGGTAGAAGTATTTTTTGCCCAGTACTTTGCCCATCTGAAACAAATCGCGGCTCATGGCCTCTTGCAGGGCTGCATCGTCCTGCATCAGGCGGCGAAAGTTTTTCTGAAAATCGTCAAAAGAAAAGGCTGCATAACTGCCAAAAAAAATCCAGTTGGGGCGCTGTAGCGCCGGGCGCCGGGGCAGCACCGGCCGGGAAGCCAGGATGGCCAACACCGCCACCGACAGACAAACGCACAGTAGCAACAAATTGGGCAACCACAGATTTTCCGCCGTCCACATCGCCCCAAATTTGTTTTTGGTCAGCACCACCGATAAGATCAGGGTGCTCAGGCCCAGCATCAGATGTGATTTTTGGTCGGCTTGCCGGCTCAGGTCCAACTGCGTAAAATAGGCCACCCGGAAATAGGTACCGCTTCCCTTGAGTAATTTATTGGGAAATTCAACAGGCAATGCACTTGGTGGCTGCTCAGACATCACGGCGTACGCCTTTCGGCATTAAAATTTCGGGCAAAGTATCTCTTCGTTTTCGTATTCGCCCAGGTAAGCGATCGAAATTTCAAACGTGCTCTGGCGCTGCCCAAAAGACAGTGCCTTCGGGTTCAGGTCGTAACTCAGGCCAAACAAGACGTTGTTGTATTCCAGGCCCACGAGCAGCACCACGGCATCCAGGCCGAAGGTATCGTCGTAGCGCACCGGCCGGACCCAGCCGCCGATGTGGAAGGCCGTGGAACCGTATTTGCCGACCGCCGTGCGGAAGTTGGTACCGGCATTGATTTGCATGTGCGGGCCTTGTTTGGCAAACAGGATCCGGGGCAACATGGAGGTCCGGCTTTTGCCCAGGGGAATATTGGCGGCCAGTTGGCCGGAAATTTTCATGTACAATTTTTCGCCCGGGCCGCCATTTTCATAAAATGAGACATTGGGTTCAATAAAATGGTGCAGCGCAGCGCCGGCAAACAAAGCGCCCGAACGCCCAAACCGGGCGCTGTAGTTGAGGCCTACGTTAAAATCGGCATACGCAAAGTTGTTTTGCGGCAGCAATTCGCCGGTGGGTTGGTTGTAGCCGGTCGAGCCGTCAAATTCATCCTGAAAGTCCAGCGACTCGTAGTTGACGTTGCGCTGTGTGAGGCCGCCCTGCATGCCCAGGGAGAGGTACTGGCGGTTGTCGGCGCTGAGCGATTTGTGGTACGCCACCGCCAATGCGATTTGGGTCGTACTGAAATCGACGACATTGACCTTGTCGTTGAAAAACATCAGGCCCAGGCCGATGGCGTCGTCGTAGACCTTTTTGCCTGGTGCGTCAAAGCGCAAATCGGCGGCTAAAGCAAAGGTGCGGATCGGATTCTCCAGGACTTTACGCCATTGGTCCCGGTATACGGTGCCGACGCGGTACCGGCCTTCAAAGGCGCCAGCGAGGGCAGGGTTGAGGGTTTGGGGCGTGGCATAAAATTGTGTAAATTGCTGATCCTGTGCGGATAAGGTTTGGACGAGGGCAATACTTACTACAGCGTAAAGGATAAATTTCTTCATGCGTTTGGGAAAAATTTCGGCAAAAATAGGGTTTCCGATTTACGATTGGTGAATTATTGACTGAAACCAGCCGGGCAGCCAGCCGGCTAACGTTCAGCAGCCAGGGCATAAACGCCGGAGCCGGTTGAAAATTGGATGCCCTTTCCTCAATAACAACTTGCCGCCCGGCATAGCATTTACCCTAAGTTTTTTACCTTTCGGCCATGTCGGGCTGCCGTATGCCGGTTACTGCCGCATCCATTTGTCAAACAAACCTACCCTATTCACATGCAGGAAACGAATACCAATTCATTTAAACCGTACGTCGCGGACGGCGACACCTCGGTTCGCGAATTTACCCTACGCGCCATCGTGCTGGGGGCCTTGTTTGGTGTCTTGTTTGGCGCCGCCACCGTATACCTGGCCCTGAAGGCCGGGCTGACCGTCTCGGCTTCTATCCCAATTGCCGTCATTGCGATTTCGCTGGGCCGCAAATTTTTAAAAACCAGTATTTTAGAAAACAACATCATCCAAACGGCCGGCTCGGCGGGCGAGTCGGTGGCGGCTGGGGTGGTCTTCACCCTGCCGGCGTTTCTGTTCCTGAGCGACGGCATCGGCAAGGGCTATTTCAACTACCTGACCATCCTGATGCTCGCCATTTTCGGAGGCATTTTGGGAGTCCTGATGATGATCCCTTTGCGACGTTCGCTGATTGTCAAAGAGCACGACAACCTGCCCTACCCCGAAGGCACGGCATGCGCCCAGGTCCTGATCGCGGGTGAAAAAGGCGGCGATTTCGCCAAAACTGCCTACCAGGGCCTCGGTTTTGCATTTGTGTACGCCCTCTTGCAAAAAATCCTGCACGTGATCGCCGAAGTACCGGCCTGGACCGTTGCAGCCACCAACAAATACCTGCCGGCCGCCCGGGTAAGCGGCGAGATTACGCCGGAATACCTGGGTGTGGGGTACATCATCGGGCCGCGCATTGCCGGCGTGTTGGTGGCCGGTGGCGTACTGGCCTGGATGGGCCTCATTCCGCTGCTGACCACCCTGGTGCCGCCGGATACGATTGCCGCCCAACTCAGCAAACTCGACCTGCTCCGGGGCATTACCCAAGCCAACGGGACGGTTCGCTACCCCTTTGGCTGGGACCCGTATACCCATTCGTTTACCGATATGACTTCGGCAGTATACCGCGCTTATGTGCGACAGATCGGCGCCGGCGCCGTGGCTGGCGCCGGGTTCATCACCCTGGCGAAAACCCTGCCGACGATCATTTCCTCCTTTCGGGAAAGTTTTTCGGCCCTGCGCAACCGCGCCGGCGCCACGGTGGTCGCCCGCACGGAGAACGACCTGTCCATCAAAGTTGTGGGCCTGGGGAGCCTGGCACTGGTGTTGCTGATGGCCGTGCTGCCCAGCATCCCTGGCGAGGGCATCGGCAGCAAACTGCTGCTTGGCCTGCTGGTTATTGTGTTCGGTTTTTTCTTCGTGACCGTGTCGAGCCGCATCGTGGGCATTATCGGATCGAGCAACAACCCGATTTCGGGCATGACCATTGCTACGATCATGGGCACGGCGCTGGTGTTTATCGGCGTTGGCTGGTCGGGCAAAACCTACGAGCCAATGGCCCTGGTGGTGGGCAGTATGATCTGCATTGCCGCCGCCAACGCGGGGGCTACTTCTCAGGATTTGAAAACCGGCTACATCGTGGGCGCCACGCCCAGATACCAGCAGTTGGCTTTGTTTATCGGGGTGATTTGCTCCTCGCTGGTCATTGGTTTCACCGTCCAATATTTGGATACGCCCACGCCTGAACTGCGCGCCCTGGGCATCGAGCACGCCATCGGCAACAAATTTGACGCGCCGCAAGCCACCCTGATGGCCACGCTGATCAAAGGCATGTTGTCGTTCAACCTCGACTGGCAATTTGTATTGGTGGGCATTTTTGTCGCCATCACGATGGAATTGTGCAACGTCAAATCGCTCTCCTTCGCGGTAGGTCTGTATCTGCCCTTGGCTACTACCCTACCCATCTGGATCGGCGGCGCCCTGAAAGGCCTGACCGATTGGTTTGCCAGCCGCAAAGGCGAAGCAGCCGAAGACGCCGAACTGGGCAAAGGCAGTTTGTTTGCCACGGGTTTGGTGGCCGGCGGTGCACTCATGGGCCTGATCGTGGCGCTGTGGCAAGCCAAAGAGGCGTCGTACGAAGCCGGCGCCGGCTGGCTTTCCAGCCTGAACCTGGAAGAGCGCTTCAGCCACGCCATTGGCGGCGCCGGAGCATACCAGGCCTTGGGCGTGGTGTTCTTTGCTGCACTGGCCTATTCGCTGGTGCGGGTGGCCCGGAAATAAAGGACGGTCCATCTATCAAAAAAACGGCTGCGTTCTGAACGAACGCAGCCGTTTTTTTTGTCCATACAACTGTGCGGCGGGTGCTTCGAAAACTACGTTGGGCTTACCAGAATTTAATGCCAGTGCTCAGGTAGGTCTTAGCCATTTTATCGAGTTGGCCCCAGGTAAAACCGCAGGTATCGCATTCGTAGTACGACATGATATTGCCCAGGTCTGGGTTGTAAAATTCGCCGTTGGCGTCGGTTCTGGTGCTGATGAAAATACAATCCTGAACGTAGCCCGGCAGACCTTCGCTGGGAATATAGGGGTCGGCGGGGGTATCGCAAATGCCGTCGCCCGCAGTGGTGCAGTTGGAGCCGTCTACCAACTCAATGCCGCTGCCTTCGAAGGTATGCCCCAAGCCGAAAAAGTGCCCCAGTTCGTGGGCAAATACACGGGAATTGGCGCAGTCCTTCCGGAACACAATCCCGGATACATTGGGCGAACCGATACCAGCCAGGTCGGCCAGGCCGCAGGCGCCAATAGAACTGGTAAAAAAGGAGACGAAGTAAAAATTGATCCGGCGATCGGCGTGGTATTGTGTTTTGAGTTGTGGGATTTCCGTGTCGGGGTCTTCCAAAATGTCGTGTTGCCAGTTGTCGTGGTAGCGGAATTCGCACACCTCGAAGGAGGCGCAAATCGGGGCAAAAAACGGATTGACCCCTTCCAGCGCTTGTTCGATGGCCGCTTCGGTGACGCCGTAACTGTTGAGGCTGTCTTTGAAAATATGGACAACCACAGAAAACTTCTTGTTGAGGCAGGGCAGCGATTCCTGCTGAAACTGATAACTCTGTGCCGAAAGGTCGGTGTTGGCGGCAAAGAACCAGGCTAAAAGGGCAATACAAAGAAGACGCATAGTGTGTTATTTAAGGTGTCGGATTGCTTGGATTTGGCAAATTTGGAAACTTTTCGCAAGATATTTTCCACTTCCTCATGATTTGGACCTGTTAAGCCCAAAATAGTCCTAATTTGGCACTTCCAAAGACAAACTGGCTGCCAAAGCCGGAGTGCCCAAAAATTAAACATAAACACTTTTACCTGTACAAAACCAGTTATGCGGATCACTATAACCCTGCTGACACTGTTCGTTGTCGGCGCGCTTTCAGCTCAAACAGCCGACATCACAACCGGATGCGTCCCCTTGTCCGTAAAATTCACCCCGCCCTCGTCTGCCACGACGTTCTTCTGGACCTTCAAGGACGGCGGCACCTCCAACCTGGCCAGCCCAACGAATATTTTTACCACGCCCGGCACCTATTCGGTTGAATTTCGCACCACGACCAACGGGCCGATTGTCGGCAAAGTGAACATCACCGTATACCCCAAGCCGGTGGTGGGCATCACTGCCGTTCCGGAATCGGGCTGTATCCCCCTGAGTGTTAAGTTTAATGATACCACCTCGCTCGCCGGCGATATCCAGGTGCTGAGCTACTCCTGGGTGTTTGGCGACGGCGGCAATGGCTCCGGCTCAGGCCCCATCCACATTTATAACACGGTAGGCGCCTTCAGTGTGTCGGTGGAATTACTGACCAACTACAGCACCTGCAACGTCACGCAGGTATTCCCCGATATCATCCATACGGGCGTGAAACCGCTGGTGAGTTTCAGCACTACGCCCTCTCCGGCTACGGCCTGCGACCCTCCCCTGAACGTGTCGTTCAACAACACCACCGTGGGCGGCGCCGGCAACCTGAGCTACAGTTGGAATTTTGGCAATGGCAACACGTCCGGCCAACCCAATCCGCCGGCACAAACGTATACCCAGACCGCCAGTTATACCGTTACGCTGACGGCTACCGATGCTTTCGGCTGTTCGGCCACCGCTACTGCACCCGTGGTGATCGGCAACCCGATCGCGGCCTTTTTAACGCCGGATACGGTATGCGTCGGCGATTCCCTTATTTTTGAAAACACCTCTTCGTTTGGTGCCTACAACTGGACCTTCGGCCCGGATGCCAAACCGGCTGCGTCCACGGATTTGGACGGCGGTACTGTCTTTTCCACCCCCGGCCTCAAAACTGTGACCCTCACTGTAACCAGAGGAAGCGGATGCAGCACCACCGAGACCAAACAAATATTTGCCGACCTGGCTGACGCTACCTTCATCGTGTCGCCCACCTATTCCTGTTCGGACCCGACACTGTTCAGCCCAAACCCCAGTTCGACCGCCGGCACCCAATGGTCCTGGACCTTCAGCGACAAGAGCTCTTCTACGGCCAAAAACCCGGTTTACAAGTGGGTAACGCCTG
>JADLDL010000006.1 GCA_020846655.1 Saprospiraceae bacterium | reverse complement strand
GTTATTGCCAACCTTCCTGAATTTAGCCATCGCTTTTACAGAAGTTATCCGCCAGCTGCATCAGAAGGGTATAAACCCCAGTACGCTGCATCCGGATAATGTACTCTACAACTTGTCCGACTACCGGGTAAAAGTGCTGGATATCGGCACCGCCTCCCTGCTGAGCGACGAAACCCCCGCTTTTGTCAGCCTGCACCGCGCCGACCCACACCTGGCCTACATGGCGCCCGAACAAAGCGGACGGATGAACCGGCAGGTGGACTCCCGTTCGAACTTGTATTCATTAGGCGCTATTTTTTATGAAATGCTGACCGGAAAACCGGTTTTTCATACCAGTGATGTGGTGGAACTGGTGCATGCCCACATGGCTGTTCCGCCAACGCCCCCCTCTGTTTTCAACAACCTGATACCGCCAATACTGGATCGGATTGTGTTGAAATTGCTCAATAAAAATGCGGAAGACCGGTACCAAAGCGCCATGGGGCTGCTGGCCGATCTGTTGGCCTGCCAAACCCATTTGGCCAACTCCGGCGCCATACCGCACTTCGACCTGGCGCGACACGACCTGACAGAAAATCTTTCTTTTCCGCAAAAACTATACGGCCGGGAAACGGAAGTGGCGTTGCTGCTGCAAACGTTTGAAGAAGTGTGTGCCGGACATTTTGCCATGCTGCTGGTGGGCGGCTATTCCGGTATCGGAAAATCCGCGCTCGTACGGGAAGTACACAAACCCATCACGGCGCGCCGGGGGTATTTTATCAGCGGGAAATTTGACCAACTGAAAAAAAATATCCCTTACAGTGCCCTGCTTCAGGCGCTTCGCCAACTCGTCCGCCAGATACTGTCCGAGCCGGAGCAAAACATCGCCGCCGTTAGGCAAATCCTGCTGCAAAACCTCGAAGGCTACGGACAACTCATCATCGAAGTTATTCCGGAACTGGAACTGCTGATCGGCCGCCAGCCGCCCGTGCCGGAGATCCCGGCCGCCGAAGCGCAAAACCGCTTTCGCGAATTTCTGACCCAATTCATCCTGCCTTTTGCCACCCGGCAGCATCCGCTGACCATTTTTATCGACGACCTGCAATGGGCCGACCTCTCCACCATTCAATTGCTCCAGCGGTTAGCCCGGGCCGAAAACAACCAGCACATTTATATCATCGGCGCTTTTCGGAATAATGAAGTGAATGCCGGCCATCCCTTGTCGATGGTCATCAAAGAAATGCAGGAGTCGGGCGTCGATCTGCGCCAACTCAAACTACGCCCCCTGCCGCTCGAAAGCGCCAACCAATTTGTAGCCGATGCCCTAAAGGCCGACCCCGCGACGACTACAGGCTTGACCGACCTGCTCGACAAAAAAACCGGGTCAAACCCTTTTTTCATCAAAGTTTTCCTCCACCAACTGGTTGATGAAAAACTACTTTGGCTCGACCGCAACAGGCGTGCCTGGCAATGGGACCTGGGAAAAATACAACAGTTAGCCATTACGGATAATGTGGTAGAACTGCTGACGCATAAAATGGAGCGGATTACTCCGGCGGCACAGCAGCTGCTGAAAATCGCCGCCTGCCTCGGCAACGAATTCGACCTGATCACCCTGCATAAAGTGGCCGGGCATGCGCCGCATGAGGTCGCCCGGCAACTTTGGGAACCTTTGTCGACACGCTTTATTCTGCCGCTCAGCGAATCGTATAAAACGGCCGAAACGCTGGATCAGCCGGACGGCGTGGAAAATGTGCGGTACCGTTTTTCACACGACCGCGTCCAGCAGGCAGCCTACAACCTGATGGACGAGCAGGAACGGTTGAAAACCCATTGGCACATTGCCCAAACGCTTTGGCAAAATCTCGCGGAAAACCACCTGGAGGAACGACTATTCGATCTCACCAACCACTTTAACCAGGCATTACCACTCATTTCCAGCGAAGCCGATCGTCACACCGTGTGTTCGCTCAACCTGCGGGCCGCCGCCAAGGCAAAAGAATCTGTTGCTTACCCGGTGGCGCGCAGTTTGTTCCAAACGGCGGTACAATTATTTCCGCCCGATGCCTGGACAGAGCAGTATAACGACACCTTTTCGGCGTATCTCCAATTAGCGGAATGCGAGTATATCTGCGGCAATTACGATGCAGCGGAAAAACTCTACCAGTATATTCTGCAAAACGCTGCCGATCCCGACGACCAGGCCCGGGTGTATGAAATCCAGTTGCAACAATATGCTCAACAGGGCCGAAACCGCGAAGTGCTCGAACTCGGCGCCGCGGTGCTGAAACGTTACGGGGTACACTACATCGCCGAGCCCAGTATGTTGCAGGTACTGCCAAGACTCATTTCAGCCAAATTGCTTTTGGCCGGAAAGGACGTTCCTGCGCTCATTGATGCGCCAAAAATCACAAACCGGACCAAAGCGCACGCCATTCAAACCCTGATGACCATCGCCGCAACGGCGTATGTCCATGACAATAAAGCCATGCTCTTGCTGGTCATCCGGATGGTGCAACTCTCGGTCCGCTACGGCAATGCGCCGGAGTCAGCATTCGGATACGGGCTCTTCGGTTTCATTGAAGGCGCTGCCCTGGGCAACGTGGAACAGTGCCGGAAATTCGCCGAATT
>JADLDL010000005.1 GCA_020846655.1 Saprospiraceae bacterium | reverse complement strand
TCAAAATCGGCCTCCCGCACTTCTGCCGAGTTGCCGCCCACGAAGACCTTGAATTTGCCGGGATCGGCTTTGTATTGGCCTTTGTGGTTCCAGTAGGCCAGGTCTTTGTCGCTCAGTTTGAAGGTCACGACGCGACTTTCGCCCGGCGCAAGCGTGATTTTTTCAAAACGTTTCAATTCCTTGACCGGCCGCGAAATATCGCCAAACAAGTCGCGGGTATAGCACTGCACCACTTCCTGCCCGCTGACTTTGCCCGAATTGGTCACCGTGACCGATACCTCCAGGGTTTCGCCGGCGGCGATCGTTGTTTTGTTCAGCGAGATCAGGGAGTACCCAAAACTCGTATAGCTCAGGCCATAGCCGAAGGGGTAGGCCGGCGTACTGGCCACGTCGAGGTAGCCGCTGGTCCACATTTGTCCCTGGGTGCTTTGCGGCCGGCCGGTGTTGAGGTGGTTGTAGTAGAGCGGGATTTGGCCGGTGTTGCGCGGAAAGGTCATGGGCAATTTGCCCGAGGGATTGACCTTGCCGGTCAGGACGTCTGCCAGGGCGTTGCCGGCTTCGAAGCCGGGTTGCCAGGCTACGAGGATGGCCGGCACGTTGTCCATGGCCCAGGGAAACACCAGCGGGCGGCTGTTGAACAGGATCATGGCGGTAGGCTTGTTGTTGCGGCCCACGATCTGGAGCAGTTTGTCCTGGCCACGCGGCAGTTCCAGGCTGCTGACCGAGCGGCTTTCGCCGCAATCAAAACCGCGCTCGCCCACGCAGGCGATCACCAGGTCGGCATCGCGGGCGGCCTTGAGGGCGGTGCTGTAGGCGATCTCGTCGCAGGCGGCGCTGAGGCATACTTCGGTGACGGTCACCTCGAAGCCGAGGCTTTCGAGCGCAGGCTTCAGGGCCTGGGCAGGCGTGACCACTTTGGTGGAATCGTAGGCGCGCATGCCCAGGCCGAGCGTCCAGAAACTCATGTAGTCTTTGTTGCCCACGCTGTTGGCGTACGGACCGATCAGGGCAATTTTTTTGAAGGGGCCCTTGGGGTCGAGCGGCAGCAAGCCGCCGTCGTTTTTGAGCAGCACCATGCTCTCGGCGGCCATCGCGCGGGCGGCCTGGCGGTATTCGGGTTTTTCCAGGGTTTGTTCGCGGCGCTTGGGGTCGAGGTAGCGGAACGGGTCGTCGAAGAGGCCGAGTTCAAATTTGAAACGCAGCACCCGGCGCACCGCTTCGTCGATCTGTTTTTCCGTGACGCCGCCTTGCTCCAGGGCTTTTTTGAGGCCGCGCTGGAAGGTGCCGCCGGCCATATCCATGTCGCTGCCGGCCGTGAGGCATTTGGCGGAAGCATCAGCATCGTTTTCAGCGGCGCCGTGTTTGATGGTTTCGCCGAAGGAATCCCAGTCGCTCACCACCAGGCCGCGCCAGGCCCATTCGCCGCGCAGAATATCGGTCACGAGGTACTTGTTCATGCTGGCGGGCACGCCGTTGAGGGTATTGAAAGCGTTCATAAACGTGGCGCTGCCGGCCCGTGCAGCAGCCTCAAAGGGCGGGAGCACGGTTTCGCGCAAGCGCTGATCGCTCATGTCGACGGTGTTGTAGTCGCGGCCGCCCTCGATAAATCCGTAGCCGGCGTAGTGTTTGGTGCAGGCGGCAATGGTGTTGGACAGGCTCAGGTCTTCGCCCTGAAAGCCGCGCACGCGGGCCGCAGCGACGAGGCTGCCGAGGTAGGGGTCTTCGCCGGCGCCTTCCATGACGCGGCCCCAGCGGGGGTCGCGGCTGATGTCGACCATAGGGCTAAAAGCCCAGTTTTGGCCGTCGGCGGCCGCTTCTGTGGCGGCGATGCGTTCGCCGGCTTCGATGGCGGCCAGGTTCCAGGTAGCCGCCTGGGCCAGCGGGATCGGGAAAATGGTTTTGTAGCCGTGGATCACGTCAAAGCCAAACACCAGTGGGATACCCAGGCGCGTCTCTTTGGTGGCGATCCGCTGCATGGTGATTTTGTTTTGAAAATTGGTGTGGCTCAGCACGCTGCTCACCTTGCCGGTGCGGATTTGGTTGAGCAGGTTGTCCTGGCGCACATCGGTGCCGGTACTGATATCGCCGACGACCTGGTTGAGTTGCCCGATCTTTTCGTCGAGGTTCATTTTGGCGAGCAGTTCCTCTACCCGGCGGTCGATGTTTTGAACGGAGGTTTTTTGGCTCCAGGCCGCCTGCGGCAGGTAAACCAGGGCCAGGAGCAAAAAGCAAAGCGCACGTATATTTTTCATGGATCAAGATGTTTTGGCAAAAATAACTGCTCCGGCACGTACTCTTGTGGTAGAAAAGTAGATTCCTGAGAAAAGTCACAGGGCACCTTGCACTTTGTTACATTTACGGCGTTCCGGCATTTTGCCACCCCCGCAGGCCGCGAAAAACCGGTTTGCGGCGTTTGGCACAAAATACCATCCTATGCGCGTTTTTATGCTTTTGCTAGTGGCCGGGCTCCTGCCTGCCCTCGGTTTCGGCCAAAAATTTCTCCAGTTGGAAAAAGCCAACAAGGCCCGCACCGAAAAATTCTACCTGGGCGAGGAGATCACCTACCGCCTGAAAGGCGAGTCCGACTGGATCACCGCCACCCTTACCGACGTCCAAATGGACTCGCAGCGCGTGGCGCTCGACCTGAAGCCGGTGCGCGTGGCCGACATCGATGCCCTGCGCCTCCAGTACCCCGGGATCGTGCGCGGCATCGGGCCGTCCCTCATGATTTTTGGGGCTTCCTGGGCCGGATTTTCCCTGCTGGGCGCGGCTTTCGACAACTACGAACTCACGGCCAGCACGGCCATCGTGTCGGGCACGGGGTTGGCGTCCGGATTTATTTTTTACCAGATTTTCAAACACAAACGGGTAAAAATGAGTGCGCGCAAGCGCCTCCGGGCGGTAGAGGTACCGGTGTCTTTCGGGCCGGGCAATGGCCGGAAATAACGCCTGGTTTTGAACCGACTACTTAATTAGTCCACCACTTCCACAGTGGCGCCGTCGGCCAGGTTCATCTGCCCGGTGACCACCACGCGTTCGCCTTTTTCGAGGCCGCCGAGCACTTCCACGCGATCGCCGTAGACGCCGCCGAGCGTCACATGGCGCAATTCGGCGGTGCTGTCTTTGACCACATACACCTTGCCGTCTTGCAGGCTGCCGGCAATGGCCTTGCGCGGCAGGGTGAGGCCCTGGCGGTTGGCATTGAAGGTAAAAGAGGCCTGGGCATGCATACCGGCGCGCAAGGGTGCGTTTTTGGGGTTGGGTACTTCGATTTCGACGTCGTAGTTGAAGGCATTGTCGGCCCGAAGCCCGATGTTGGTGACTTTGCCGCCGATCGGCTGGCCGGGGTACACATCGGCGGTTACGCGGACGGGCAGGCCTTTGCGCACGTTGAGCACGTCGCGCTCGGTTACTTTCACCATGAGGAACAGTTTTTCCAGGTTGGTGATTTGCGCGACCTGGATGCCCGGACCGATGACGCTGCCGCGCTCGATGAAGCGGTAGCCCAGGGTGCCGGTCATAGTAGCCCGGATGCTCGTGTTGGAAATTTGTTTTTTCAGCGCTTTTTCTTTGGCTTCGGCGGCCAGCAAGCCCAGTTCGAGGTCTTCGATTTTATTTTTAGCAATCGCTTCCCCTTCGATGAGGTTGCCGACGCGCTCCCGGTCTTTTTTGAGTTTGGCGATATTGGCTTGCGTGGCATCCAGTTCGGTGCGCAGGAGTTCGTCGTCAATCTTGGCGATCAGGTCGCCTTCGTTGACCCATTCGCCCTTGCCTTTGTACACCTCCAGCACGCGGCCCTGTGTTTCGGAGATGACAAACATCTCTTTGGCCGGCAGGAAAATGCCGTTGGCTTCGAGGTGGTTGGCGAGGGTGTCGAGCCGCACTGCCGTCACTTCCACGGGCACATGGGTGCGGGCAACGGTGGCCAGGGCGGTGGCGGCATTCGATTGCTGGCGGTTGTTATACAGTTTCCAGGCGATGAGGGCGGCCAGGAGGAGTAGAAAAATCCAGAGGAAAATACGTTTCACGGTGTCGTTCGTTGATGGCCGGGGTTTGAAGCTGCGGCGCAAAAGTCCGGCAAAATTGTGGGGTGTCCGGCATTTCCAAGCGAATAAAACTGCGCCGTGTGGCTAAATTTTGGAAAAAGAACGGCTAAAAAGTCAAATCTCATTCGATCCACGACAAGGCGAGGCTTTTGAGTTGCCAACGGTGGCCCTGCCGTTCAAATCGGGCAATCCCGCCTTTGCCAAAAAAGGAATAGTGCAGGCAGGCGCGGGTCAGGGTTTCGTTCAGGTCAATCCGTCGGATATTCGGCGCACGAAGCAAGCCAAAATTCCGGTGTACCGCCACCCATTGGCCCAACAGGTCCCAGTGTTTTTCCAAGCGTTGGTGCAGGGTGTCTGAAGGCTGGTAGGGCTGGTAAAAAACGCCGCCGGCCCGACCCAAAAAGGTATCGAGCGCACAGCGATAGGCTGTACTCAGGTACAGGACGCGCGCCTGCGCCTGTGGGAAGGGAGGCCGGAATCCCTCCAATTTGCGGTAATTTGAATGGACTTCCTCCTGGCCCAGGCTGGTATCCGGCAGGACGGCATAGGTGATCTGGTCGGGTACCAGCAGGTATCGCCGGGATTGATCGAAGGCCTGAATCCAATCCCAGGTCGACAAATATTCGTCGGGAAAGTTGTCGGCGCGGAGTGCCCGAAATTGGGCGTACAGGTCAAATAAGGCCTGAATCGTGTCGTTTTGCTGGATAAAATCCAGTGTACTCGGCGGCAAGTCTTGCTGCCAGCTCTGGCAAAACCTGCGAATGCCCAGGCTGTCGGCCGCCTCCAGTTGTGCGAGCAATTGGCCGGCGGAATGGCGGGGCTGGCAGGTATCCGGCACCGGAGCGCGGGAACAACTGAAAAGGGTAAGCAGGAGAAAAAATAAACAGCGGAACAGCATCTGTTGGACAAGATGCTGTTCCGCTGCAAAAATGGTGTGCTCCCCCCAACTGCCACTGCTACTGCTACTGCCCACTGCTACTGCAAACTGCTACTGCAAACTGCTAATGCGCTTCCAGCCAATTTACCCCCACGCCCATTTCCACCAGAATCGGCACTTTTAAATTCGGGATAGCGGTGCTCATTTTCTCGCGGACGATGGGTTTGAGCGCTTCGAGTTCGTCTTTTCGCACGTCGAACACCAATTCATCGTGTACCTGGAGGATCATGCTCGAGCGGAAATTGCCCGCCCGCATGGCTTCGCGGATATTGACCATGGCCACTTTGATCATGTCGGCGGCCGTACCCTGGATGGGCGAGTTGATGGCCATACGCTCGGCCATGCTGCGGTGCATGCCGTTGCGGCTGTCGATGTCGCGCAGGTGGCGGCGGCGGCCGAGCAGGGTTTCGACGTAGCCGTGCTGGCGCGCAAACTCTACGGTGGTTTCCATGTAGTTCTTGAGGCCGCGGTACTGGTTAAAATAGTTGTCGATGATTTCCTTGGCTTCCTGGCGTTTGATGCCCAGTTGGCTGCTCAGGTTGGTGGCGCCGGCGCCGTAGATGATGCTGAAATTCACGGTTTTAGCGGTGCGGCGTTGGTCGGGCGTCACTTCCTCCAGCGGCACCCCGAACACGCGCGCGGCGGTGGCCTGGTGGATGTCCTGCTCCAGTTGGAAGGCCTCCAGCATGGCTTCTTCGTTGCTGATTTCGGCGATCAGCCGCAGTTCGATCTGCGAATAGTCGGCCGAGAGCAGCACATGGTCTTCGTCGCGGGGGATAAAGGCTTCCCGGATTTTTCGGCCCTCGGCCGTTCGGATCGGGATGTTTTGCAGGTTGGGGTTTTGGCTGCTCAGGCGGCCGGTGGCGGCCAGGGCCTGGTTGAACGACGAGTGGACCCGGCCGGTGCGCGGATTGATCAGGGCGGGCAACGCATCCACGTAGGTGCCCTTGAGTTTCATGAGGGCGCGGTGTTGCAGGATGTCGGCGCAGATCGGGTACTCGGCGGCCAGGGTGCTGAGGATTTCCTCGTCGGTGGAATACTGGCCGCTTTTCATTTTTTTGCCCGGGTAGGGCAGTTTCATGCGGTCGAACAGGACTTCGCCCACCTGTTTGGGGCTGGCCACGTTGAAGGTGTAGCCGGTTTCTTCGAGCACTTTCTTTTCGAGCGCGTCGGTTTGGATGGCCAGTTCGACGGAGTATTCTTTCAGAAAATCGGGGTCGATCCGCACGCCGGCAAACTCGATATCGGTCAGCACTTTGACGAGCGGGGTTTCGACGAGGTGGAACAAATTGAGCAGGCTTTTGCCGCCGGCCTCCAGTTTGGGTTCCAGGTATTTTTTGAGTTGCAGGGTAATATCGGCGTCTTCGGCGGCGTACTCCTTGATCTGTTCGATGGGCACGTCGCGCATGGTGCCCTGGCCCGCTCCTTTTTTGCCGATCAGTTCTTCGATTTTGACCGGCGAGTAGTCGAGGTAAGTTTCCGCCAGGTAGTTCATGTTGTGGCGGAGTTCGGGTTCGAGCAGGTAGTGGGCGATCATAGTGTCCCAGTAGGCGCCGCGCAATTCCACGCCGTAGTTTTGGAGGACAATGGCGTCGTATTTGAGGTTTTGCCCGATTTTTTCAATGTTTTCATTTTCAAAAAACGGCCGGAATTCCTCAACGATGGCCTGTGCCTGCTCGCGGTCGGCGGGGATGGGCACGTACCAGGCTTCGTGGGGCTGGTAGGCGAAGGAAAAACCCACCAGATCGGCCTGTGTGGCTTCGAGGGCGGTGGTTTCGGAGTCGTAGCTCACATCGGGGCGGCTGAGCAGGAGCCGGACAAGTTCGGCCCGTTTTTCGGGCGTATCGGCCACGTGGTAGGTATGCGTCACGTTGGCGATGTTTTTGGAGGCCCGGCGGAATTCGGCCACCGGGCCCTCACCACCGGCGGCGGGGTTGGTCCAAACACTGCTTTCCGGCGCGGCATCGGCGTCGCCAAACAGGCTGCCCTGCACCCCGGAATTGCCTTTGGGCTTGGCAGTGGCGGCTTCGGTTTTGGGCGCCGCAACGGTGCCGGGACTGGCCAGCGGGTGTTTCAAAATATCGGTGGCCAGCGTTTTAAATTCCAGTTCCTTGAAAATCTCGATCAGTTCTTCGCGGTTGAAGGGCTCTATTTCGAAGAATTTATCCTCAAACTGCACCGGCGCGTTGATTTCGATCCGGGCCAGCCATTTGGACAAGGTGGCTTTGTCGGCGTGGTTTTTTACAATTTCCTGCTGCTTGCCTTTGAGTTGGTCGGCGTTGGCCAGGAGGTTTTCAACATTGTCAAACTCCTGGAGCAGTTTGGTGGCGGTTTTTTCGCCGATGCCGGGCAGACCGGGGATGTTGTCGACGGCGTCGCCCATGAGCGCCAGGATGTCGACCACCTGGTCCACGCGTTGGATGCCCCAGCGTTCGCAAACCTCCTTGATACCCCAGATTTCGATTTCATTGCCCTGGCGGCCGGGCTTGTAGAGGAAAATATGTTCGTCGACCAGTTGGCCGAAGTCTTTGTCGGGGGTCACCATGTACACGTCGTAGCCCTCTTTTTCGGCTTGTTTGGCCAGGGTCCCGATGACATCGTCGGCTTCGTAGTTGGGGATGACCAGCACGGGGATGTTCATGGCTTTCACGATTTTCTGGACCCAGGGGAGCGCCAGGGTAATATCCTCGGGCTGGGCTTCGCGGTTGGCCTTGTACGGCTCGTACTCGGCATGCCGGAACGTGCCGCCGGGCGGATCGAACACGACCGCCAGGTGGCTGGGTTTCTCGCGTTGCATCATATCCCAGAGCGTACGCATAAAGCCCTGGATAGCAGACACATTCCAGCCTTTGGAGTTGATCAGCGGACGGGTCATGAAGGCATAGTGCGCCCGGTAAATGAGGGCATGGCCGTCGAGTAGAAAAAGTTTTTTCATGAAAATGCGGTTGGCATGGTGAACAACTGCCTGCTGCGATGGGATGTTTCGGAGGGCAAAGATTCGGATTTTTTGTGGCCTGTTTTTACAAATTTACCACAGCGCGCGTTTGCAGCACCGAATACCCGGGCAAATGCTCACAGCTCCAGCGCCGGGTCATCCGGCGGGGCTCCGGTGTTGGATTGTTCCAGCAAGCGGGCAATAACAGCCACCAGGGCCGAAGGCGAATTGTGCTCCAGCACCGTGATGTCTTTGGCCAGCGGTGGCATGCCCGCCTGCCGGGCCACTTCGTTGTAGGACTTGGAACTGAGCACAATATGGCCCTCATATCCGCTGTCGCGCAGTTGGCGGATGAGTTCGATGCCCTCGTTGTTGTTGGGGCCCCGGCGGTTGTCGGTCACCACCAGCCAAAAATGCGCCTTGCCTTTTTCGCGGAGCACTTGCATGGCTTCCTGGGTGGAGCGGGCGTGCTGGCGTTCCATTTCGAGGTAGCGGAAGAGGTAGAATTCCAGCAGGTCGTTCACCGGGTTGTCGTCGACCCACAGGACCCGCAAGGTGCCGACGCGCTGGATTTGCTGGCGCAGGGCGCGGATATCGGCTGGCGGGGCGGAATTTCGGTGCCGGGCGGCGGCCGCAGCGGCGAGGTAGGCGATTTTGTCGGGAAACACTTCGGTTTTTTCCCAGGCGGTCCAGAGCAGGTCCTGGGTTTCCTGGATGAGTTTGTCTTCGATCCGGGCTTTGAAGTCGTTCCAATCGAAGCGGCGCAGGAATTCGCGCGCGGCCATGACACCGGCCAGGAAGAGTTGTTTTTTCTCCTGGTCCGGCAAGTCAAAATTGAGCCAGGACACCTCGCCGGTATCGATATAACCGATGGCCGGCTCGTATTCGGGGCGGGTTTTGAGGAATTCGGCATCGTGCAGGCGGCGGGCGGTGTCGAAGGTTTGCAGGGCGAGGCGGCTCAGGCTTTGGTTGTGGATTTTTTCGATGCGGTCGTCGTAGTTGAGTTTCACGCCGAACACGGGCCGCAGGGGCACCACGCCGGGTTCGTAGAGCGTGTCCAGTGGGAAATTGGACAACACGCCGCCGTCCACGAAATACACTTCCTTGGGCATCGGGCCTTTGTAGTGGAAGCGTTTGGCTTGCCGCAGGGCCGTGTAGGCCTGGCTGTTGGCCTGCAAAGCGGCTGTTTTGCGCACAGAGGCATTGAAAAACAGGGGCACCGACATGGAGGCGCGCACGTATTCGGCGGGCGAAACAGATTGAAAATCCGGGAAATAGAGCGGCGCCATGTCGGGGAATTCCACCTTGGTGAGCGTGGTGATATCGGTGCTCATGAGGGCCAGTTTGACCTTGGGGCGGCGGTCGGGGTGCAGGTAGTAGGTTTTGCCGTCGCTGCCCAGCAAGTGCAGGCGCGCCCAATCGGGCTGGATTTTTTGGTTGATCTCTGCGGTATTGCGCACATCAAAACCCTGGAGCACGGTGCGGACCCAGCGGCGGAAGTTGTCGCCGCTGTTGAGGCCTTTGAACAGCAGGAACCGGGGCATCGGCACCTTCAGCAGCAGGTTGAGGATTTTGCAGAGGCCCCAGGCCAGCGCCCGGAGCAACAGGAGCGGCAGCAAGAGCAGCAGGAGCAGGAAGCGGATCAGGTTGTTTTTGAAGCCACCGCCGCCCAGGAAGCGCAGGACCACCCAGCGTTTGAGGCGGCTGCCGTCGATAAAATCCCGGAAACTTTTGGGCGCCACTACGTTCAGCACCCGGGCCACGCGTTCTTCGTGGGGTTGGCCGGCGGCGGCCAGCAGCACAGTGTTGATGGCGCCGGCGGAGGTGCCGGCCAGGCTCAGGAAACGGATACCCATTTGTTCGAGCACGTAGCAGTAGCCCATGAGGGCTACGCCGAGCACGCCCCCACCCTCCTGCACCAGGTCCACGTATTGGTGGCGGATGCAGCCTTTTTCGTCCAATTCTACCAGATCGGAAAATACTTTGTGGGCAAGTTCTTGTTTGAGGTCGGCGACCAGGACGTCGACTTCAGCACGCAAATCGTCAGCGGTCAACATGGTTTTTTTTGATTTATGGAGAAAAAATAGGTCCGGGGCAGTAAAGGCCACGGCTCAGGCAATGTTACAGTCCAAATAGTATATTTTTTTCGACTTTGTGGGAGGGGGCTGGGTAGGGCATCAGGAGACTTCCTGATGCAGGACAGTGTTTTTGCCGTAGGGGTTGTAGCGGTGCAACAAGGCCGGCAGGTCGGGCACTGTTTCGTAAAAAAGAACCCTGAAGCCGCCGGATTGCAGGACAAGTATCGTTTTTCGGCCGTTTTTGTGGCAGAACACGACGAATTCTATCGATTGGCAAAGTACCCGGGGGAATTCGTTGAGCCCGTATTGTTCTTGTAAAAAAGAGAGGTCGATATCGGGGTCGATGGTGTTCAAGACCTCGTCCAGTTGATTGCCGTAGCATTGAATGGCAGCGATAGGCGCCATGTCTGGATAAGCTAGGGTGCAGTAGAATTCGGCGACCTGGGGCTCGGCGAGCTGCTCGGCCAGGGGCTTCCAATGTTCCGTATGCACATCGATATGCAGTTTGCCCTGCTCCACCAGGGGGATATCCACTTCGCCGAACAGGGACGTCAGATCCAGGTGGATCGCCGATCCATCGGAGCGCTCAAAACTGACCCGCAGTTTCCCCCTGCACTCAATCAGCACGGGATCGACGCCGAGTCCAACCGTGGTATATTGTAGTTGGAAACGGTTGGCAGCAGCTTGTAGGAAGCATTGTTGCAGTTGTTCGAGCGTGAATTGGGGCAAAAGGCCGTTAAAGGTTAACATATAAGCATAGGATATTTTATTTACGAATGATACACAGTCTCTTTTTTTCAAAAATGTATCGGATAGGTTTGTTGCGGTGAAGATTTTTGCCTAAAAAATTGCTCTCTCGTTCAAAACCCTCCACCGCAACAAGTTCACTGATTAATCAAAGCGAATTTTAAATTCGCCACCGCCAGGTTGTAATTTAAAAACCAACGTGTAGCCATTTGGGTTAGTATTTCCTCCATATTTAAGGGTTATTTTATGTCCATACGGGTGATTTAGTTGGACCCCTGCTAATTCATATTGTGCTAATTCACCAGGTGTTAGAATTTTTACTCCCGGAATTTGCTTCAATGAATTTTCTAAATCATCCCAAAAGGAAAGTGGGCTCCCTGAATTTTTTAATGATGCACCCGTAGCATTATTTACCCATTTGAAATTTTCGAGCCAATTTCCACATCGAGTTTTTAATACAGTCCAGAATTTAGAGCCAACGTCTTCCCCAAATGCTTGCACCTTTTCAATCGCTTTCCAAACATTTTTTGCTTTTCCCCCGAATTCAATTGCATCAAATGTAAGATCTACAAATTTGAGTGCCGGAAAAAACCTTCTCATAACATCAAAAGTGTTACCAAGGCATCCAAGAATATCAAAACTTCCACAATCCCTGATAGCATTTTTAACATCCTCGCCTATTGTAATACCTAGTTGCTTTTTAACAACCTTTTCTGCAATCTCTATTAATATATCGCTACCAATTTCCCAAAACCATGGAGGCCAAAGTGAAGCTGCTTCATTCAATTCAGCATACTCTGGGTCCTCTATCAAAAAACTTAAATGCGCGACAACGCACTCTTGAATTGTTATTGGATCTTGAATATTTGTATCCTGAATAAAATCATAAACCTGATCAGTAACAAAGGTAGCTCCGTTAGCAATTAGCCAACCAAGTTGGTGAGTATTCAAAGTAATTTTTGATGCGATGTGCTTGATTTTCTGAAAATAAGGATAATTCAATAGCAAATACTGAAACTCCGTCGGCGTCAACCCATGCGCAAGGGCAAAATCCAGGACTTCTTTTAAAATAGCAGCCTCTTCGCCCACCGGATTGAACAATGCGTTGTAAATAATCGGGATGTATTCCGGGTGTTTCAGCAGAGAGTCTATCTGCCTCGGCGTAAATTTGAAACTATTGTTTGCCGACACCAACTGTTTAAACGACTCCGAGGTGTACCCCTCCGGCAACTGTCCACCATTGGCTAGAAACACGTTTAGTGGGATCGTTCCGTTGAAAAGAAGGGCAAAATCGGTATACGGGTTGTAACTGTTGCCACCGCCATTTCCGCCGTTATTGCTCCCGCCGCTACCGCCGCCGCCACTGTTCCCACCTGTACCCGATCCGCCGCCGCCGGTATAAACCGTTGTGCAATGTTGGAACGTAAACGTATTGATGTATACATTGACCTCAGGGCAATCCAGTGCGATAACAACATCCGTACAGATGCTGGTGATAAAACTAACCGTATAATCCTGACAATGCACATCCCGGTCGTCAGCAATAACAGCGGTCTGTGTCGAAATCAAGTCTGTACCTGCAATTGGAACGCCGGCTTGTACATACATGGCATGCCGGAAATGCTGACCAACATCATAAAAAGCCAGTGCTCCGGTGAAGGTGCTCAAATCAAAGACTCCGCTATTGTTTTGGTGCCAAGCCGAATCAGCAACATATACCAAAAGGTCGGCCTGGATGCTATCTGCACTGTATTTACTAAAAAGAAGCCTGGCTCCGGCCCGGCCATGATTGATACTTTTCAGCATGCTATCCGGCAATGGCACGACCAGGATTTCTCTCCCGGAAACCGACTGGCCGGTAAATGCTTCGTCCCACTTTGGCTCAAGCGCGATAATTTTTTCCGCATCTAACGGATTGCCTTGCTGTTCTCCACCAGAAGCATAAAATTTCAGAACTTCAGAAAGTGAAATAGGATAGTGCTGAGTTGGTCCGGAAGTAAGGCTTTGCATTGTACCCAATCCATCTTGGGCATCCTTGTGGCAAGAAACGAAACTCAGGGTGAGAAGCATGGCATAGGCCATCAGGTTCACCCGATTGAAGAATGAATAAAACATAAATGTGGTTTTGAAGGATCCGCAATGTTGTTTGCCGTTGGTATCAGAGGGTATATCCTGACTTATTGGACGTTGCTTCTCCGGTGATACAATGCAGCAAATCTAGTGGCCAGGTTTGAATTTAGGCAAATTTGCCTAAACAAAATTTACTGTTTACCCGGAACATGGCGGGGTGAAGCAAACGCGCCATGTGCAATTTCTAAAAGCCTTAGGCAATCGTCTCAGGACTGTTCGACAAATGAAGCATTTGTCGCAGGAAGAATTGGCATGGAAAGCAGATTTGGAACTAAGCCAAATCTCCAGAATTGAAAGAGGAATAATCAACACCAGTGTAAGTCAACTTTTCAGTATCGCCACTGCGTTAGAGGTTCAAGTGAAAGAACTCTTCGAATTTGAGTGGCCCAACGATTTGCCGGCAGATTAGCCGCTCACCTCCACCACCTCTACCCGCCCCCATTCGGGGCTTGCCACCTCAGCCCAAATCGCCTCAAGTTGGGCATCGTCGTTTACATACAACTTGAAAACACCGATTTGGTCTTCGCGCTCCAGGATCAGGCTCCGGCCTCCTTCCAACTGAAAAACAAGCCGTTCCACCACATCGTGTTCCACCAGAAGTACATCCGGAAGTGAATTCTCCTCCTTAAAAAAGTGGCTATAACGCCGGATATCATCCGGCGTTGTCAAGGTTTCAGCATGCCGCCGGCAGAGCAGTTGCAGGCGCAGCAAACCAGTAGCCCCTCCGCCAAAACCCAGTTCAATTTGGCGCGCCGGGGCCGCAGCCGGGTCAAGCATCGAAATATCGAACCACTCTTCGGCAGGAGATGCCGCAACCAGGCCGTCGCCAAAACTCAGGTGCAGCACCCGACGGGCAGCCTGTCGGGGATCCCAAAACCACAGCCAAATCGATCCTTTTCCCTCGATCAAAGGCCGCTCGCCCCACTGGAGGCGGAGCGCTTCCAGGTTGATCCCCATGAATGAAGTCCCTGAAAGCAGCGCTCCGGCCCGCTCCAGAAACGTTTCCGGGACCTTTTTTATAAAACGAATTTGTGCAGTACGCACCATATCAAAAGCGTTTTTTGCGTTGTACGGTCGCGGCAAAGCATCCTCCCGACCCTTTCCCGCCAAAGATAGAGCATGTTGGTTTTTTTTCGGCCCGGCCGGAAAATCCATGCTCTACGCCCCCCATCCGCAAATTTTCTCCATCTTTGTCATCCACTGAATTTATCCGAAGCATGGCCAATAAGAAAGTCAACAAAGCCACCTTTAGCTACGGCGGCGAAAACCTCACCCTCAGCAAAAGCAAAACGCAGGTCGCCGTCCAATACACCGGCGCCAGACAACAAAAAGCCGCCAAACGCGGCGCCGCCGGACCTGAAACCATCGAAAACTTCGAAGTGGTGTCCAGCAAACGTGGCATCGACCAAAAACTGGACGCCCTGCGCGCCGAACCCGATGTGGCCGTCGGTACGCACGTCTGGAACGTCGACGGCGAAAACGATACGCCCTTCATCCCCACCGGCAACCTCTACATCGAGTTCGTAGCCGATTCGGACTACCTCAAGCAACAGGAAACCCTGGAAAGCCTGGGCCTCACGGTCAAAGAAATTGTAAGCACCGGCGCCTACCGCGTGAGCGTCAGCCCGCGATCGCCCAACCCGGTCAAATGCGCGATGGAACTCCAGAAAAGCAAGATCGTGCTGGTGGCCGAGCCGGAGTTTGTCACCACCCCCACCACCAACGCCTTCATGGCCCCCACGGGCCGGTTTTTCGCCACCCAATGGCACCTCGAAAACACCGGCCAGGCCATCCCGGCCATCGACGTGCCCAACTCGGTCTACGCCGCTTCGCATTTCAAACGCGGCGCCGACGCCCGCGTCAAAGAAGCCTGGAATTTTCTGGGCAGCGCCGGCGATGCCCGCCTGAAAATCGCCGTCATCGATACCGGATTTGCCGCCGACCACCCACAACTGCGCGGCGACGGCACCAAAGTCCGCAACCCGCTCAACGCCACTGCCCGCAACGCCGACGTGTCGCCCTTCGTGCGCCTGAGCAACGGCTCCTTCGGCGTGTTCAGCCACGGCACCTCCTGCGCCGCCGTAGCCGCCGGCGCCCTCGACGTCCAGGGCATCGTGGGCGCGGCACCCAACGCGCGCCTGATCCTTATCAAACTGGACGCCCTCAGCGACGACTCCATCAAAGCCGCCTTCGAGCACGCCCTGCTCAACGGCGCCGATATTATTTCCTGTAGCCTGGGCTATCCCCGCCCCGTGCCCCTGTCCACCTTTGTCACCAATTACCTGCGCAAAGTAGCCCGCGAAGGGCGCGGCGGACGCGGCATCCCCATGTTTTTTGCCGCCGGCAACGCCAACCCTGCTTCCAACAACCAGCCCCGCGCCGTCAGCGATTTCGCCGCACACCCCGACGGCTTCTGCGTGACCGCCTCCAACAGCCTCGACCAACGTGCCAGTTATTCCTTCTTTGGCCCCAATGCATTTATCTGCGCCCCCACCAACGGCGACGCCGGCGTGGGCATCACTACCGCCACCTGCGACCTGGGCCGCGACGGCCGCTCCGTCGAACTGGGTTATACCAGCGGATTCGGCGGCACCTCCAGCGCCGCGCCGCTCATGGCCGGCATTTGCGCCCTGCTGCTCAGCGCCAACCCCGACCTGACGGTGATCGACATTAAAAATATCCTCCGCCAAAGCGCCGACAAAATCGGCCCGGCCGGCACCTACGACAGCAGCGGACACTCCGATTTCTATGGCTATGGCCGCGTCAATGCCCTGCGAGCCGTCCAACTGGCCCGCAACACTGCCGGACAAATCGCCACGACACCTACAACGACACCCACCACAACGCCTACCCAACAGCCCACCGTGGCAAAAGGCCGGGTGGCCTCCCCTACCCTCAACGTGCGCAGCGGCCCCTCCACCAGCAACGGCAAAGTAGCCATCCTCAAACAAGGCGATGTGGTCAACCTGCTGGAGCGCGTGGGCGGCTGGTTCCGGATCGGCAATGGCCAATTCGTGAGCGCCGACTACATCCAGGTGCTGTCCACAGCCGGCGCCCGCAAAGGCAAGGTGATCTCCGCCACGCTGACTGTGCGCACGGGGCCCTCTACCGCCAATCCGAAAGTGGCCACCCTGAAACTGGGCGCCCTGGTGAATATCCTGGAAAAATCGGCCGACGGCTGGTTCCGGATCGCCGACAAGCAGTGGGTGCTGGGCAATTATGTGAAAGAAGTCTAAAATTTTTAAACCACTGAGAGCACTAAGGGCACTTAGAAAACCTTAGTGCCCTCAGTGGTTTAAAATTTGATTCAAAAATCGCCGCCACCCTCGTCCATCGACTTTTTCGACTCTTTTTTCTGTTGGTGCAGGCGGTAGTTCAACGTGAGGTTGATCTGCCGGGCGCGCCATTGGAAATCGTTGTAGGTGTAAAACGTATCGCCTTCCGACACCGAGCGGTGCCGGCGGGTGTTGAACAGGTCCGACACGTTGAGCGTGAGGGTGCCGTTGTTGTTCAAAATATCCTTGCTGATGGCCAGGTCGATGAACCAGGTGGGTTTGCGGTAGCCTTGCGTGGTTTGAGCGCGGGATTCGTAGTTGCCGCGCAGTTGCAGGTCCGTATTTTTCCAAAATGAAAACCGCGAGGTCAGGCGGGCAAACCAACTGTAGGTATCGCTCTGGAAGGAGGCGCCGAGGTTGCCGCCGTCGGTGATGGCCCGGAAAAAGTTGAAATTGCCGTCCAGTTTCCACCATTTGTAGGGGCTGTAGGCTGCCGTAAATTCAGCGCCGAAGGCATCTTCGGTCGACAGGTTTTCGGGCCGCGTGGTGGCGTTGCCCTGTTCATCCACCCGGCGGATGCGCTCGATTTTGCCGGTGGTGTGGCGGTAGTAGAGGGCCGAACTGATGGAGCCCTGCTCCATGTATTTGATGTGCCCAATCTCATACGCATCCGTGAACTCCGGTTCCAGGTCGGGGTTGCCGCTGAAAAAATTCCGGTTGTCGGTAAAGGTGAAAAAGGGGCTCAAATCCCAGTAGCGCGGGCGCCGCACCCGGCGGCTGTAGCTGAGTTGCAGGGCATTTTGATTCTTCAGGTCGTAGGTGAAATGCAGGCTCGGAAACAGGTTGGTGTAGTCGCGGGGGTTCACCTCGTTGGTCTGTTCGAGCGTGGTGGTGACGTCGGTCATTTCCACGCGGAGGCCTAGTTGGTAGGAAAAACGCTTGATTTTGTTGCCGAAAATGCCGTAGGCGGCGTGTATGTTTTCGTTGTACACAAAATAATTGGTGAGGCCCGGATCGGGCGTCCAAACGCCACCGGCCAGTTGTTCCACCCGGTAATCGTTGGTCATGTCGCGAAAACTCGTGCGCCAGCCGGCTTCAAATTTGCCTTCTTTGCCGAAGGGCTGCACGTAGTCGAGTTGCAGCAGCAGTTGTTTTTCGGTCTCCTTGTTGAAGGAATGTTGCAGCAAGTCGGCTTCGCCGCTCGGTGTGTAATCGGGCAGGAAGGCGCGTTGCACAAAATCCTGGTCGGAGTCTTCCCAGTTGTCCAGGTAGCGCACTTCGGCTACCAGTTCGTGGCCCTCGCGGGCGAAGGTTTTTTTGTAGTTCAACGCGTATTCCGAGTTGGGCTCGATTTCCTGCTCATCCTGGGTGCGGGTGCTGATGCCAGTCAGTTGAGTGCTGGAAAACAGGTAGTCAAAATATTCCAGGGTCGAGAGCCGGTTGCTTTTGCTGTGGCGCCAGGTATAAGAAGCCGTGATGCTGTTTTTCGGATTAAAAAAATAATCGAGGCCGCCGCGGATGTTGTTGTTGAAGCCTTTTTGGTCGCGGCTGTTGTTTTGCTGGTAAATATAGGTCGTATCGCCGTCGTACACTTCCTGGTACACTTCGCCGTTGCCCGGGGAGTTGCGGTACGAAATGCCGTAGTTGAGGAACAGGTTCAGGTTTTTTTTGCGGTAATTCAGGTTGATGGCCGACCCGAAATTGGTCGGATACCCGGCAATGAGATCGAAGGAACCGTTCAAGCCATCTTTGCGCTCTTTTTTCAAGATAATATTGATGACACCGCCGGTGCCTTCGGCCTCGTAGCGCGCCGATGCGTTGGTGATGATCTCTACCCGGTCGATGAGGTTGCCCGGCAACTGCCGCAAGCCGTCGGCCCCTTTGAAACTCACCAGGCCGGAAGGTTTGCCGTCGATCAGGATCCGGACGTTGTTGGTGCCCCGGAGGCTAACGTTGCCCTCCACGTCGACCGACACCGAAGGGATGTTGCTCAACACATCGGCCGCGTTGCCGCCGGCATTGGCCAGGTCTTTTCCCACATTGAAGATTTTTTTGTCCAGCGCCAGTTGCATCGAACTTTTTTCGGCCTGCACCACCACCTCGTCAAGCAGGTTTTCGGCGGGCTGGAGCGCCAGCAGGCCCAGTTCGCGCGAGGGCCGGGCGGCGGTCAGTTCAATATCGCCCACCCAATAGGGCTGGTAGGCCAGAAACTCGATCCGGGCGTAGTAGCGGCCGGCCTGGGCAGCGATGCTGAAGCCGCCCGATTCGTCGGTGATGGCGCCGCCGGCCAGGCTGCTGTCGGCACGGGCAAACAGGGTAACCGTGGCATAGGCCACAGCAGCGCCCGTTTGGGCATCGGCGACTTGGCCGGTGATCGTATTTTTAAGGGTTTGCTGTGCCGGCAAGGCCAGGGCGCCCAACAGCAAAAACAGTGCAGTCAAAAACGGGAGAGTACGCATGGATGAATCTAATTTTAAGCAATAAAACATATGGCCAAGGGGCGATACTGGAAACTCGCCGCAAAGGTGCGCCGCGAGTTTGGCCGGAATTGGTAGAGATTCTGAAGGAAACCTGAGGCAGTTGTTAAGCGTTTGCAAACGCAACGCACAAACAATGCGTACCCGCCTCATAGGTGTACGAAACAGCCCAGCCCTCTGCGGTACAGATTTTTTTCACAATAGCCAACCCAAGCCCCAAGGAAGCGCCCGATGGCTTGCTTTTTTGAAAACGCTCAAACAACTGCTCCGTCGGCACGGCGGGCTCGGGACCTGAATTTTGGACACAAAACTGGTCCGCGCTGAGCGCCACCCTGATCCAGCCCTCTTCCTGGTTGTGGCGGATGGCGTTTTTCAACAAATTGCCGATGAGGATATGCGCCAGCGAGGGCTCGATACGGAGCGACACGCCCGGCTCGAGCCGGCTGGAAAATTGCAGGCCTTTGAGTTCGGCCAGGTCGGCAAAAATCTGGACATCGGTGCCCACCAGGGCCGAAAAATCGACGGGCGTTTGCGGCGCAAACTCCTGGTTTTCGATTTTGGTCAGCAGGAGCAGGGCTTCGCCCAGTTTGGACAAGCGCGACAGGGCTTGCTGGGCGTCCTGCACCAGTTGAACCTGCGCATCGTCGAGGCTGGGGGTGTCGAGCAGGAGTTCCAGTTTGCCGCTGGCGACAGCCAGCGGGGTTTGTATTTCGTGCGACGCGTTTTCAGAAAACTCCTTCAGGGTGTGGTAGTCTTGCCGGATTTTATCGAGCATGCCGGCGAGAAACGTGTTGAGTTGGCTGAATTCGGTGGTGCTGCTGCGCGGAAACTCGGGCACTTGCCCGGAGGTCAGGTTGAAGGCTTGAATTTGTGCCAGGGTCTGGTTCAAGGGGCCGAGCAGCCATTTGGACAACAAAAAATTGAACACCAGCAGAATACCGCCCAACACGACGAACAGGTCCGTCAGCACGTTTTTGATGATCCGGCTGATGTCGCTTTGCTCGATGACCACGTTCATCACCATAAAACGGTAGGTTTTGCCGTCGATGGTACGGGTCGCCTGCAAACGCCGAAACAATTCGGGGCGTTTCAGCACCGGGTGCATGGCCAGGGTGTCGGTGTACGTATCTTTCGCAGCCTGTGGCCCGGCGAGCGGCGTGATGTGCATCAGGCGGTTTTGCAGATCGGCGGCCGGCACACCACTTTGAATGGTGCGCACCACTTCATCCATCGTTTCGAGCAGGGTGAAATCCGTTTCGCGCTGCACCTCGAACCGGAATTTGTGGTACACCCGCACGCCGCCCACCCCAAAGGCCGCCAAGGCCAGCAAGAGGTTGAGCAAGGTAATTTTGGTGAGCAGGCGCATAGTCATCCGTTCATTTTGTAGCCCAGTCCGTAAATAGTTTTGATGTAATCTTCGCCACCGGCAGCCGTGATTTTTTTGCGCAGGTTTTTGATGTGCTGGTACACAAAATCGAACGAATCCTGTAGGTCCACGTGGTCGCCCCAGAGGTGTTCGGCAATCGTTTGTTTGGTCAGCACGCGGTTTTTATTGGCAATAAAAAACAGAAGCAGTTCGTATTCTTTGAGGGTAAGGGCCAGGACCGTATCGTGTACCGTGGCGTCGTGGGTGTCGGTATTGATCGAGATTTCGTTGAATTGCACGGCTTTATGGCCCTGAAATTTGCGGCGCCGGTAGATCGCTTTGAGGCGGGCGTTGAGTTCGGGCAGGTGAAAGGGCTTGGTCAGGTAGTCGTCGGCGCCGAGTTCGAGGCCCTGCACCCGGTCGTCGAGGGCATTTTTAGCCGACACGATCAGCACGCCGGCTTCCGGCTGGGCGTCTTTCAGCAGGCGCAGCAGTTGCAGGCCGTTGCCGTCGGGCAACATGATGTCGAGCACCACGATATCGTAGGCAAACGACAGGAATTTGTCCTGCGCTTCGCGAAAAGTAGCGGCTGCCTCGCACACGATGTCGCCGCGGTTGAGGTAGGCCAGCATATTGTCCAGCAAAGCCTTTTCATCTTCTACAAGCAAAAGTTTCATACCGGCGCCAAAGGTAGGCCGTGATTTTGAGGAAAATTTGAAGTCGCCCGGCAGAGGCCAGGACGCTTGTTTTGATTTTTTTTGTAGAAAAATAAACGTACGTCTTGCAACGTACGAAAACAATCGTACCTTTGAAGCATGCAAGACGAACCAGAACAAGCGGACAAAAAAACGGAACCGACCAAAGCGGAACTGGACATCCTACAGGTGCTTTGGGAACAAGGCCCTTGCACCGTACGCGCGGTGAACGACATCCTGAACGCGCAAAAAAAAGCAGTCCAGTACACCTCCACCTTGAAACAAATGCAACTCATGGCTGAGAAAGGCATGCTCCTCCGCGACGAAAGCAGCATGAAGCACGTGTACCGCGCCGCCATCGAGGAGCAAAAAACCAAAGGGGCCCTGCTCGACCGGTTTGTGGATTCGCTGTACAAAGGCTCTGCGTCGAGCATGATGCTGCAACTCCTGGGCAACAAAAAAACCTCGAAAGCAGAACTGGATGCCATCCGGAAACTGCTCGACCAATTGGACAACGAATAAAAAACCGCTTCCCATGCACCTGCTGTTCGACCACCTGCTGCCGGTTTCCGATGCCTTCATTCGTCCCTTTTGCTGGACGCTCCTGCACTCCCTTTGGCAAGGCGTTTTGCTGGCCTTGCTGGCAGGCCTGGTGTTACAAAGCACGCAAAAAACAAGTTCGGCGCTGCGCTATCAGCTCCTGGCGCTGTTGTTTGCCTTGTTTTTCGCCACCGTAGCCGCCACCTTCATCTGGCAATGGCAACAAACCGCCGAAACCGGCGCTGCTCTGGCTGTGCCGGCCGAAACCGCCGCAAGTACGGGCGAGAGAGCAGACATTACCTTGGCCACCTCATTTTGGACCAGCGGGTACCAAAGCTACCTCGATGCCGGCATTGCCTTTTTCAACCGGCACGCCGCTGTGCTGACCCTGCTTTGGGCGCTGGTGTTTTTGTTGAAATGCCTCAACATGATCCTCGATCTCTATCGGATCCGCCAACTCCGGACCCGGGGCGCCATCGCCCCGCCGGCCGGCTGGCAAAACCGCGTTCAGGTTCTCGCTGCCCAATTGGGCATCCGGCAGCGCGTTACCTTGCTGGAATCGGCCCGCGTGCAGGTGCCCTCGGCGATAGGCATCCTGAAACCGGTGATCCTGGTGCCCCTCGGTTTGCTGGCGCAGTTGCCGGCCGAACAGGTGGAAGGGATTCTGCTGCACGAGCTGGCCCATATCCGGCGCCGCGATTTCCTGGTCAACCTGCTCCAGCATGTGGCGGAAACCATTTTTTTCTTCAATCCCGCCGTGTTGTGGGTGTCTGCGCTGCTGCGCGAAGAGCGTGAACACTGCTGCGACGAACTGGCTGTGGCCACGCTCCGGCACAAAGCCGGCTACCTGAATGCCCTGTTGTATTTTGAAAAATTCAAGCCCGCCCCCTACGCCCTGGCATTTCCGGGCGCCGGCAAAGGGCATTTGTTGAACCGCGTCAAGCGGATTATTGGCCAAGGCAACACTAAATCTTTAAGCAATATGGAAAAAGTCACCTTAGTCAGCTGCCTGATCCTGGCCGGTTGCCTCGCCTTGCTGCCGCTGAGCGATGCACAAGCCCAAGGCAAAACCAAACCCCAAATCTCATCCATCAATGTCATTGGCAAAGGCACCGCTGCCGATCCGGAGCAGATGACCATTACAGAAACTGGTGGAAAAACGTACAAACTGACCCGAATCAACCAAAAAATACGGGACCTGTACGTGAATGGGCAACAAGTACCAGAAGGCCAAATCGCCGACTATGCCGACCTGATCCGCAGCGTGGACGATCAACTCCGACAGGACCGGGAGCAGGCCGAACGCGACGCCGCACAGGCCAAACTCGATGCCGAACAAGCCCAACGCGATGCCGAGCAAGCCGAACGAGATGCTGCCCTGGCCAAACTCGACGCCGAACAAGCCGAACGCGATGCCGAGCAAGCCGAACGCGATGCCGAGCAAGCCAAACGCGATGCCGTACAGGCCAAACTGGATAGCGAACAAGCCGAACGCGACCGCTACCAGGGCAGCCTCGACGCCGAACAGGCCAAACGCGACGCCGCCCAAGCCGACAAAGACCGCCAGCAGGCCAAGCGCGATGCCGAACAAGCCAAACGCGACGCGGAACAAGCCAAACGCGATGTCGCCCAGGCTAAACTGGACGCCGAACAAGCCAAGCGCGACGCGGAGCAAGCCAAACGCGATGCCGAACAGGCCAAACTGGACGCCGAGCAAGCCAAAAAAGACCAGGAAATGGTGGAAAACCTGATTCAGGAATTGATTCGGGAGCAACTTGTGCCGGACAAAAAGAGCCTGTCATCCTTTCACCTGTCGGCCAGCGAGTTTGTGGTCAATGGCAAATCCGTGCCAGCCGAAACACATCAGAAATTCAAAGCCAAATACCTGAAAAATTCGGACTACAGCATTTATTATGGGTACAAAAACCGGAATGGGGTTGGCATTTTTTACAATGACAACCGGAATTAATCTGCCGTTCCGCCGGCGGTAGCCATACAAAAGGGCTGTTTCAGCGTAAGTCTGAAACAGCCCTTCCGGTTTTCACCCACATTGACCCCATTCACCCACATTGGCCACATTCATCCAGGATATGCCGTTCGATGCGGGTTTCCGGTGTTTCCGACAGGTCTTTTTCAAACGGCAGACCCGTCACTTTTTCGTATAGTTCGATATAGCGCGCCGAAATTTCGGCCACAAAGGCGTCGGGCATTTCCGGCATTTGCTGGCCTTCTTTGCCTTGGAAACCATGGGCGATCAGCCACTCCCGCACAAATTCTTTGCTCAGTTGGCGCTGCTTTTCGCCGCGTGCCTGCCGTTCGGCATAGCCCTCGGCATAAAAATACCGCGAGCTGTCGGGCGTGTGGATTTCATCCATGAGCACGATCTGCCCGTCGATGGTGCCGAATTCGTATTTGGTATCGACCAGGATCAGGCCCTGGCGGGCGGCCATTTCGGTGCCGCGCTGAAAGAGTGCCCGGGTGTAGGCCTCCATTTGTTTGTAGTCGGCCCGGCTCACAATGCCACGGGCCAGGATCTCCTCCCGCGAAATATCTTCGTCGTGGCCTTCGTCGGCCTTGGTAGTCGGCGTCAGGATGGGCGCTGGAAAAGGATCGTTTTCGCGCAGGCCTTCGGGGAGCGACACGCCGCACAAGACCCGGCCACCGGCCGCATAGGTGCGGGCTGCATGGCCGGCCAGGTAGCCGCGGATCACCATTTCCACCCGCACGGGTTCGCACAACCGGCCGATGGCCACGTTGGGATCGGGGGTGCTGAGCAGCCAGTTGGGGCAGATGTCGCGGGTGGCGTTTAGAAAGTAAGCGGCAATTTGGTTCAGCACGGCGCCTTTGTACGGGATGGGGCGGGGCAGAATATGGTCGAAGGCGGAAATTCGGTCGCTGGCAACCATGACCAGGCGGTCGCCCAGGGTGTACACGTCGCGGACTTTGCCGCGGTAAAAAGCCGTTTGGCCGGGGAGTTGAAAATTCGTTTCGCGGATGGCGTGCATGTTGTGTGGTATTCGTGTCGGCTTGCCGGCGCCGGTGTTTCAGAAGGCTCCGGTTGCCGCAAAGTAGAATGAATCAGGGTTTAATTTCTTCATAATCAATGTAATCGTCGTCGCGGCTCTTACTCTTGGGCGGCGGGGGCGACGGCGGGCTGGGCGGGGGCGGTGGTTTGATCGCAAAGTAGGGGCGAAGCGCTTGCACCAGCCACAAGACGGCTATCGCGGTGAATAGTAATTTGAACAACATGGCCAATAACAACTTTCAGACAGGGTCATTTTGCCCAAGCCAGCCTCTGCTATCCCTGCTCCTCTACCCTGTTTTGTTTTTCAACTAATTTTTTCAAAAATGGATGGCTGAACACCGCCAGCAGGATAATTCCCACGCCCAGATAAAAACCCGGCGCCAGTTCTTTGTCCTCCCGGAAAAAGAGTCCTGCCAGTAAAACGCCATACACCGGTTCGAGGTTGATCGTCAGGTTGGTGGCAAAAGCAGAAATATGGCGCATCGCCCGCAAAGTAAGGTAATACGGGAGGAGTGTGCAAACCCAGGCGAGGATAAACATCCAGAGCCAATCCCAGTCTTGGGGCAAAAACGGCAGTTCCGGCGTTTGCCAAAGGGAAAAGGGCAGGACGATGGAGGTAACGACCAAGCCGCCGAACAATTCCACAAAACTCATGGCCAGCGGCGGCGGCGGGTTTTTGTCGAGAATACGTTTGTTTAAACTGGTAAAAATAGCGGCCAGCAAGGCGCCCAGCACCCCAACCGCAAAGCCCAGGCGCATGTTCCAGTCGATGTTGCCCACCACCAGGGCCATGCCCGGCAGGATCAGGATGCCCAGGCCCAGTTCGAACCATTTGATCCGTTGCCGCAGCAGCCAGGGCTCAGCCAGGGCCGAAAAAAAAGAGGTAGTGGCCATCGTCGTCACGGCCACAGAAGCGTTCGACAATTTGATGGCGCCATAAAAACACAGCCAATGCAAGCCCACCAGCATGCCGACGCCCAGCATCTGCCAGAATACCGGCCGGGGGATTGTCCGCAACTGCACCTTGGGCAACACCAGCCAAAGGGTAAGGCTGCACAGCAGCACGCGCCACCACACCAGGGGCAAGGCGTTCAGGCTAATTAGTTTGCCCAAAATGGCCGTAAACCCCCACAAAAACACACAAAAATGCAAAAACAGGTAGGCTCGTAATTTGTCGCTCATCGGGCGCAAAAGTAACGGGACTTGTTTAGACTTTGTCCAAATTTTATGCCCCAACAGCCGTTTACACAGGTGTGACAGAGCCGGGGCTGCGACCCGTTACATTTGCCAGGCGTCTAAGAGCCTGTTGGGCAACTTCCTGAACGATCCCGGACTGCGCCCCACGTTGTATTGCTTCGATTTCTATTTCGCCAAATTTCCCTGCCATGCTGGACGGCTATCATCTCCTAACCCTAACCCACCGCCAGGCCCCCCTCGACTGGATCGGCCAGGCACTAATCCGCCAGGAAGAGCCGGCGGATGCCCTCCGCGATTTGAAACACCGCTTCGGCTGGGAAGAAGTGTTGTACCTCCCTACCTGCAACCGCGTTATCTACCTGTTTTATAGCAGCAATCCGGTCGCCAAGTCCTTGGCTGCCGATGTCCTGACTGCCCTCCGCCCCGAACTTCCGGGCGAGCAAATCCACGCCATGGCCCTCAAAATGCAGCACCTGCAGGGCGCTGCCGCCGTTCGGCACCTGCTCGAAGTAGCCGCTTCGATGGACAGCCTGATCGTTGGCGAACGAGAAATCATCCGCCAATTGCGCGAAGCCTACGAGCGCTGCCTCGATCAGGGGCTCACCGGCGACCACCTGCGCCTGCTCCTGCGCTTTACCATTGAAACCGCCAAAGAAGTATACACCGCCACCGGCATCGGCGAAAAAGCCTTGTCGGTTGTCGCCCTGGCCTTCGGCCAACTGCACGAAGCGGGACTCTCGCCCCAAGCCCGCATTCTGCTGGTGGGCGCCGGACAGACCAACAGCCTCATGGCCAAATTTCTGTTCAAATACGGCTACCAGAACGTAACCGTCTTCAACCGCAGCCTCAACAAAGCCCAGGTTCTGGCCGATTACCTCGGTGGCCGCGCGCTCCCGCTCGACGCCCTACCCCACTACACCGCCGGCTTCGATGCCCTTTTGGTCTGCACAGGCGCCCTCGAACCGGTCATCACGCCAGCCCTCTACCACCGCCTGCTGGCTGCCGAGTCAGACACCAAGGTGGTCGTGGACCTGTCGATCCCAAACAACGTGGATACCCGCATTCCGCACACCTTTCCGGTGCGCTATATTGAAATAGAAGGACTGCGCGAAACAGCCCGCGAAAACCTCGCCCACCGCGAGGCCGAGCGGCAAAAAGCCGATGTGTTGCTGAACGGCAAACTGCGGGAATTTCGCGAACGCTGGCACCAACGCCAGGTGGAACGCGCCCTGCTGCCCGTCGTCGACGAGGTACGCCTGGCCAAAGAACGCGCCCTGACAGAGGTGTTTGCCAAAGAAATTGCCCTGCTCGACGCCGACACCCAAGCCCTCGTGGGCCGCATGATGGGCTACCTGGAGAAAAAAAGCGTGGCGACCGCTATGCGCACAATGAAAGAAATTGCCACTACGGCCGGGCGGCGGGTGGCGGCCGCTAGTCCGGCTTAAACAAAATACTGGACAGTTCCGGCATTTAAAAAAACCGGCTACCCTCGGGCGTTCAGGATTTCGATAGCCACTGCGGTGATTTCCTTGTCAAGGCTAAAAACATAGCCGATGCATGTGGCATGCATCGGCTATCGTGTTTATATACCGCAGGCGGTCTAGTTCAGTGAGAACTGCACGGCCACCCCGGCGTTCACGGTCGTGATCGGGAACGACTGCGAGGTTTTGGGTACCGTTTTGCGGTAGTCGGTGAAGAGGCGCAATTTGAGGCGCCGGTTCAGGGCGTAGTCTACCGAGGGGTTGAGGCTGATGGTGCGGGCGCCACGGGTCGGCACGGCTTCGTCGAGTTGGTCGAGACGGTGGTTGATCGTGATATCGTCGCGCAGGTCGAAATCGAGTTTAAAGTTCATGTCGTTGGCTTGCTGGCCGGTGTTGCCGCGCCCGGGTGTGGGCGGTGGCGCGGGCGTCGTGCCGGTGGTCGGCTTCTTCGCCCGGCTCTTTTTGGCTTTTTTGCCCGTCAGGAAGCCGATGTTGACATTCTTCAGGCGGTAGCCAAAGCCCACTGTGTAGCCGCTGGAGCGGGTTTCAGCCAATTGGTAGTCGATAAACGACAGGGCCAGGGTGCGGCTTTTTTTGAAATCCACCTTGAAGGTCATGTCGTTTTTCAACTTGATATCGATACCCAGCAGCGGCGAGAGTTGCTCGTTGACCACCACCTGCGGAATTTCGTACCGCGCAATGTAGTTGTACGTCAGTTCGTCGGTCACGTAGGGCGAAGACGGCTGGAAGAACAAGTCGGTGTTGTAGGAATTGACCGTCAGGGTGTTCTTGTAGCCATGTGAAATCTGCACGCTGGCGAAGATCTTGTTCAACTTACCGATTTTGGACAGGCCGTTGTAGTTCAGTTTCCAGTTGATGGCCGGCCGGGTTTTGAACACGTCGAGGCCCACAGTGTTTGGGTCTTTTTCGGTGTAGGCCGCTACAAAAGCCGGAATCAGCACTTCCTGTTGGATTTTGCCGTAGCCATAGCGATAGCCGGGTCCGTCTTTGATGTGCGGGTTGGTATTGCCGGAGGTCTCGCCAAGCCGCGTCGAAATCACCGAGCGATAGCCTTCGTAGCGGGCAAAAAGGGCGTTCAGGTCGTTGTCGAACAGCGTTTTCATCGAGAAGTACGAGACCGTGAAACTACCCAGGTCGCGGGCGGCGCGGTGCTGGAAGTCGACGGAGTCGGGATCCAGGCGGAAAATCTGGTCTTTGAACAACTCGGTGTTGTTGCGGGAATACTGCCGGTTGGCGCTGAGTTCGATGCGGAAATCGGTAAACGGCTCGATGGTGGCTGCTGCGTCGAAATTCTGGGTATAGTTGCGCGTCACCTGCTGGTTGAGTTCCGGGCGCTCGGTGATCCAACGTTTGCTGGCGGCATCGTCGAGCCACTTGTTGTCGGGCTGGAAACCCGCCACAAAGGCCCAGCCCGGTGCGTCAAATCCTTCGCTCAGGCCCATCAGTTTGCTATCCGGAATAAAGCCCGGGATCACGGTACTGAAGTTTTCGCTGTAGGTAAAGCGGCCTTTGCGCACCATCATCAGCGGGCGCAGGGCAATGCGCTCGGCCACCGAGGGCTCGCGGTCTTTTTTCTTTTCCTTGCTGCCTTTGGCGTCTTTGCCGCCGGCTTTGTCTTTGCCGCCGCCGGCTTTATCGTTGTTTCCACCCGGCGCGCCGGCGGTGCCGTCGGCGTTGGCCGGATTGTCGGCGTTGTTGCGGTTGTTGTTGTTGCGGCCACTGCGGGGGTTGGCGGCCTTGTCGTCGCCGGGGTTGGAGCGCGGGTTGGCTTTGTCGTCGCCGGTCAGGCCGCCGCCGGGCGGAATATCGCGCCCGCCCGGCGCGCCCGATGGGTCGCCGCCAGCCCCGGGCTGGTTGTTGCGGCCGCTGGCGGGCGATTTACCGCCCTTGACCGCCGGTTTGTTGATTTTGCCCAGGTATTTGCTCTTGTTGTACAGCGTTTCAAAGTTGAAATCGCCGTTGATCTGGCGCACGCTGTTGTTCTGGATGACGTTGCCCAGCGAACGCAGGTTGACGTCGTTGGCAAACTGCTGCGGCACATCGGGCAGGTACTGGAGTTTGAGCGACTGGGCCGTCCAGGTGTAGCCGGCCGTGTAGGACGCCTTGACCGTGATCCAATCCATCAGCGGGATCAACTTGAACGGCAGGGTGTAGTTCAGGCTGGCGTTGTGGGTGTAGTTTTTAGGACGGCCGAGTTTTTTGATGTTTTGCAAAATCGAGTCCCGGCGTTCAGCAGCCGTGTAGGCGGGTCCGCCCTCAAATTTGTACTGCTGTGGCTCGTCGATCAGGCTGCGTGCCGTGGCATCGAAGTTGAAGCGCAGGTTTTTGGTAATGTCCCAGCCCAGGTCGTAGTTGCGGTCCCAGGTGAAACGCCGGTTGTAGTAGGTGTTCAGCGCGGGGTCCTCACCGGCAAAACGGTAGGTCGTTTTTTGCGACAAGCGCTCCAGGTTGGTGCTGAACCCATAGGTATTGGGCAGCGGATTGAAGTTGATCTCCGTGATCCACTTGAAATACTTGTCGTTTTTGATCAGGCCTTTGAAGGGCTGTATCGGCTTGAGGCCGGTGGCGTACTGGTAGTCGATCGAGCCGTTGTACTTGTTCTGTTCGTCGCTGAGGACGAAGGGGTTGCGCATTTTCTGCTGGTTGAACGCGTAGGTCAGGCTGAAGTTTTCGATGTTCCAGGGCAGTGGAATTTTGCGCGCCGCGCCCGTCCGTTCTTTCCGGACATTGGTGAAGTTGTAGCCGCGCACGATGGTTACGTCCTGCGCGCTCCGGCGAATCTCCTCCCGGGCTGTCGGGTCGGTTTCTTCGCGGAGTTTGTCCTTGAGTTTGATATCGAGGTCGTAGGGGTCGTACTCCGGGTTTTTGGTGATGTTGGAGTACTGCACATAAAACGGAATCCGGAGGCCCGATTTTTCCGGCAGGAACTTGCCCAGTTCGATGTTGGCGGACACATCGTATTGAATAATTTCCTCGCGTTGCCGCTGGATGAGTTTTTGCTCAATGCTCCCCCACCCGATACTGGAGTAGTTGCCGGCCACTGAAATATTGCCCAGGTCGGCGAGTTTCATGTCCAGCCGGGCCTGCCCGGCGTAGCCCCCCTGTTCGTTGAAGCCGTTGAGCCGCAGTTCGTTGATCCAAACTTCCACACAGTGCGGTATTTCCAGCGGGTCGGCGTTCAATACGCCCACCATCACACCTTTGACGTAGCCCAGGTTGGGGTTGCCCACTACCTTCACGCGGTTGCGCGGGTTGTCGGGGTCCTGAATGATAAACGGCGTGCCCAGGTCGTTGGGCGCTTGCGCGTTGCGCAATTTTTTGACGGTAGTGAGCAGGTCCAGCGGAAAGTCGAAACTGTTTTCCGGGCGCCATACTTCTTCCTTGTACACCCGGCTGTCGGGGTTGCCGTTGATCACGTTGAAGGGGTCGGAAGGCGTCAGCGGAATCTCGTATTCGTAGTAGTTGTTGTAAAAATCGGAGCCCAGGCGGATGAAAACGGTCATGGCGCTGTCGATCTCTTCTTCCACGCGTTCGGCGTGTACAAACATTTTCAGGCGTTCAAACTGGCGCAGGTCCATGTTGAGCGTTTTGAAAATACCGCGGCCTTCGCAATACGGCAGGTTGCAAACGTTCATGGAGAGCGCCTGCTCGTTTTGCAAAATATCCGGGAACGCGCCCACCGATTGCTCCCGCGAAATACCAAACGGAATGGTGTAATTGAACGGCGTGCGCGCAGCATTTTCTTCGATGCTTACCGCATTCACGTCGAATGCAACGCCTTTAGACGGCACGACGATATCCGAAGGGCAGCCGATGCGCTGCGTAAAGCGGCGCCATTGGTTGCGACCCAGTTCGAGGGTGGCAAAACGGAAGGTGGTGCGCTCGTCGAAGCCTTTCCAGAGCATCCGCACGAAGCGAATGGAGCGGAAATCCTGGATGCCGCCCACCTGCTGGCGCTTGGTGTAGTCCAGCGGCAGTTTGACGCGGTACCAGATGTAGCGGTCGCCGTTGCGGTCAAACACCACGGTGTCGGTGATGAGGTTGACCAGATCGGGGTTTTCCATATCCAGCACATCCATCTGGACGCCGTCGTTGAACACGATATTCCGTTTGCGAAGCGGAATTTTGTAGCGGAAATAAGCCTCCGTTTCGTTCAGCGAGTTGTCGCGGTTCAGGTCTTCCGCATCCGGGTAGTTGGTGGCCGAGGGGTTGAGGTTTTGGGTATTGTTGACCGGCGAGTTGCCTTGCGGGCTGTTGAAACGGCGGTAGCGCTCCAGCAAGCCGGGCTGTGAGCCGTCGAACATGGGATCGCGGAAATACACGAAGTTGTCGTTGGCCGGGTCCGCCTGGAAAGCGGCTTTGGCGTTGGGCGACAGCGTGGAATTCACAATCGTGTTCAGCCATTCGGCAAAATAGGAGCTTTCGCCGGCGTCGTCGAGGCCGTCGAGGCCCACGTCCTGCAAAATACGTTTGTCCGGGTCGTTGTCAAAAGCATTGACCACAGGCGGCAGGATGGGCACGCGCCCCCAGCGGGTAGCAGCGGTAGCGCCGGTGCCCTGACCGGTCGGGAGGGCATTTTCAAAAAACTGGCGCGAGTCGCGCATGATATCTTCCGACAAAGAACCCAGGTCGATGTACATGTCGCCCGACTTGGAAATATCCGTGCCGTCTTTCTTGTCCATGTAGGGGTTCAGGATCCAGAATTCGACAAACTCGATGTTGGCGGCTTCAAAGTCGTTGGTATTCAGGCCTTTCATAAAGCCTGCCCAGCGGGTATCGGGTTCGTTCAGTTCGCCGGTCGTGGTCAGGCCTTTGGACAACACCACACCATCGGGGCCTACGTAGCCGTCGGGGAGTTCGAAGTTGTAGGGGCCGCGTTCGCGGGGGTAGATGGTGACATCCAGCGGGCGCAGGGCCGATTGTTCGAGCGGCGTGAGCTGGCGGTTGGGGAAAATGTCCTGAAACTGAATGGAGGTGGTGTAGGGGTTGGGGCCGTCGATGCCGTCGCGGGCGCTGGGGTCGGCGATGTACCACGACAAGCGGGCGCGGTTGGCGCCGAGGGCCAGCAAGGTGCTATCGTTGTATTCTGCTTTTGCTTCCTGGAAAATAGTGTCTACGCCCTGCGGCACAGAGGCCAGTACCCAGCCGTTGGCCGGGTTGGCCAGCGGCAGGTTGGAGGTGCTGCCCTCGAAATCGTCGACGTACACGATACCGCCTTTTTCACCGACCTGGTTGATAGCGCGGTTGTGGCCGGGATCGAGCCAGGCCACCTCGGCTTGCGCCGAGATCGAAGAGGCCTCTTTGGTGCTGAAAAACGGCAGTTTGTCCACCAGTTTGGTGAGCCAGGGCGCTTCTTTTGAAATGCTGAAATCCAGGCCGTACATGCGGTTGTTGATGGGGTCGTCGCCGAAGTTGACCTTTTGCGTGAGCGGCCGCTCGAACAGGTTCATGTAGGTAGCCCCGATGTTGATGTCTTTGCCCAGGGCATAGTCGAAGCGGGCGCCGAGCATGGTTCGGCTCTGGAAGCCGAAGAGCGTGTTGTCTTCAAAACTGACGTTGACGCTTTGGCCCGACTGGAGGATAGCATCGTTCAGGATTTTCACCTTGCCGATGTTGTAGTCCACGATATAATCCTGTCCTTCGATGAGTTGGCGACCGCCGGCGCTCACGCGCACAGAGCCCTGGGGCAGGTTGAAGGTGCCGAGTGAAATCTCGGAAGAGGTGGAGGATTTATACGAGCCCTTGAGGGTGAAGCGGTTGAGTTGTTGAAACTCCCGCGCCCGGAAGAGCGTAGAGTCGTAGAGTTGGGGGTAAACAATGCGTTTGATGGTGTCGGGGCTGGTGTTGGCCGCTTCCATTTTTTGCTGCAGGTAGGAACCGAAAGGCTCCAGTACCGGAAACATGATCCGGCCGTTGCGCAGGTTGATGGTGAGGCCGGGCACAAAATCGAAGATCCCATCGGGGCCGGGGTCGCCCTGCAAATTGAGGGTATCGAGGCGGAACAACTGGAGCAAGGGGCGGTTGGCGATACCCGAGGGGATGCCTGCGCCGGTCAGGAAGCGTTTTTGGCCTTTGCCCGGGTCTTCGTAAAAAATGTCGAACCGAAACTCCTTGGGGTCTACGTTGACCGAACCCACGGAGTACACGTTTTTCATCATCAGGTCCCAGATCGGGAACCGCACGTTGGCGGTGGTGCTTTTCAGCATTTTCACAAACAACACGTTCTGGTTCAGCGAATCGCCCGCAGGCACTTCGCTGGTGAACTCCCCGATTTTGTACGGGACGCCGTTGTAGGTGTATTCCAGGGCAACGCCCACCACCTGGTCGGGCTGCACGTTGAGGTTGACGCTGACGAAGCCTAGTTGGTCGTTGAAGGTATATTCGGAGGGCGACAAGAGGCGGGCGCGCACTTTTTCAAAGTCGCGGATTTGCTTGAGGCCATAATCGATACCGGTGAGGCGCTTCACTGCCTGGTCGGAGAAACGGAGGGTAGAATCCATCGCCAGTTCGGCGAGAATTTCCGGGTACAGGCGGTTGTTCTGGTTGGTGGGCAAGCCGTCGCCTTTGATGTCTACGGCGGGAAGAGCGTTCTTGGGGATCGCGTAGTTGCGCAAATCCGCCGAGTCTTTGTTGAGGTACGGGAGGGGTTCGCCCAGGTCCTGAATGGCCACGATGTCGCGCACGTCCTGGGTGGCCAGTTTGTCGTTGGTGAGCCACACCTCCATCCGGGTGATGGTGAAGAGCGACTGGGGCACGGGCAGGCATTTCAGCGCGGGCTCGAACTGCGAGCGGTTCCAATGGCTGACGAAGAAGTGGCGGTTTTCGTCGTACTCGTCGATGGGTTTTTCGAAGGTTTGCAGTTGGGAGCCGCCCTGCACGGCGAGGGAGTTTTGTTTGGAGCGTTGCTGGGCGGCCAGCAGGGTCATATTCAGGTGCCCGAATTTCATCGTGGTTTTGAAACCAAAGAGGTTTTGGGCGCCTTTGATAAGGTTGGAGCGGAGCGGGAGCGACACGTTACCGGCCTGGATATCCTGCAAAATTTCGTCTTCGGAGAAGCCCTTGGTATCGTAGTGGAGCTTCATCTGGTTGTCAAAATCAAAAGTCGCCTGGGTGTTGTAGGTAAAATTCAACTTGAGTTTTTCGCCGATCTGGCCGGCGGCGGTCATGTTGATATCCATGTCGAAGTCAAAATTGCCGGTCCGTTGCTGGCGCAGCGTCAGGATCGGGTTTTGAATCTTCTGGTAATCGTAGCCAAAGGTCAGGTTGATATTGCCCTGGGGTTTGATGTCTACGTTGGTGCCCCCGAACAGGCGGTCGATCAGGGTGTTTTTGACCTCAAATTTGGCAATCGGGTCATTGATGCCGCCGTCGCCGGCCTTGCCGCTGGTGACCACGCCCTGCAGGCGGTCGAAATATTCTTCCTGTTGTTTTTTATCGCGCCATTTGACGTACTCGTCGTAGGTGAGGTAGGTGGGGGGGCGATAATCATCGTTGCCGATTTTTTCGGTGATGATGTACATATTCGTGAGCGGATCGTATTCCACCTCTTGCTGAATGGCTTTGGGGTCGTTCAGGTCGACGGGATTGGAGTTGCGGTTGTTGATAAAATCGTCGTACCGTTCTTCCAGGGGCGGAAACGTATCGGGAGCGGGCGCGTCGTAGTCCGACAGGGCTGCGGATGGGGCTTCAACGGCTTCTGCTGCAAGCTGTACGGCTGCCACCGGCGGCGTTTCATCCGGCATAAAGAGCGTAAGCACCTGGTGGCGGATGCTGCCAGGGCTGGAGAAGGCATACAAAGTGGCTAAAGACAGCAGTCCTGTAGTCGCAAGAAGGAGATTCTTCCTCGTCATGTTCAAAAAGCAGGTCTAATACAATTCGTTGGTTGGAAACGCAAACGGGAGAATGACGCAATATTGCACAAACAGGTTGCCCGGAAAAGCGTGATTCGTCATTTTGCTGCGGAATGTGATGGGAGTTGTTTCGGGTGCAAAAGCATAGAGTTTACCGGAAGACAGGCCGCCCCGCGCCTTGCCGGCGTTCAGCTGCTTTTATTTCCGGAAATGACAGATTGACGACATAGCGAACATCATGCCAAGGCTTTCAGCGCCGCGCGAATCAGGTCCTCCACTTTGCTCAGGTTGGGCTGTTCTTTCACCACCTGGTTCAAGGCTTTTTGCGCGGCGATTCGGTTGATTCCCAGCGACATAAGCGCCGAAACGGCCTCGTCGCGGGTGGCGCTGTCGGTCAGCGGCAACAAGACCGGGCCATCGGGAGATTCTTTGGACAGTTTGTTTTTCAGGTCGAGGATAATTTGTTTGGAGGCTTTCGGGCCAATGCCCTTGGCGCGCTGCAAGACATGGGCCTGTTCGCCAATGATCGCCGAGCGGATCTCATCGACCGACATGGCGGAGAGCAGCAGCAAGGCCGAAGTGGGCCCAACGCCCGTCACGCTGATCAGTTGCACAAACAGATTGCGCTCCGTTTGCAGGGCAAAGCCATACAGCGTGTGCGCATCCTCCATGACATGAAAATGGGTGTATAACGTGGCCCGGTCCTGCCCTTGCAGGGCGGTATAGGTGCTCAGCGGAATATTCAGGTGGTAGCCCACGCCATTGACCTCCAGGGTGAGGAAGGCCGGGGTGCGGTAGGTAATTTCTCCTTTCAGGTAGGCGTACATCGAGTATCGATTGGAATGTCCGGCAAAAGTACGCCCTTTGGGCAATTGCCTGCTACCCTACCCACATCCAATATCCCGCCAGGGTAACCAACAGGTTGCTCCACCAGTTTACCCCATCGTTGCTCATCCAACCGGCGCCGCTGTACAACACGCGGCCGGGGCCGGGCTGATCCGACAAAGCGCCGGTTTCGGCATCGCGGTAGCGCGCCTGCACACTGGCCCCGAGGAGGCTATCAAGCAACATGCCGGCAAATCCGCCGGCCGTCGCCAGCAGCAGGAACGAGGCCTGCAGCCGGTGGTACAGCAGCATACTGCACAACAGCGCCATCGCCAGGGCGCCGGCCAAGCCCGCCAGGGTGCCCGCCCAACTGACGCCGCCCGACAAGCCCGGCGGCACCGCGCGCCAGCGCAGCAGGTCCACCGTGGGTTGCCGGGCGTACTGCCCGATTTCCGACGACCAGGTGTCGGCCGTGCTGACGGCCAGGCTGAGGGCCATGAGGCTGAGCGCCATTTCGCGGTGGGCGCCGCCGGCAAAAGTGGCCAGGGCGGCGTACAAGCCGCCGTTGCAGAGCACCTGCACGATGTCGCGGGCGCGGCCGTGTTTGGCGTCGGCGGCCGGGGCTGCGCCGCGCCGGAGCCGGCCGAACAAGGTGCCGCTGATAAAAAAGAAAAACAAAGGCAGGAGCCACCAGGGGCCGGCCTGGTACAGCACCCAGAGCCCAAGGACAGCGGCCGAAAGGGCGCCGTCGAGTGTGAGGGCGCCTTTGCGGCGGGTGTACCAAACGAAGCAGGCGGCAAAGGCCAGGGCAAGCAGCAGTGTCGCAGTTTTTTCCCAGTTCAAGGGTTCCAACATCTGAAAAAGGCCTGTTTCAGGTGAATATCGCAGCGGTTAGGGCAAAGAAAAAGCCGTTTTGACGAGTTCCACCACCTCGGCGTCTTCGGGCAAAAACAGGGTCAGCCGGTCGGCCGTCAGCCGCAACACCTGCGCCTGCCAAGCCACGCCAAATCCGCCGGGATGGGAAATATCCAAACTCATGGTCGCCGGCACGAAGGTGTAGTGGCGGGCTTCCGGAAACTGCACCCGGGCGCTAAGGGCGTCTTTGTTGTAGAGTGAAAGCGTGCTGTCGGGGAAAAACACCGCCAGATAGGGCATGGCGATGGCTTCGGCCAGCCGGCTTACCTCGATGCTGCTGTCGCGCTCTACCCATTCGTGGAAGTCGCGCGATGCGCGGCGGCTCAGGTCTTCGTAGGGTTGCAGGCCATACCAGTTG
>JADLDL010000004.1 GCA_020846655.1 Saprospiraceae bacterium | reverse complement strand
CGGCCCGCATGCCCGGGTGTACAAAAGCACCGACGGCGGCGCCACCTGGAATATGCTCGGCGGTGGCCTGCCAAGCGGCGTGATGGGCCGCACCGGTCTGGCGATTTCACAACAAAATCCGGATAAAGTGTACGCCATTTTTATGGATTCGCTCTCCACGCCCGGCGGACTGTACAAAACCACCGACGGCGGGCAGAGTTGGACCAGCATCAATGTGGTCGCCCTGGAAGATGCCTGCGGAGACTTCGGTTGGTATTTTTCAAAAATCCGGCTCGACCCGACCAACGACGAAGACGTATATTTTCTGGCCATCCTGCTTTGGCGCAAACCGCCCGGCAACAACGGCTGGCAACCCGCCGCCAATTCGCACGCCGATATCCATGACCTGGTGTTTGCCCCCACCGGCAAACGCTACCTCGGCTCCGACGGCGGCGTGTACCGCAACACACCCGGCCAAATGGCCTGGTTCAAAAGCAACAACCTGCCCACCACCCAGTTTTACCGCACCAATTACAATCCCCACGAACCGGATTTTTATTTTGCCGGCGCACAAGACAATGGCATCCGGCGCGGGAACGCCGGCGTATACAACGGCTGGTCTTCTCTTTTTTCTGCTGACGGGTTTCGTTGCATGTTCCACCCCACCGAGCCAAATACGTTCTGGATAGAAACCCAAAACGGTGAAATCCACAAAACCATCGACGGTGGCGCCAACTGGGCTTTTGGCTCACCTTGCCTGGGCACCAGCGACCGCTGCAACTGGGACTTGCCGTACCTGCTCAGCGTCCACAACCCCAATCGCTTGTTTGCCGGCACATACCGGGTGTATTTTTCCGACAACGGCGGCGGCTGGGGACCTATTTCCAACGACCTGACCGATGGGGTCATTTTCGGACCAAGGTTTCACTCCATTTCTACGCTCGACGAATCGCCGGTATTGGCCGAAAAACTAGTAGCCGGAACAACCGATGGCAATGTCTGGCGCCGCGAGCCTACCGGCAATTGGACCAACATCAGCGCCGGACTGCCCGACCGCTACGTGACCGCCACCATCTGCTCCCCCACCCTCTCCAACCGGATTTTTGTAACCCATTCAGGCTTTCGAAACAACGAATACCAGCCCCATATTCATCGATCGGACAACAACGGCCAAACCTGGACCGATATCAGCGGCAATTTGCCCAATATGCCCGTCAACGATGTTTATGTGCTGCCGGGTCATGCCGATAGTGTGTTGTTTGCGGCCACAGATGCCGGCGTGTACGTCAGCCGCAGCAGTGGCCAGCAATGGCAACGACTTGGCGTGAGTATGCCATTCGTTCCTGTTTTTGACCTGGAACGAAACCCGGTCAAAAAAGAACTGATCGCAGCCACCTTCGCCCGGGGGCTTTGGACATTCCCTCTGGATTCGGTATTCACCCTTCCGCCACCGCCGCCCTCGGCCACGGTGGCAGTGAGCGGTACCATTCAAACCGAAACCGGCTCCGGTATCGATCTCGTGCGGGTATGCACCCAACCTTTGATCCATACCGAGGCCAACGGCGGGTACACTATTTATTCCGATGCGCCCGGCCTGAGCGACGGGGTTCATCCCTTGCGGAACAATGACCCGCTGAATGGCGTGAGCACGTTTGACCTGGTGTTGATCAACAAACATATCCTGGGCATCGAGCCTTTGAGTTCGCCGTTTAAAATGATTGCAGCCGACGCCAACAATTCCCGTTCCATTACCACCTTCGACATTGTTGCGCTGCGCAAACTGATTTTGGGCATCGACACGGCCCTGGCCAATACGACATCCTGGCGTTTTATCCCGAAAGACTACAGTTTCCCCAACCCACTCAATCCCTTTGCCGAAGTATTTCCCGAAGGGAAAACCATTGTTTTGCCATCCCAACCGCCAAGCCAACCCCAACTACTCGATTTTACCGGGGTAAAGGTGGGCGATGTGAATGAAAATGCTGTGCCTGCTGCCGGAGCAGTTGCCGAATACCGTTCGGGCGGCGCCTGGCGGTTGTTGGTCCGGGATCATTTTTTTGCCACAGGCGATGGGGTTACACTTCCGGTCGAGGCCAACTGGACGGGCATAGCCGGCGTGCAGTTTTCGCTGCACTACGACCCGGAGGTGTTGGAGCCGCTGCGAATCGAACCCCTGGCGGATGGTTTGCGTCCCGACCATTTTGCGTTGCGGCCCGGCGGACAGTCCTGCGTCACGGCTTGTTTTGAACAGGCCCGCGCTGAAACCGGCGCCGGCACGACGACGCTTTTCCGAATTCATTTTCGAGCAAAAACAAGCGGCAGTTTGCGGCAGTCCATCCAACTCCGTTCGCTGCCCACGCCGGCGCTGGCCTTCCGGGCCGATGCGACGGTCTTTTCGCCACAGTTGCAGTGGGCAATGGAAGAGAGCAACAACCCGCTCGAACTCCGGTTTTCGCCCAATCCGTTTGGTGCAGAGGGGACGGTGCTGAATTGGAGTGGCAAGCAGCAGGCGCCCGCCCAACTCACAGTATATGATGCCGCCGGTAAAATTGTTTTTCAACAAAACCTGGACAGCACCGAATGGCGGCTGCCGGCCGGGTGCTTCACACAAAAAGGCGTGTATTGGTATACCGTTCGGCAAGGCGCCGAAAAACGAAGCGGCAAACTGGTATTTGTTGGAAATTAGATTTTTACGACGGCTGCGGCCCGCACCTCTGCCAGGTTTTTGCAACCGGACAAGCCCATTGTGATTTCAAAATCGGCCATCCAGTTGCTCAGCAATTCTTCGACGCCGGCTTGGCCATTGATCGCCAGGGCATAGCAATAGGGCCGGCCAATGCCGACGGCTGTGGCGCCCAGGGCCAGGGCTTTGAAAACGTCGGCGCCGCCGCGAAATCCGCTGTCGATCAGTACGGGCACCCGTTCGCGCACCGTTTCCACGATGGCGGGCAGCGCTTCGATCGCCGCGATGGAGCCGTCGACCTGGCGACCACCGTGGTTGGAGACATAAATCCCGTCGACGCCGTAGTCCAGCGCTTTCCGGGCATCGTCGGGGTGCAAAATGCCTTTCAGGATAATGGGCAGGCGGGTATGTTCGCGCAAAAACGGGAGATCAGCCCAGGTGATATTGGGGCGGGAATAGAGGCGCACGAAGGTGCGAACCGCTTGTAAGCCGGCGCCGGAGCGGAGGTTCTTCCAAAAAGAACCCGGGAAATTCCGGTTGGCCTGGATGAGCGTCCGGATGGCATCCCAACTGAGCCGGGTTGAAGGTTTGGGCGAGGTATCCGGTTCGGCCATGAGTTTCCGGAAAACGGGGTCGGAAGAGTATTGTGCGATGCCTTTTCCTTGCAAAAACGGCAGGGAGGCCATGTCCAGGTCGCGGGTTCGCCAGCCCAGCATCGTGGTATCCAGTGTAACCACCAGTCCTGAGCAACCCGCCGCTTCGGCGCGTTGCAGAAAATGAACCACCAGATCGTTGGAGCGACTCCAGTAGAGTTGAAACAAATGGGGCGTATTTTCCATGGCGGCAGCGCAGTGTTCCATTGGCACGGAGGCCTGGTTGGAGAACACATACGGCAGGCCCAGCTGCCGGGCAGCGCGTGCAACGGCCAGATCAGCCTCCGGGTGCACCATTTCCAGGACGCCGATGGGGGCCAGGAAAAGCGGCGCGGGGATGGTGTGGCCGAAAAATGCGGTACCGGTATCCCGTTGTTCCACATCGCGGAGCATGCGGGGTACAATGCGCCAGCGGTCGAAAGCAGATGCATTTGCCGACATGGTTTGTTCCAGGCCTGCGCCACCGGCAATATACGCCCAGGCTGCCGGGCTCATGCGTTGCTGGGCGGCTTGCGCCAGCAAGTTCGGTTGAAACGGAATGAGTTGTCGTTTGCCGGTAGCGCCTTGGGTGTACACGGTACGTTGCCGGTCGAGGGCGTTAATTTTTCGCATAGCTGTGCCAAGAAATAATTGGAGTATTGCGTTATCCTACCGATGCTTGCTGGTATCGGCTGCGTTAGGCCGGCAAATATCTGAAAATCAGGCCAATCTGTTTTTCTGCTTGCAATTCCATTCAAACCGCCCGTACCTTTGTCATCCATTTTTAACATTAAAACTACAAACGATGCGCCACACAATCCTTCTGCTGACCAGCATCTTTACCTTAACCACAACACTTGCCATGGGGGCTTTTGCCCAGGATAGCCGCGAAGAATTCGGCAAATGCGGCTATTATGCCGATGCGTTGCACGGAAGAAAAACATCCAGTGGCGAAATATACGATAAATCAGGACTCACTTGTGCACACAAAACCCTGCCCTTTGGAACGATGATCCGGGTAACCCGGATGGACAACAAAAAATCGGTGGTGGTCAAAGTCAATGACCGCGGCCCGTACCTGGATGGCTACGTCACCGATGTATCGCGCAAGGCTGCTGAAGCGTTGGGCTTGGTGCGCGACGGAGTGACCCGGGTAAAACTGGAAATTGTGGAAAATAAAACCAGCAATACAGGCCTCAGGCCGGCTGAATATTCGAGTACCTCGAAGGTATTGCCGAAGAGCCTGGAGCCCGTTGCACCGGTCACTGCAAGTACGGGAGGCGGTGTCGGCTCCACGGCCCAACTGGCCAAATCGTCGAAAGGCCAGGTTTCGGTGGCGCCCATTGCCCACAGTGCGCCGGCATCCACGGCGCCGGAGGCATTGGCTACTGCCGAGACCAAGCAGCCGGTGGCGGCGGCCAGCACCGGCGAGTTGTACCAGGTGCAGGTGAAACCGGTAGGCCGCAAAGGCTACGGCCTGCAATTGACGTCGTTGTCCAATGCGGAAAATATTTTGCCGGAAACGGCCAAGGTCCAGGCCCTATGGCCGGGCAAAGTAGTGATCAACCACGAGGAGCAAATCGCGACGGGCGCCCACTTGTATAAAGTGATCCTTGGCCCATATGCCACGCGCAAGGAAGCGGAGGCGCAGCAGCGCAGAGCCGCGTCCAAAGGGTACAAAAAGGCTTTTGTGGTCGATTTGGCGGAATAAACGCGCCCACAGCAACAAAAAAGGCGCTCTGCGGATGCAGGGCGCCTTTTTTGTTGCTGCCGGAAAAGAGAGGAGGTCAGGCGGAAAAGGACGTGCCGCAGCCGCAGGTGGATTCGGCGTTGGGGTTGTTGAAGGTAAAGCCACGGTTGTCGAGCCCGTTGATAAAATCCACTTCCATGCCTAGCAGGTAGATGGCGTGCGCCTTGTTCATGATGACGCGAATGCCCCCTGTATCAAAGGTATCGTCATTTTCCTGTGGTGCATCAAAACCGAGGATGTAGGAGAACCCGGAGCAGCCGCCGCCTTTTACGCCTACGCGAAGGCAGTAATCGGCGGGACTATTTTCTTGTTGGCGAATCAGATTCAGTTGTTCCACAGCACTTTCGGTGAGCATGACCGGAGTCGTCGTGGCGGTTGTTTTTTCAAGTACAGTATCCATAAAATCGATGTTGGCGATAAGGCTGCAAAAATAAGGTAATAAAACGTCACACAAGTCAAATTTGTTTAGCCCGGGGAACTTACCTTTGCCACCCGTTTTTAAAAATCGTCTTATTTCCCTCCTGATATGCTGTTCTTTCTTGAGATTCTGAAGTTTACCATACCTGCGCTGATCGTATTTTTTACGGCCTATTTCCTGCTGAAAATGCTTCTGGATGAGCGGCAGCGCATCGACAGGATGATCTTGAAACAAGATGCCCAAAAAATAACCCTGCCCCTTCGGCTCCAGGCGTACGAACGACTGACCCTGCTTTGCGACCGGGTGTCCATCTCCAATAGTTTGTTGCGCATCCGGATGCCGGGTATGACGGTGGCCGAGTTGCGCGGTACGCTGATGCTGGCCATCAGCCAGGAGTTTGAGCACAACACCTCGCAGCAGTTGTTTGTGTCGGAGACGCTTTGGCAAATTATTCGGCTGGCCAAAGAGCAGACCCTCATGCTGATCGCCCGGTGTGCTGAAGATTTGGACCCGCAAGCCGATGCCGATGCCCTGGTTCAAAAACTGTTGGTGGCTCTGGATGAGCAGGGCGGCATGAATCCGCTAATCACGGCCTTGGTGGCGATTCGGACCGAGGCCGGACAACTTTTTTAAGCACAAAATTGTAATGTACTGGAAACGATTTAGTTAGATGTTGGCATCAACATAACAATGTATTTACAATGTTTTTTGTCAAAAAAAGCGACTACGGCGGGTGGGCGGAATACCCGGAAACGGCGCTGGCTTGTCCGGCTTTCTGATCCGGCTTGCACTATTCGTTAGTCCCTGACTTTCAGGTGATTCGACATCTCTTCCCTGCCGCTACCCAATATGTACGGCCATCAAAACGCCCGCAAGGTCAACCAATCATAATTTCTAAAATGCCCGCTTTTAACCCCTCCAAAACAAACAAATTCGATTTTTATCAAATTTTTATTTCACCAATACAACTTTTTCCAGATAGCGCCGCTTGAGCAAGAGTACCTTCGTCGGGGCTATCCGGAGACGTATTCACCTAAGAGACCCATTTTCAAGGGTCAAAATTTTTTTGTCGAAAAAAGGAGATTCTGTTTCGGCGATTGGGATAAAAGTCAAAACTTTGTCACCCTGTCTCGATCGACCTTTAATTTTCGTAACAGTAATTTTTTGGATTTCCTACAGCACCAAATGCACCATTTCGGTATGACGAAGGACTGCCAGATGGTATGGGACAGTTGTCTGCGTATCATCAAAAAAAACGTAACGCCACAGAGTTACAAAACCTGGTTTGAGCCCATTCGGCCTGTTCGCCTGGATAACAACGAGTTAACCATTCAGGTGCCGAACAAGTTTTTTTACGAATGGCTGGAGGAGCACTACGTGCAACTGTTGAAGACGAGTATTCGCCAGGAATTGGGGGATCGGGGCCGCTTGCTATACCATATTCTGGATGGCTCGATGCAGGAGCCGGCCCCAGTGCCCAAGCCGAGCGCCAAGCCCTCGGCGGAGAAAGATAATGAACCGATCCCCGGCGTGTTTGACGCCGAGATGATCAAAAATCCGTTTATCATACCTGGTATCCGGCGCGTCAAGATTGATCCGCAGTTGAATGCCAACTATGTGTTTGAAAATTTCATCGAGGGCGATTGCAACCGCCTGGCCCGGAATGCCGGTATGGCCATTGCCAAAAAGCCGGGCGGCACGGCGTTCAACCCGCTGGTGATTTTTGGCGATGTGGGCCTGGGCAAAACGCACCTGGCGCAGGCGATCGGCAACGAGGTCGTCAAGCGCTCCGACCAAAAGGCGGTTTTGTACGTTTCGGCTGAAAAATTTACCAACCAGATCATCCAGGCAATCAAAAACAACGCTGTCAACGACTTCGTCAATTTTTACCAAATGATTGACGTGTTGATTCTGGACGATATCCAGTTTCTCTCGGGCAAACAAAAAACACAGGAGATCTTTTTCCATATTTTCAACCAATTGCACCAAAACGGCAAACAAATCATCCTGACCTCCGACCGGCCGCCCAAAGACCTGGAAGGCATCGAAGACCGGCTGATTTCGCGCTTTAAATGGGGCCTGAGCGCCGATCTGCAAGCGCCTGATCTGGAGACGCGTATGGCCATCCTGGGCGCCAAAATGGAAAAGGAAGGCGTGGATATCCCCAACGATGTCCTGGAGTTTATCTGTTACAACATCAAGAACAACATCCGCGAACTGGAAGGCGTCATGATCAGCCTGTTGGCGCAGTCGACCCTGATCCGCCGCGACGTCGACATTGAGTTGGCCAAGGAGGTGATCCGGAATTTTGTGACGACGATCAACAAGGAGATCACCGTCGAATTTATCCAGGAGTTGGTAGCGGAGCACTTCAGCGTGCCGGTCGAACGTTTGCACCAGGAGACCCGCAAGCGCAACATCGTGATTGCCCGGCAGTTGTCGATGTTTTTGGCCAAAAAACTGACCAACAAGTCGCTGAAATCAATTGGCGAAACCTTTGGCGGCCGCGACCACAGCACGGTGATTTATTCCTGCAAAGCCGTGCAGGACATGATGGACACGGACATGATTTTCAAAGACACCGTTTCCGAATTGGAGAAAAAGATCAAAATGAGCCTGAACCAATAAGTGCGGCCGGGCGCCGGGGGCATCCACACAAAAGTGCGCCGGGGAACTAAAAAGAATTGGCCGATTGTTTGGCGTTTCGGAATACGGACTGTTATCTTTGCGTCCGCAATTTTAAAGTGGCAAGGGAATTGAGGAGAGGAATTGGCTTTCAACACACAGAAATGCAAGACGTTCCGCAGTTCAAGCACCATTTTCGGATGGGTGGGTGAGTGGCTGAAACCACCGGTTTGCTAAACCGACGTACGAGTAACCTTGTACCGCGGGTTCGAATCCCGCCCCATCCGCAAAAGCCCGCCCCGGCGGGCTTTTAATTTCTTCGGGATGTAGCGCAGTCCGGTAGCGCACCTGCTTTGGGAGCAGGGGGTCCCAGGTTCGAATCCTGGTATCCCGACTTGAAAATCAAGGAGTTACGAACGAAAGTTTGTAACTCCTTTTTTATTTGCAAGCCATTTGCAAGCGCAATCTGGGTTTTTCTGTGCCCATTTGATGCGAAAATTTTTTTCAAAAATTTTTCTTCGCAACGCTTCGCCTCACCTCTTTTTAGCGCAAACCCTCTTTTGCCCGCCTGCGCAAATGCGTATTTGCACTTATGCGCTTTTCCCTTCCTCTATATTTTTTCAGGAACCCAACCCATGGCATTGGTATTGTTTCTAATTTTATCCCATGCCTGAATTCGGAAACCGTCTAGATATTAACTGCTTGGAGTTAGAAGCGTTCTACGCCCTGATCGAAGAGGTCGTGACCCGCCTGCAGGAAAAGAACAATATCGGTCAGGAGAGATGGATCAGCGATGCCGAAGCAATACAACTTCTTCACATCAGTTCCAAAACCACCTTACAGAAATACCGTGACGAAGGCTCCATTCGGTTTACTCAGTCGAGAAAAAAAACTTTTCCTTTATCAGGAGAGGCAATAACAACGCCATTATGAAAAAATCGTTAAGATTGGACAAGGAAGCACGGTTTTACAATATCGTTCAAAAAGGTGTGGCGCTTCTTCAAGATACGCAGTCGTACACACAACGCAGCGTGATCCACAAATTAAAGATGATTAATCACGCAGTGTCGGCTTCCACCTTGAGTAATATCGTTAACGGCAAGAAGGCAGGCCTACAGATGCTTAAAATGGCAGCCAATGGTATCCAAAAGATCATTTTTCAGGAGATGTCAATGGAGTATTCGTGGGATGCTCAAGAATATATCGTAAAAAAACATCCCAATTGGAAGCCATACATCATTCCAGAAGAAGTCAATTCTATCGCATCGAGCGACGTAGGAGTGGAGATATACCCGGATGGTAGGGTTTCCATTCAAAAGAAAACGGAATTTATTTCCACCGCACAAAAAGAAGTGATCGAAGTAGGGGTGCGTTTAAAAACGTTTGCAGGATATTTTGATTCCCGAAAAGACACTGAATATAAGGATTATATTCTCTCCTTATTGAAAAAGGGAGTAACTGTGAAAGTCTGCATGCTCGACCCCGAAAGCAATTTGGCACATCTATATTTTGATGACAGGGCCATAGTACAAGCTTCAGAAAAAGAAGCGCTCTCCGAATCGAGAAAGGTGGTAACCCGGCTAAAGTTGTTGTTACAGGAAATGAAAGAATATCGTTATCCGGGGTCTTTCGAGGTTTACTTGTACCGGCATGTACCTTATAACCACTTTCTAGTGGTCGACCCATCGCTTGAGGGGGGTAAGATGATGATCTCACACTACATATTCGGGGTACGTCGAGCGGAATGTCCAGTATTGGAATTTACACGCTCGAAACAAAAGAATTTATTTGGTAAGTACCTTGTATCTCTCATGGCCTACTTGAAAGATGCTAGGTCACTGATTTAAGACTCCTATTTATTCGCACGAAATTTATATAAATTTATAAAAAGCGCTGTGGATCAACGCTTTCATTTGCGGCGTTGGACCGGTCGATAACTTTGCACTGTCATAATTAATGAACAGGACCGGTGCAGCGGTAAACGCGCGTTGATCAAGAAGTACTTCTACCGCCGTTCCCATTGACAGGGGTATTTTCTATGGCATGATCATAATCTGAAGTCCCTTTCCCTCTGACTGGATAGAATTCGGACCATTTCCCATTGGTTGCCCCCTCACCGTGGCCAGCCTGGGGATTGCATGCTCTTAGATAATTCGCCGGCAACCTGCCATTCTCATTTTAAAACTTTTACATTCATGAGAAATGCAAGTAAAATCAGCAGGCAATTTTTAATTATTGCATTATTCTGGGCTTCTGTTTTGGGATACGTTCAGCCAGGTTATTCTGGTGTGCCGCATCAAAACTTTCAGGTTACCAATTTGAACGTCTGGATTACATCAAGAACCTCCAACTCAGTATCTTTTTCGTGGGACAGAACTGCCCCAAATTATAAAGTCTGGTACCATAAGCACGGAGAGCCTTATACAAGTCCGGTATTGACTACTAGCGGAACAACATTTTCCTTTCATAACCTTCCGTTAGGCAGCTATGACTTTTACTTTGAGCCGATTATTGAAGATGAGGCACCAGGGTATGTTATTTTGGAAGATTTACTAATGGGATGATTATTTATTGCCGCTCAAAGGCGTTGCTTGCGAGCGGCAATAATTTGTTTGTATTTGGCCGCTTTTTCCAGTAACCAAGGTCTGAAATATAGCAGGCCCGCGTTTTGTATCGTTTCAATTAGTTTTTCCTTAGGCAATTGTTTTTGAAGCAAATTTTTAGTAAATCTGACAAACTGAAGCGTCCCTTGCACGGCCTCGAACATGGTTCCCTGATGTCTTTTTAAGAAAAACTCAAAATTCGCACAGAAGGTATATAAGTCTACCTCGGGATCTTCTGTTTCGTAATAACCGATCAGGAGCAGAGCCTTCGTTCTTATCTGAGTCTGGATATCTTTCGGTGTCGCCTCTTTGAGCGTCCGTACCACGAGAGCAAAATCATTTCTTTCGGCGGCTACCATTGCATTAGTCAGTATTTGAGCATCCTTGCGAAGTTCAGGATTAAGATACTCGCTCTGGGTCGTAAAAAAGGATTTGACCCATGAGAAGTCGCCTGCCTTGCAGGCAGTGTTGACTATATTTTGGAATTGCGCAATTGACATTTCTCCCGAACGTGTAAAAATTTTGTGTTCAATCCCGATTTGATTAAGGGAATGCATGTGCCCCCAGATGGATTTGTTCCCCTTTCTAACCTGCGATGAAGCATAGTTATTCAGGTACAAAAAAACAGTGTTCAACTCGTCGGAGTTTATTTGCGCAGCGCATTCAGCCAACCTGGCTACACAAATGTGAAAAACCTCTTCTTCGCGGGTCTTGATTAATCGATGGATCAATTGATAAAGTTCGAGCAAAGGATGCCCGGATAAAACAGGCAAGGATGAGAAAAGCATTTCGTTCGGCCATAGATCTGTATTAAATCCTGCCGGACGCAAATCTTTAATGGTAAGAATTTCACATGCCACCTTGAGGGTACTGATGGCATTATAGAGGTTTAGCTCCGTCAGGTAATCTTTTGCATATCCACTATGTGCCGAGGCTTTGTCCTGTATCGTTTCGAAATGAATGAAATGACTGGCGATCAGGGCGCCCAGGTAATCCCCTATGGCTTTCCTGGGTTGTCTAGCCAGGTCGTCGCGTAACATGCAAGCGTGTTTGGAAAATTCCGTATCCAAGCCTTTCTCGCGCAAAACGGACAACCACAACGCCCGGCTCTCGATGGATTCCAATTTCGCCTTTTGCCATAGCAGAAATTCTTTCAGCCAGAGGTAAAGGTCCGAAAGCGTGTTCAGCATATTTTTTCGGTTTTCGCCGATATCCTGCCGATAAATTTTCTGATAAGCGAAGTCCAGTTCAAGGTTTTTCGCGGCCCTCGGTTTTTTATGCACTTTCCGAATATAATCGAACAACCGGAGCGCCGTCTTCTTTTTGCCGTGCACCTGCTGGAGGTATTTACGAAAGGCTGCTATATCTTCCTCCTGAAGTCTGCTCAGTAATGAATAAAATTTTGAGGCCAACATAAAATCGTCAAAAAAAGTGAGGAAAAATCGAAGCGGACGCTGTATACACTATCCAGCAGGCATTAAATCGCATGTAACAAAATATTTATTTATAATACCTTGTATTAATTATTTTTATGAAGATCAATATTTTTTTATTTTACAAATCACACCGATACAGGTCATATTCTGAAGTGCGTGATCCCTGCAGTGAAACCGCAAAAATCGTGGGGAAAGATAAGGAAATTACAATTGCCTTTGGCTTGCAGGCACAATAAATTTGACCATCGGTTTGTCAAATGGTGCCCGGACATGCGCGAACGCACGCTTTACAGAAGGCCCGGGCATTTTTAAATACACCTTAAACTTAATCATATTTAATGGAGGAACATCGAAAATATATTCTTGACCGATTTCAGGAGCATTTGCACGAGAATTTCAGCGCTTACTGCGCCCAGCACGGAGTAGATCGGAGTGACGAAAACAGGCTTCTTATCTTTTTAATCGACCAAGATCTTATCGCACCGGTTCATGTTCAACGATACACCATCATAAAGGAATTCGAGTTGCTTTACCCGACGCTACAGTATCATAAAACACATACTGTCAACGTATTGGCCCATCGGTTCAATATTTCGGAACGCTCGGTCTGGAGTATCTTGAAACACGCGCAAAAAGGAAAAAAGGGGCGGTGATTTTGTTTCAATCGGCATCGCCAGTCGGTTTGTTTTCAATAAAATTCAATTTCTAACCAATAAAAACAAGATTATGGAAGGGATGCCCAAAGTCAATGTATCAGCCTCAAGAACATTCCATCAATTAGGGATTTTTGTCCTGGACGGTAGTGGCTCCATGGAAGAAGATGCGGAAGGAGGCGTGAGCAAGGCAGATGCAGTCAACATCGCAATGCGGGATTTGCTTACCCGGTTTAAGGTCAGTAAAAAACGCCGCAATTTTTCATTTGCTGTGGTAACTTTCGATACGGATGCGGTAGTCCATACCCCGATCACGGATGCTGATACGATAGACGACAATGGAAATTATGACCCGTTGACAAACCATGGCGGGGGAACTCACATCCACGAAGGCTTAAGGATAGCGGATCAGATTGCTACAAATTTCCTCAGCCAGGCATCACCCGGCGGAGTGGGCCACAGCGTTATCATACTCCTGATGACCGATGGGCTTTGCCAGGAACCGACTGAAAGCAAACAGCTGGCCGATCGCATAAAAAAAGGTCCGAATGCCGGAAAGATTACAATCTGCACCACCCTGTTTTCGCAGAAAGGGACGTCAGATCAAGGCGCCAAAGACCTATTGCGCATCATTGCTTCCGACCACGTAATGGGCTTTAAGGAAGTATACGATGCGGAGAACTTGAGAGCATTTTTTATCAGCTCGATTACTGCAGCTGCCAGCAACCTGGTAGTTGGCACTTCCAGCGGAAATACCTTCAATATATAATTATTTGGGGTTATGAGCGAAAACATGAACAGGGCGATCATCGCAGGCGGTACCAAACCGAAGCCGGATATGATAAATCAAGATGCGGTTGTAATTAAGCAACTATCCGCTATATGTGAATATATAGCCGTCGCCGATGGTATCGGGTCTTCCTACAAATCCGAAATAGCGTCCCGCATAGTATGCGCGGGCCTGTTTGATGAATTAATTGGGGAGGAGATCGAAACGAAAGATAAAATTGATCAGATAGACTGGTTACAAAAATTTGGTTGTCTGCCTGTCATCCTTAATAGGGAATCTGTTAAAATATCGGAAGAAGGCGATTCATTGAACGTCGCCGGCGCCCTGGCCACCACCTTAATTTGTGCGTTGGACACAGATAACGAAACCATTATATCATACGTCGGTAACGGGGCAATTCTTCACCTGAGAGGCAATTTTAATCGGATTCCAGATAATCATATTGTATTCAAGGCCCCCTGGAATGTTTCAAATCTCCTGAACCCGCACAGTGTTTGGGAAAATGGGAACAATGCCTTATATAAATTTATCAGCCCTTCCGCAAAACGACAGGAGTATGCACCTTCCGTCATCAAAATGACCAAGGATAATGAATTGTATGGGGATATTATTATCTTATGTACCGACGGGCTTTACTCCAAAGACCAAGAAGTGATAGGTGAGGACGACGACCGAAAGGTATGGATACAACAGGAAAACAAGTTGGCAGATTTATACAAAACGATTGATAAGTTTCTTAAAAAGCCCGAAACCGAGATGAACAATGAGTCCCTCCAGAACTGCCTGGAAGGATTCCTGGAAAGAGCGGAGGTGGAAGACGACTGTACGCTTGCAGTAATAATCTCTCCTCAGGCGGTCAAATATCAAAAAAATGGGCCCAAATGATTCAGTCGATCAATAACATAAGAGCGTTATCTACCGAATTCTATCAGGATTTTAAAAAAATAAATAGTATAGAGATAGATGACAATAAAATTGGCTCCGGCGCTTTCGGAGCCGTATACAAGTGTTTGTCGATAAACGGAGGCCAGCGGCCTGCTATGGACCAGGTAATAAAAATTTTCGCCGAGGGCACTGGAAATGAGAAAGGCGGTTTGGAAACCATACAAGCATTACAGAAAAAACTGAAAGAAGAAGATGCAAAATTGAGAAAGAGCAAAAACATTGCGCTGCTCGATCACTATCCTGCGCTTCTGGGTTGTCCGCAATTTAGTTTTGAAGGTATATACAAAGGTAACAAAGTCATGGGCTATTCGGCTAATAACCTTACAAGCCTGGGTTTTGAAGAGTTTAAACTTGCCATTGATCCAGAGGCAGAAAATAACGGCGTCCCAACAGACCTGTCTGACAGGTACGACCAAGCGCCCATGATCGCCCGCAAGCAAATCGCCTGGCATCTGGCTGCCGCATTCGATGTTCTGCGCGCTTGTTTCTACATACATGCCGATTTCAAGGCGGAGGCATTGTTTGTGGACATAAAAAAATTCAGGTGTGCGATTATTGATTATGATAGTGGTGCTGTTATTCAGGATGATGACAGCAATGTGCCAAGTACAATTGGAACTCCTCAGGACTGGCTGGCCCCGGAAATTAATAAACAACTTGATCTTGTTCAGCAAGGAGAGCAAAACTTGATCAATGTGAACCTGCCTTCCGATCTCTGGTCCTTGAGCATTGCCATTCACTATATTTTATTCAAATTTCACCCCCTGTTTTTTTTAAGTGTATTGAGCGATGATTCTGTAAGAAAATACCTGAATAAATTTAAATTTCCACATGTTGATTGCGCATTTGAATTCTATAAAACCAATGAGGCCGACCTGGAAATCTTGCATGACTGGTATGTGAACTATTTTGAAAATAATCTGGAGGCTCCTTTAGCCGGAAAAATAAAATCAACTGTGACCGATGGGTACTTCAATCCCGCGCTCCGGGTTTCGGCTAACCAATGGAAAACGCTGCTTCAGGTCACACAGTTACCACCAGAGATAAAAATGTTTCAATCTTCGACCGCCAGGGTTATGACTTTAGCCCCGGTGCGCTTCGACTGGCAGGTTGAAAATGCCTTTTCGGTATCTATCGATGGACAGGATGTGACCAATCAATCCTTTTCGGAAATCGTAATTCGAAGAGATAAAGACGTGGAACTGGTTGCCTACAGTCCGTTCGGAGTAGTGAGGAAAACCATACGAATCGAAGTTTCAAAAGACAAACCCCAGATCCGGTTCTTTAATTCTGATAAACCGGTTAGAAATGATCAGCAGCCGTGCTTGTTAACCTGGAGCGTAGCGGGAGCGGAAACCGTTTCCATCGATCAGGGCATTGGTGATGTAACCGGGCTGACAGATTGCGACGCTTCACCTACGAGCGACACTGTCTATACGCTGACCGCTACGAGCTGGTTTGGGGTGTCAGCAACCGCCCACGTTAAAATAAGCCTGCTGAAGATTCCGCCCAAGATTCTGAGATTTAAATCGGATAAATTCTTTTTGAGAAAAAAGGAAACCATAAGATTATCGTGGCAGATAGAAAATGCCGCCCGGATAGTCATTGACAATAACATCGGAGACGTTACAAACCAGTCTTACTGCGATGCTGTGCCTGAACAGGATACGATTTACCAACTAACCGCGACCAATTTTTTTGGTCTCAGCGAGCGCGCTTCCTTCATCGTACAGGTTTCCAGAATTCCCCCCAGGATAGCCTTCTTTCAATCCAACAGGTTTATCGTTATGGACGACAAGGGTGCAGTGCTGTCCTGGGATATTAAGGATGCCGAAAAGGTCTATTTCGACAATAACCAGGAGATAAACCCTTCCGGAAGCCTGGAAGTTCATCCGGAGCAGGATACGGTGTATACGCTTAAAGCCGTCGGCTGTTTTGGAATGGTTAGTGAAGCCAGGGTCAGGGTTTCCGTTATGCGTCAGCCTCCGTTTATCCGCTTTTTTACGGCAAGCCCTATGATGCTGTACGTCGGAGAAGAGACGGAAATAAAATGGCAGGTTACCCAATCGGAGACTGTAACGCTGAACCACGGAATCGGGAATGTCGTACATGAAGGGAGGTTAAAAAGCAGTCCGCTCCGGGATACGACTTACGTCTTAACCGCGCGAAACAAATATGGAATGGAAACAAGAGCGCAATTCACTATCCGTGTATTGCAAAAGCCTGTACTTCGGAATTTCAGGGTACAACTTTTGAAACCGCCCACCTTAAAAACTTAATGCAACCACTTATATGTTTAAGTTACCGATTGACTTCATTTTCCCTGTAATCATCAGTATAATTATAGGGGTCTGCATTGCTGTGATCGTGTCAACATTCGGCAATATTTATTTGGGGCTGGCAGTAGGAGCCGCGTGTGCCTTGGTCGCTTTCTCGATCACCTCCCAGAGATTAATGACCGGAATAGCCAAGTTCCTGTGTCGTTGTGCAGGCGCTAACCTATCCGTGCTAGAAAATTGTCCGGGAGAAATATCCAAGTTCTCTTCCATAGGTCTGACGATCATTCTGACCGGTCTTTTCGCGGCAATTTCCGGAGGGTATGCGATTTATCACGTGTTTCACGATATTATCTCCACGGCCGTATTCGCTCTTGTTTGGGGATTGACCATATTCAATATCGACCGCTACATCGTTATGTCGATTAAAAAAACGGGGAATTTCCGTCAGGAGGCCAAGACGGCGATCCCTCGGTTTTGCTTGGCGATTATAATATCGTTTGTAGTAGTTAAGCCGCTTGAAATCAGATTGTTTCAGGATCGTCTGGACGGAAAGATTGCGGAAAAAAGAATGGAAATACAAGTCAGGAATACGGAAACGGCCAGAGAAATGACGGGGGAAAAAAGAGCACAAACTGAAAAAGACAGTGCGCAAGCAAGAGTGGACAGATCCGCTAGGGAAGCTGCATCCGAGCCCGATATTCCGGCGTATATGGCGATTAAATCAAGAGCAAACGAGTTAAGTAATACCTATGAACGGGTAAAAGCAGAAAACAATCCTAAAATAAGTGAATGTCAGGCAAACATTAACGCCATAAAAAATAATCCCCAGAATATTGACAGGTACGAAAACGGTAAACCAGTTTTTAAACCGGAGCCTCAAGACCTTTATGACAGATACGTCAGTGAGCGGGACCGGCGAAAAGCGAATATCCGTGAAGCAAAGCAAAAATGGGATGAAGCCAATAAGGAAAAAGAAGATTTTCTCCGGAATTATAGAGCAGAAAAATTAATAGAAGATCGGAACAACAGGAATAACTTGCAAAGAAAGCAGGCAGAACTGGATACTGCCAACCAAAAGTCGGAGGTGCAAATCGCCGAGATCGATACTTTAATCAAGACCAGTTATTCAAGAAATTTCATCACGCAATTGGAAATGTTGGGAGAACTCACCGGAAACTGGTTCGATACCATGTGGTGGATCAATCTGATGCTGACCCTTTTATTTATCATCATTGAAACGGCCCCGATTTTTGTCAAACTGATCTCGCCGGTCGGGCAATACGAAAAGGCGCTCGAAGCGGATGAAGTACGCCAGGAAGCGAAAGTAATCAACGAGTCGAATACCCTAATGATGATGGACGAGCAGATCAATCAGCTGAAACTTCATGCTTTTCTTTCCGCACAACAGTCTCAGAGTCAGAGTATTGAAATGGCAATAAGAAACTGGACGACCAAAAAACAAAATGAGTTGGATGGAAGCGAAGCCAACTGGAACGACGACGATTTTAAAAAGTATATTGAAGAAGTGGCCAACTTCAGTCGTGACCTGACCAAGATAGTCGACAATTAGACAAATCATACAAAAATCTAAAAAATGAGTATCGATAAACTGGAGAATATCCTTGCAGATATGCTGCAAACCGAAGATGAAATTTTCGATGTTTTAGATATTTTGATTAAAATAGTAGCCGACAACCATGAAAAATCCGGATTGACTTCTTATAAAGTCAGGCTATATCTTGTAAAGGACCAGCATAGTAGGGGTAATATCTCTTTTGACGACTTTAGGCTTGAAACAACCCGAGTAGTAAACGGTATTTCGGACTTTGTTCGTACAAAGTTAGACTACGTCCCTCTTGTCAATGAATGGGAAAATGACAATGCCGTTAAATCTCTGTTGGGCGGTGATCCAAGTGAGGAATCTGAAGAAACCGGCGAAACCGACCCGGATGATAAAGATGCGGACACAGACCCTGACGACCATATCATTTTGCCAAAATACGCGATCCATCTGCCTGCCGAGCTGGCCAAGGATCAGGTTCTGAAAAAGGAATTTCGCCTGAAAATGACCCAGGCCCAGGATGCTATCAGGTCAGGCGATTACAACGAGGCTCACAATATCTGCGTTGAAATTGCGAAGAACATAGAAGGAGAATCATCCCAATTACAGGAGTTCTTATTAATTTCTTTATTTAAAACTATCACCGCGAATGAAATTGTTCGGGATTATCTGGAGGAAAAGGGCGGCCTGTTCTCCAGAATCAAACTGTACGCCGAAAAAATAAAAAATCTTGAGCGTACCGCGGCGAAAAAAAATCGGGGCATGAGCACGGCAGAGCGCAATATAAGAAGAATTTGCAGGCTTTTAATGATCGAGGTTAAGTTTTCTTATAAAAAGAAAGAATCCCACAACCAAAGAATTGAATATTCGGACAATGAAGGGCGGCCGGATCTTAGAAATTACTATACTCGAATAATAAAACTATCGATGGATATTTATTCGCTACACCCGACGGCCCTGTTTTTTGAAACACTGCTGCTGGAGTTAAACGGAGGCGGCGCCCTGGATTGGATGTACCTGGATCAAAACGAAAAAATCAGGGATAAGGACGGATTGAAATTCAGCCCAACCAAATTCAGGAGCCTACTGATCAGTAAATACCAGGAAGAGGTTTTTGTAAATCTGTCTCGAGAGAAATTTGAACGAAAGGCCTCTCAAATGTTGTACAGCAGGCTGAAATCCAAATACCGCGCTATTAATCGGGAGCGAAACGAGAAAGGGTTTTACACGTGGAATGAAGGAAAGAACAGAGCCATATTTAAGGTAATTCAGTCATTTATTGTAGGGTACAAATTATATAACGACCCCATGTTTTTGACGATACCCTGGAATGAATTATCCGGAAAGGAAAAACTGGACTGGCTGGATATTGATTCGGACGGCCTGACCACCGATAAATACATCAAAAGCTCTTTGCCCAAATTCGACCCTCTTGAGCAGCTGAAAACTTTATCCCGGATCATTAACCCGGCTAATCCTCAGGATCTGCTGAATGAAACGATCGAGCATATCACGTTCAAAAAATTTAACCAGATCAAAAGAACCTACAAAAAAGAATTTAAAGATCAGCAGGCAGGGAACGACAAATCGGCTCTTAATAAACTCATACAATATATTAAAACCTGTAAATATTGCAATAAAGTATCTCCAAATGCGGAATTTCTGGAAACGGCCCTTCTGTTTTTATTAAAAACACCAAGGATAAGCCTTATCAGGAAAGTCTATCTGCAGGGAACATTTTTGAATTTGAATTCTTCCGTGTGCCTGGATCTGAATTTTGATGCAGTCAGAGAAATGAAATCTTTATCAATAGATATTAAAACCCTGAAAGTCAATTTCGTTCATTTAACGGAAAAGAACCACATGACGGATGTTCCAGATGATTTCACTGACCTGAATACGGTCGATATTGTCCAGGAAGAAAATAGCACATCTCCTCCTCCGTATCCCGGTGATACATCGGAGAATTTTAACCCGTTCTCATTCTGATCGCTCTATGAAAGCTTTAATTAATAATAATCAACTGGAAGTTTTTAGCAGAAGTCTTAACCGGCTTCATCAAGGTGTCGCCTTCCTCGAAGGCGAAGGGGATGTCATACGGGCCTATGTGGAGTACCCATCCCTGCCGCCGATGGGAAAGCCATTCGTTCTCTATTTTGTAAATATTAATGAAGGTTTTTCCGACGAAAATCTTATTCTCGAGGAGATTGAAAACGATTTTGCAAACAAGCAAAATATGGCGCTGGATTACTACTTGGCCATTATTTGCGAGCACCTCCCTGCACGGGAAATCGCATTTCATACTTTCTACAAAAAGGATGGACAGGTCACACCCTGCGAATTGAATATCGACGGCGAACTCAAATACTCCTTTAAAATTCCTTCCATCGCTTTGGATACTTCGCTGTGGAAGAACAAAAAAATTACCCTCGTCGGTCTGGAAGGAATGGGATCCATGCTTGCGCGGGAACTGGCCAGCGCCGGTGTGAAATCGCTGACTCTCATTGACGATTCAATTGTGACACCCGGCAATTTACATTTTCTGGTGGCCGGTGTCAGCGATATAGGTCGCCTTAAGTCAAGCGTTGTGCACGATGTTGTCATGTCAGCCTTTCCGGACGTCAAGATTGTCATTCACCGACTGAACATTGTTGATAATATAGATCAACTGGAACAGTTAATGGAAGGGTCGGACATTATTATCAATCTTACGAATAACTTCTCAACGTTCAACCCTGTCAACAAGATCGCAGTGAAACACTCGATCCCTGCGATATTTATCAAATTTAATCAGGATGCCTCATTCGGTTACCTGTTCAGGTGGCAACCTTCATCTCCGGATGCGCCTTGTTTCGACTGTCTGGCAGAAGGGAGTTTTATTTCAAAAGAAGGAATCGTCAGGTATGTCAGAGCTAACAATACGACCCCGGTAGTGCCTCCCCCTCCGGCGCCGGTAATATCTCCGGAAAATATTTTTTCTACTGATTTACTGCCATTTGTCTATATGGCAAGCCGGTGCGTACTGCAAAATCTTTCTGAAGGCAGGATAAAAGCCATGCCAACCTCTTACTGCGACTGTCCCCTGTTCATTTATGCGGTCAATTCAGACAATCTGATTCAGAATATTGACAATATTGAATATGCCAAAATGTGGTGGTTTCCCATAAAAATAGAAAAATTGCCGGATTGCCCCACTTGTGCCAGCAAAATCTACACTAACTAGCTTCTATCTTAACATGAGTAACACAACCGAGAATAAAGGCAATAATAATATGCTTTTTGGACAGATTCAGAGGCTGAGGGACAGGTTTAATGGTCTTGTCAACATTTTCCAGGCCGTCGCTCCCTTTCTGCCAAAAGGAGACGAAATCAGGGAACAGTTTGACAACAACCAAAAGATGATCGATGCCTTGAACTCACCTGAATTCCACGTTTGCTTCGCCGGTCCTTATTCCACTGGTAAATCGACCTTGATCAATGCCGTACTGGGCAAGGATATTTTGCCCGCTAAGGACATTCCTACTACCGCCTGCCCTACTTTCATCAGGAAAAGCCCTTCCGACAAAGAATTCGGCAACATTTACTACTCGAGCCTGGAAGAAAGGTCTTTGTTAAAAGAATCATACCTGCGCGACCTGGCAGAGACGATCGGGCTTACGTCGCAAAGAGCAGATGAATTGCTTGGAATGGACAATCTCCTGCTCGCATCGACCCTCGATCAGGAAGTCACCCGATTTAAAGCAAGCGGAAAAGTGTTGTCCAATGATTCATTCCTTTGTCTGGAATATCTGCTAAAGGAGTGGGATAATAAAGTAGAGCATGTGGAAAAGAATAAATCCATAGCGGACATAAAAAGAATCACAGAGTTCGCGGACGATAAATTTGACCCGAGCGCCATACTGATCAGTCGCATCGACGTGAATTTGTGCGACCTTCCCTATGATTCCTCTATCGTTCTGGTGGATCTGCCGGGCTTAGGTTCAAGAAACATCAACCATGAACTGATTACGAGGACCTATGCCTTTGAAGCGAACACCAAGGCTTTTATCTTCATCTTTGCACCAAAAAAACTAGCGGAAAGCAAGACATCGAAGTTTATTGCAGATATAAATAATAATAAACGCTTTCTTGGAAAATCGTTCTGGGTCATTAACATGTGGGATGAGGTAAGGGATGAAGAAGACGAAAGGATTTTGGAAAGTTCCTTTAAGGACGGCTTAAAAAATTATAATATCAGTTTCATGGAAGACAGATTCTTTAAAACCTCTGCCCTCTATAAAACGACAAAGCCGGACTCTGTGCTCGCAAAGAACGTTGATTTGTTGAGGGAAAAGTTTTTTACCTATCTCACCAAACAGATCTTCGAAGAGTTTTTAAGCGAAGCCGAAGCTGTTTATCATTCCATATACTATACCTTCAAGGGCCAGGTCGATTTATTAAAAATTCGTTCTGACAACCCGGATGACATCCTGAACGACTTTATTTTTGAGAAGGCGGACGAGTTGTTCGAAAGTTGGTTTGAATCGACAAAAAAGAAAGTGGAAGACACCTTGATTTCAGCAAACGACTCCCTCTCGCAATTCGATTTTTTGAAAGATAAAGATATAAAAGCCATTTATAAAAAATTCGGAGCGCTGATACCGCCGGACGAGGCCTTGAAAAGGCTCAAGCAAACCGGTTTCCGCCGGATGGACGATCACGAGGCACGCTGGATCGAGTTTGTCGAGAACATTACAAAGCTGTTTAATGCGACCGTTCACCTTAGAGACGCAATGCGAAAACGCACCCATGATGAGGATATAAAGGACCTTATTGTCGCGTTTCGCCGGATTATTATGTTGAATATCATTGAAGAGGGATTTGTTGTGAATATCCCGCAGGACATGCAGGATGATATAGTCGGCTACGTTTCGGAAGCGAACCTGGGTTACAGACTGGATGGTATATGCGATGGAATTTTCCTGGAATATCACAAGTGGAGAAAATGGATCGAAGCGGAACTCTCTGCCAAGGACACCAACTATAAAGTCTTATTGCATAAAGCAAATCAGTACGATATCAACAAACACTTCGAGCACTTCACCGCCCCTCCGGCCGATCCTGATTTCTGGAGCAAGGCTTCCGGAGGCAATATCTCCAATCTTAACCTGTCCGATTTTTCGTCCTTCGCGGTGTATTTTATCCAGGGCGTACAGACCAAATTTGTGGAAGCCAGGAAATCAGAAATAAACCAGGTCGTTACGTTCTGCCTGAAAAACTATTTTACAGACGTAAGCAGCTATTATGAAAAACTGATAGAAAAAAATAAAAAGAGCGTCAAAAAGCAAATTATAGAAGTACTCAGAACCCAGGATCTGAATGCAACGTTGCAGATTCAGATAGAGCGCATTAAAACTATGCAGAAAGCCAAACAGTTTTTCATGCAGGGTATCGCCGACCCGAACCACAACGGACGATTCGTTAAGGACCCGATTTCACTATAGCCAGGAATGAACCTTCTTCAAAGAACATTGGCTCTTTTTCTGCCCAAAGAGTTACGTATCATCCTGAAAGCCAATGAATTGTCTTTGCAGGGCCGATACGACGAAGTTTTTCGGAAATACGAAAATCATCTAGGCATAGAGGAAGTCGAACGCTTCGATATTGCCGCAATCAGGCACCGGATCGGGGAGTGGCTGAGTCAAAATGGCAGGAATGATACCACCCTGATGTTTGCAGCACAGTATGCCGCAGCGTTCGGTCTGGTTCGCAAGCACCGGGTTTCTCTTACGGTTTTGGAAACGGCCTTAGAACTCAATCCGGAAGATTTCCACGACAGAAAGCGATTGGCCGCCAAGCTCGATATTTACTGGCATGACATACAGCCGGTTACGCAAATTCAGTTTTTAATGGGCCTGAACGGCGTCCTGAGCATAGTCGGGCGACAATCGGAGGCGTTCGACGTGTTTTATTATGATTTAGGCATATTAAATCTGGACAGGGACGAAGAGGAAGACATGTATAAGGCCGAGGTAGTAGAAAGTATCTATCTTCGGCTGGATGGCCTGCCTCTTGATATTATCGCCGCCTACCTTTCCTTTATTTTCACAGCTTTTGAAAAGATCGGTATTCAGAAACAAGGGCTGGAGGCCTTTGAAAAGCTTATTGGCCTGACGCAGGAGGATTATTCTAATTCCGTTGCCCTTTCACAAAAATTGCAGCAATGGATCGCGAAACTCACTAACCCATTGAGTGGTCAGTATGCGCTGTTCGGTATTGCGAGCACCTTGTATACGACCGGGGAAGAACACAAAGCCCTCGCCATTCTGGAAGGCTATGCCGGAATAATACCGGCGGATTATGAACAGGTTGAGGTTTTGGGGCAAAAATGGCAATCCCTCCGCGCCAAACTCCCGGTCGATACTGCCGCCAGTTATCTGAGGATGTTAATCGTTTTGCTGGAGGAGGTACGCCGTAACCCCGCCGTGGAAGTAAAAGCGCTTCTGTTGGCGGACTGCGGATTACGCGATGCGGACTTTGATTCCGATGAAGCGATAAGCCGAAAGCTGAATGTCCGTCTGGATGGCCTTCAAAAGGATACGAAAGCGGGGTTTATCTACAGTCTGAGTAATTTTCTGTCCGAGATTGGTCTCGTCCGGGAAGCTTCCATTATCACGGATTGGTTCATTCGCCAGCACCGGGAGTTCTGGGAAATACCTTCCGAGGGCGATCCCTCTATTACCCATATTATCGCCCTGCTTACCAGTTGGTTTCAGTTTTACTATCAGGCGGATAAACAAACTGTTCTACAGTACTGCCAACAGACAGTAACCTATCTGCGTTATGGTTTTGGCTCTCAGGGAATTCGACTGGAAGACCGTGAGGAATTTATTCGGTACGTTACCTTGTTGAAAAAAGCGGTTCTGGAGGCAGGATTCTTTTGGTTGCATCAAGACCAAAACCTTTCCGAAGAGCCTTCCATTGCATCGAAAGTGTTCCTTTGGGATGTCGAGCTGACTCAACGCTTGCTCGCAGAGCGGTTTACCCTTAAGGAATTGCAGATTTTCCCTGCAACCAATATCGTAAAGCCCAACCATTGGGCTTGTCTGGAAGACATGCCTGACCCGGATACCTATCCTGTGTTGCAGGAACTGGCTGCTATGGAACCGGCCGGAAGCGCTGCGCTCGGAGTGAAAGACAGCGAAATGCCGGAAGTAGAATTGGTAGAGGCTGACGCAGAAAAGGCGAATTTTCTGTCTGTGGCTCCACAAATGTATGAAATACTGAAGCGGCCCATAGACACCGGGATCACCCCGGCGCAGATCGCCGCATCGGTTGGAAAACACGCTCTCATCCTGCGCATGACATTGGATGGCGAGGGGCGATTGACCTGGTTGGCTTTCTTTAGTGACGGGAACGCACTTCGTTTCGTAGCCCAGTATCATGGACATCCCGACGACAGCAACACGATCTGGCAACTTGCCAAGTCACATGATAAGCAAATCAACCTGTTTTGGGAAATCCCCAACCAGGGCAAACAATTCCTAACAGACTTGACGCGGGGTTTCGTCGAGGAATTGTCACCCTTATTGCGCCTCGATCTGCTTGCAGACTACTTCGATGAATCCAAAAACGTTGTTTTGCAGGTCGACAATCATTTGTACAGCATCCCGTTTGCACACGTGCCGGTAAACGGTATCCCCTTATTTCTGCAGGTGCGTTCAATCACTCATTCGCTGTCCTTTGTTATGAACGTATTGCAGCAAGCCGCGCAAGCGAACCAAGCGGAGCAAAGCCGTTCGCACAAGAAGATCGGAGTTGCTTCCTGGTTCCACCGCGAAGACTTCATTAACCGGGAATCTGCCCGCTGGTTGCACGCCGGTCATTTTTCATTGGCAAACCGGCATGGAATATCTTGTTTTGCCGCCGCAGATTCACCGCCCTGTTCCATAGCTTCCATTGCGGGTTTGGTACAGCAACACAGGAATTTCAAAGTATTGACCTTATGCGGGCATGGAACGAGTGATAAACGCGGGGGCATTCGGCTTAAGGATCACCAGGATTTATGGCGGGGAAACGGATGCGACCTGAGTGGAATAAGCCTGCTTCTGATGGTAAGTTGTTCTATCGGCAAAATGACAGTAGATCAATACTTGGACGTCGAAGGGTTTTGTATACAATTGGCAGTATACCGCGCATTTTCCGTGGCCGCCTGTCGTTGGCCGGTACACTCCCTGGAAGCTTGTTTATTTGCAAACGAAATTGCCGGGCAATACCTACTTTTATCCGAAGAAGCGGAAAAGAAGGGTGAGGCGGAAAATTATTTAAAAGCCAGGGCCTTGAATGAGGCAAAAAAAATATTCCATAAATCTACTGGCGATGATGCTTTGCTGAGTACCATGGCAGCGTTTGAGTTTTATGGAATCGACTGAAACATGACAATGATTTAACAGGTATGCAACTTTCCGAAATAGAACAAATATTCGTAAAAGAGATTGGAAAATCTGTCGTTGGGGACGTTTTGCCCTCCAAGGCGTCTATTTACGACGATGTTGCAGAGTATTATCTGCACGAATACTTCGATACGAATACCCAAAAGCCTTCCCATTTAAGCAGCGATACCCTGCTTTATATTCTTTTAGGGCTTCAGTTTATTTGGCCCTACCTCCTTAAATCCATAAACCGAGCCACGACACGCCATTTTTCACAACGCGACCCATTCGGATTTTTTGAGGAAATCCGGGAGGCCGCCGGAGCGCTCCCCCCGGAGGAGATTGTTATTCTACATAATTTATTGACCGGATTTTTTCGGAAATCCAACCTTACCCAATCGGAGGTTTCGGACATTTTGATATCACTCGGCAAAAATCTGTTGGGGAGAACGCCGGGGGAGTACGCAAAAATTGTTCGTGACATGGTAGGCCCAATGGACAGAAATAGGGTTCAAGTCGTCATTCTGACGCCCAAGCAGGTAGAATACGATGCTGTCCGAAAACGCCTTGATGCTCCCGAATATGATATGCGGTCAAATTTCGCTTGGGAAACAGGCCAATTTACGGGTTTGCATCATGCCTATGATATCACCATTCGCCTGACGGGCGCCCAAAACACCACCCTGGCGGCTGCAGCAAAAGATGCGGTTTACATTCGCCGACCGCACCTGATATTTCTCAATGGCTTTGCCGCCGGCATCAAGGATGTGAGAATTGGCGACTTAGTGGTCGCTACGGAAGCTTATGGATATGAATATTCCAAAGTTATGACGACGGGTCAAAAATCTAGGCCCAAAGTGCGGCCATACAATCCTTTCCTGGTAGAATGGGCCAGGCGAATTGATCGGGAGAACAACTGGCGCAAAAGAACCGAAGATGGCGCTGTGAATGCTGCTGTTTTTTTTGGGCCCATCGCTTCTGGTGAAAAGGTGCTTAGCACGACGGACTCGGACACTTACCGTACCTTGAAAAATACTTTTGAAGATACAGTGGCACTCGAAATGGAATCCATTGGGTTCGCTGTAGCGATGTCCGATCATCCTGAAATAAAGGCGCTTAATATTCGCGGCATATCAGATATGATAGACGAAAAGTCGGACGATCATCAAAATATTGCTTCAGAGCGGGCTGCCGCATTTTTGTTTGAATTGTTGTTTCAGCTGAAAATAGAGGACCTCAATCCCCGGGATCCGCAACCAAATGGCACTTCGGGGGGACTGGAGAATCCAAAAAAAACTGCTGTTGTCGGGAATAGTCTTGACAATACGAGACGAGGAGAACTAAATCTCAAAAAATTGGAACCTATAATACCAGAAATAGAGGATTTAAGAAATATCTATTCCATGCTGGAAAAAGGGAAGATGGAAACAGTTTGCCTTCAATTGAAGAAATATGCCGGATTGCACCATCCGGAACTGACGCCGGTTGCAATTTTATTTTCCGATCGATTGACTCAGCTGTCAAAGAAAACTGCCTTTGGTACTATTTCAAATGCTGAAGCCACCATTGAACGAAACCAGATCATCAGCGGGTTGCTGGAGTTATTGACTAGATTAAGCGAATAATCATTCGAGCAAAAGTATGTTTAAATTTGACGTTCTCCCCAAAAACAGACCATAGGCCCAGAAAATAAGCTTATTACTAAGTACGATATGGCATAGGGGATTTATTTTTTCAAATATATCATTCTGAAAACCTTCTTATTCAGTGTCAAAACGTTGTGATAAAGGGGATATAGGTAAAGGATTTAACAATCGGCGGATCACTAGTGGTAAGATGGCTCAATTACCGGGCATTGAGTTAAGTGCATTTTTCAAATTTACTACTGGGTTTTGGGTAGTCAACCGGTTTTGCAAATTTACAATTTAACGTTAGTGGTGATATGTGTCTCAATTTCAAGTCTTGGCGCCTTGTCGCATGACTAAAAGGTTGGGCATTTAAAAAACAAACTCTCCATCATCGTGGCTTGTTCTTGAAACATCGCAGTACTTTCATAGAATGTACAACCAATATATTAGCTTGAAAATTTCGCCCAGAGTTCACTTTGGGAGCAGGGGGTCCCAGGTTCGAATCCTGGTATCCCGACTTGAAAATCAAGGGGTTACAAGAGCAATCTTGTAACCCCTTGTCGTTTTCCCTCATTCAACCTTCCCCCCTCAAAACCCTTTCACAAACGGCACCACCACCACCCCATTTCTGCCCGTCACTTTGGCAAAATAATGCCCCGGCTGTAGTCCGGATACATCGAGCCGCAGCCCGTCCAGTGCGCGGCGCAGCACCAGCCGGCCGGCAACATCGGTAACGTCCACCTCCAGTAGCGGTTCGCGGGTATTGAAATACAACACCGAGCCAGCCGGGTTGGGGTAAGCGCTCAAGGCAAAGGCCGCAGCAACCGGCTCTTTCGCCAGCGTTGCCATGCTGATGACGGTCTCCGCCTGGTTGGTCCGGACCGGGAAATTGTAGTCAAAATAAATATCCGCCTGGTTTGGGATGGTGTCGCCCAGCACCAGTGTCGGACGGGTTTTGATCTTGTAGGCCACAAAACCACTTTTACCCGGCCCTGAAAACGGGAGCAGGATGTTTTCAAAAACAAACTCGACCTCGTTGCCCCGCACCGTGCGAACGTAGCAATTGTGGCTGGCATCCAACAACTCCAACGAGAGCGGATCAAGCCGACTGGTGTCGATAATATCTTGTATCACAACATGCTCGGCAGGATAGGTACCGGTGTTTTCAAACCGAATCAGGTAGTGCAGGTATCCGCCCACCGCATCCGGCAGGATAGAAGCGCCCTCCAGACAAGTGATATCGTTGGGGTCGTAAGAGCCGACCACCGTTTGGCTCAAGGTGAAGGCGTTGTCCTGTGGAAATTCATCCAATGCGGCAGAAAGCACCGCAGCGGCCCTCACCAGCAGCCAGGCGCCGGGAAAAACGGCTACCGAATCCATCGGACTGTTCACCCGGCAAACCACCTGGATCCGGTGTTCGGTGTTTGGGGCCAGGTTGCTGAAATTCCAGCCAGCGTGCCCACTCCCTTGCACATCCGGTGTTGGGTCCGCACTGACAAATTGCATACGCGTGCTGTCGATCTCAACGTAAACACTGCCTGCCTCGGGGTTTGTCCCTTTGTTTTTGACCACCAATTGATACGCTACCTCAAAACCGGGCCGGGGAGCGTTCAAGGGCAACAACGTAATTTCCAGGTCGTGCCGAACGCCATTGGGCGCAATGCAAAAATCATGCACGAACTGACTGCTGTCGGCCGGGAGTTGGATCACCAAAGAATCGGGCTGGACGGTAAAAAACGACGGGTTTTCAAACACCGGGCGGATGGTATGCGTCCCCGCCTGCACCGGGATATTGTAGTAGCCCGTGCTGTCTGAAATAAAAATCCCGGTCGTGGAGCCATCCGTGATCAGCCATTTCAAGTGCGCGTAGGGCTGGTCCAGGCTGTCGCAACCATCGGTATTCAGGTCATAGGTCTGCCGCCCCTGCAAGGTAAAAAAGGCCCCTCCGGGCACGAAACTGCAATAGGCATTGACGATACAGTTGGGCAAATTGCCGGCCGCCGCCTTCGCCTGAACGGCTGGCACCTGCTGTTCGTCGCAGCAGATGTAGGCCAGGTCCGGGTTGTTGTCGAAGAACAGGGTACTTTCCACCTTGCCGTTTTTGATAAACAGGCTGCCCAATTGGTTGTACGCACAGCGCAGCTCTTTCAACTTGGACTGGACCTGCAAATCCAACGTAGTCAGGGCGTTGGAGTCACAGCGTACAATTTCCAGGTTCGGAGAACCTTGTACCCCGAGGCTTGGCAATTGGTTGTTGGTGCATTCCAGGCGGGTCAATTTGGACAGGCCGCTCAGGTCCAGTTCGGTCAATTGGTTGGTCGAGCAAATTAAGGCCCCCAGGTTGCTCAGGCCTTGAATGTGTAATTCCTGCAGGCCGTCGCCTTTGCAACTCAATTGCTCCATGAGGCTCAGGCCCTGCAAATCGAGGGTAGAGATCGGGTTGAAATCGCAATTCAGCCACTTCATTTTAGGCAAACCCTGCACATTCAGGCTGGAAATTTGGTTGTTATTACAACTCAACTGGTACAAGTTCAACAGGCCTTGTACATTCAGTTCGTTCAGTTGGTTGCGGTGGCATTCCAGCCATTTCAGGCTGCTCAGGGTTTTCACGTCGAGGGCGGCGATCTGGTTGTTCGCGCAGCCAAAGTTGAGCAATTGACTCAGGCCCGTTACATTCAGGGTGGTCAGTTGGTTCAGCGAGCACCACAAGTCCTGCAAACTGACAAGCCCCTGCACGTTCAGGCTCGTCAGGGTGTTGGCTTCGCAGTAGAGTTCGCGCAAATAAACCAGGCCGCTCACATCCAGCGCCGTCAATTTATTGAGGCTGCAAAACAAATACTTCAGGTTGCTGAACGACTTAATGCCGGTCATGTCCTTGATTTGCAGGCTCGGCACATACAACCGAGTCACCGCCAAGGCTTCGCTGAGTTGGATTTCGCCGTCATCATTGGAATCGACATCATTGTCGAGCGCGTAATCGTTGTTGGTATCCGCGCATTTGAGCGTGAGCAGGACGTTTTTGAACGTCGAGTCGGGAATGTTCACGTTTTGGGCAACAGCCAAGGTGCCCAAAAGCAGGAGCAAAGGCAAGAGGAAATACTTCATGTTCAGGTAGGTGTGGGTTAAATTTATAGATATGATGGTTGAAAATTTCCGGTGGAAAAATGCAGCCTTTTTTGCTCAAAAAGCGGATTCCAATCAAAAAATCCAACTAATTGGCCGGAGGCGACATTCCCCCTGCGCGCCGGAATGCATAAACCGATAGCCTCCCAGTGACAACCACGGGGCCTGGGCTCCGCCGATTTGGCGCTTGGTAAAAACACCAACCCCGGCGTTGAAATTATTCCCCACCCCACCAAACCCCAAACCCATTTTTCCCACATTCCCTCTATATTTACCCGCAGACATTCCCCCACATTGGCCACATTGGCCACATTGGCCACATTAAAAAATTGACCACATTCAAACATCAATTATGTCTTCTTCCCGCCGTACGTTCCTCCGCCGAACCTCCGCCGCACTGGCCGGGGCAGGCCTCGCCACTGTCCTACCCATGGAGGCTTTCGCCAACACCATTCGCCGGATCTCGCCCAACGACAAGATCCACGTAGGCCTCATCGGCTGCAAAGGCATGGGTTGGACCAACCTGAAAAACCAACTGACCCATATCCCGGAAGTGGAATGTGTAGCCCTGGCCGACGTGGACCAAAGCGTGCTCGACGAGCGCTCCGCCAATGTGGAAGAACTGCGGGGCAAACGCCCCAAACAATTCAAAGACTATCGCAAAATGCTGGAAATGAAGGGCCTGGACGCGGTGATTATCGCTACGCCCGACCACTGGCACTGCCTCATCCTTTGCGATGCACTCTCCGCCGGCAAACACGTTTACTGCGAAAAACCGCTCGCCAACTCCATCGAAGAATGCAACATCATGCGCAACGCCGCCCGGCACTATGGCAAAATTGTGCAGATCGGACAATGGCAACGCAGCGGCGCCCACTACCAGCACGCCTATCAATACCTGAAATCCGGCAAACTCGGCAATATCCGCCTCGTCAAATGCTGGGCCTACCAGGGCTGGATGGAACCCGTGCCCGTAAAACCCGACGCTACCCCACCCCAAGGTGTCGACTACGACATGTGGCTCGGCCCCGCCCCCAAACGCCCCTTCAACCCCAACCGCTTTCACTTCAACTTCCGCTGGTACTGGGACTACGCCGGTGGCCTCATGACCGACTGGGGCGTGCACGAAATCGACATCGCCCTCTATTTTATGGGCGCTCAGGCGCCCAAATCCGTCATCGCCTCCGGCGGCAAACTAGCCTACCCCGACGACGCCTCCGAAACACCCGATACCCTCCAGGCGGTGTTCGAATACGATACCTTCAACATGCTCTGGGAACACGCCACCGGCATCGACAACGGCAACTACGGCAAAACCGAAGGCATCGCCTTTATCGGCAACTACGGCACCCTGGTTGTCAACCGCAGCGGCTGGGAAGTGATTCCCGAAACCCAGCGCAACAAAGACGGTATCGTGGAATACAAAATTGAAGACCTGCCCGACCAGCGCCGCGACAACAACGCCAACTACGTCGCCGACCACGCCAAAAACTTCGTGGCCGCCATGCAAGCCAACGACGCCTCCCTACTCAACTGCGGCATCGAAACCGGCGCCGTAGCCGCCATCAATGCGCACATGGGCAATGTGGCCTTCAAAACCGGCCGAAAAGTATACTGGGATGCCGCCGCCGGCCTGTTCAAAGACGACCCGGAAGCCAACCGCCTCACCCGGGCGCAATACCAAAACGGCTGGAAACTGCCTTCTTTTTAAACAAAAAAACACTCAGCGAACCACCGTCACATCTCCTTTCCACAGCACCACCCTACCTGGCGAAACTTCCAGTTCCGCCAGGTAGAGGTATACCCCCGGCAACACCGGCTCGCCCCGAAAACGGCCGTCCCAACCCTCAGCGGTTTGGTTGGTGGTGATGTTCCGGCGTTCAAACAACTGCTCGCCCCAACGGTCATAAATCGCCAGCCGCCGAATGGGCACCGGGTCCCGGCTGAACAACATAAACCGGTCGTTGCCGGCAGCCGATGCCGGCGCCAGCACATTGGGCACGTACCCCCGCGGGTCCACTTGCACCAGCAGGCTGTCCTCCGCGCGGCAACCCGCCGTGTCGTACACCGCCAGCGTCACCCAAGTGCTTTCCTCCGGCCGGAACGTATAAAAAAGACAATCGGCACAGCCGCTGCTGTCCATCGGCACCCAATCCGTGGCCACCACCGGCCGGTTCGGCTCGCCACCCAGCAGTACCTGCGCTCCCGGCAAGGGCGGTTCGGGCAGGCGCAAGGGCACAATGCGCACATAAAAACTATCCGGCTGCTCCAGGTTCTCCTGCAAGGGGCGGTTGTAGCACCCCGTGGAATCGCGCACCACCAAATCAAAATCGCCGGCGCCCAGGTTGGCAAAATACGCCTGCGGCGAAAAATGCTGGCCGTTGTCGATCGAATACTGGTAGGGCGGAATACCGCCGTAGGGTATCCCAAAATCGATAAACCCGTCGGTGTAGCCAAAACAGGATGGCCCCTCCAGGGCATACGGGAATTGTGGCGAAACAAAATTGGCCGTCACCGAGTCCAGGGCAAAATCCGTGCGCCGGCACACCCCAAGGTAGCCAACAGCGGTGTATTTGCCGGGGGCATAGGCTACAAAAGTAGTATCCGGCCCAAACTGGAGCACCGAGTCGCCGTACATCCATTGCACCCCGTCAAACCGCCCGCTGGCGATCAGGGTATCGGGGCAAACACCGTCGCCGACCAAACTCAGGTCGAGCGTGGGCAGCGCCGTTTTGCTAAAGCCGGAGAAAAACGCGGCAAAACTTGCCGGTTCGTTCCGGCCGTACATAGCCACCTGCACGGCGCCTTGCGCCACCACACTGATGGTGGCAGGCGTGTTGGTTTGGGTGAACAATTTCAGGTTCCGGTAGGTCACAAAATCCGGGTTGCCGGGCACGGCATCGGGGGCGCCCATAAAAACCTGCGTGCCATCAATCCGCACCGACACCGCCGAGTCTTTCATCGCCACCAGCATCAGGCCGCCCTCAAACGTCATCGTGCCGATGCGGTTGGGCTGAAAAATATTGTCCACCGCATTGGGCACGCCGCAACTGATCGGCGGCACAAACATCAGTCCGGCCGTGCGCATCGCATCGTCGCCCAAGGCTGTACCGCCGATCATTTGGTACACAAAAACAGGCTCCGAACTGCGGAGGTACAGATTGCCGGCGGAGGAGAATTGGTTGGTCGGCACGATGTAGTATTGGCCGGCATTCAGCACCGTGCTGGGGTTGGTTTTGCCATTGAGCCAAACTTTGGTGCCGTTGCGGTGCGCAATGACGATGGGATGCTCCAAAACACCGGAGCCGTTGCCTTTGCATAAAATATACTCCGTGCCCGTTTTTTCAAACGGAGCAATCTGGTCAATGCCAATGTCGTGCGCCTGAAACACCACCGGCGCACCCACCCAGGAGCCGCAATTGACCGCCACGGGTTTCGAAGATTTCAACAAGCCGCCCATAAAACCGTTGACGGGCTGGATGGCATCGTTGGTGTTGATATACTGCGCAAACACTACCGTTTCACCCTTTTGCAACGTCATCGTAACAGGCCCTGAGGAGGGCACATCCACGCCGGCGATTCGAAAATCAGTACCCGGCGCAAACTCGGAAAAACTCACCATTGTGGAATCTTCCGTGGCCATGACGCCTACAAAATTGCCCCTTCGGTCGCCATCGTCCACGGCTTGCTCCAGGTGTCCGACCCGAAATTCCTGTCCCAGAGCAGCCCGGCCCTTGCAGGTCAGGTCGCCGGCATGAAAACCCGAACTGGCGTGCACCCGGTAGTACGCATAAAATTTCTTCGGCCCGTCCATCACCAAACCCTTGTCCTGCAACGGCATATGCAACAGCGATTGCACCACCAGCGTCGGGGCATTGGTGGTGGAGCCCAGGTCCAGGCGGTAAGGTTTGGTGTTGCTAATACTGGCCGTAGCGATCAAATCGCCGGCGCCATTGCGGATAGTAACCGGGAACTCTGCCGCTTCCGGTGTCGACAAATACAAATATTGGGGGCCCCAGTCGGTGCGGGCATGCATCGGTGGCAACCAGTGAATTGTATCCAGTTGGGCCTGCAGGGCGCCGACCAACAGAACCGAGGTAAACAACAGGCAAATGGCACGTTGGGACGATATCATAAAAAAACAGTTGGTGTTAGAACCGTGAGCCTACCGCAGCAGCGTCAGGTCGCCTTTTAGTCGTTCCGTCCTGCCCGGCGCCACCTCCACTTCCGCCACGAAAACATAGACGCCCGGTGGCGCAGGTTTGCCACGGGTGGCGCCATCCCAGCCCATCGAACTATCGTTGGTAAAAAAGTCCCGGCGCTCAAACACTTTTTCGCCCCAGCGGTCAAAAATACTCAGGTACCGGACCGGCAAAGGCTCGCGGCTGAACAAGGTGAAGCGGTCGTTGGGCGCCTGGGCATCCGGCTGGAACACATTCGGCGCATACACGCGGGGGTCCACCACCACCAGAAAACTATCGAGCGCATGACAACCAATCGAATCCGTCACCTCCACCACCACCCAGGTGGTTTCGTCGGGCGCATAACTATAAAACACACAACCCGGGCAGTTGCTGTGGTTGTCGGGCGTCCAGGAAATATCAACGACCGGGCGGTTGGGCAAGGCCTGAAACAAGACCTTTTCGCCGGCTTTCAGCGGCTCGGGCACCTGGATGGGCACCAGTTTTACGGCCAGGCTATCGGGGGCTTTTAGTTTGAATTTCAAGGGCTTACTGAAACAGCCGGCCGAGTCGCGCACCACAAAGGAGTAGGCGCCCGCCCCTAGCCCGTCAAAATGGGATTGGTTGAAAAAACTCTGGCCATTGTCGATCGAATATTCGTAGGGCGGAATGCCACCGCTGGGCGCGCCGATATCGAGCACTCCATCGTTGCCCCCAAAACACTGCGGCGGCAGGGAGGAAAACGGCACTTCCGGCGCCAGGAACGACACCAGGGTTGAATCTTCCGCATAGTCGGCTTGCCGGCAAACGCCCAGGTAGCCCAAGGCCTGGTAATGGCCGGGCGCGTAGGCGATCAGAAATGTATCCTTTCCAAATTGCAAAATAGAATCTTCGTACAGCCATTGCACACCGTCGAAGCGGCCCGTGGCAAACAGCGTGTCCGGGCAAATGCCGTCGCCGGTGTTCAGCAAGGAGATTTCGGGCCGGACGGCTTTGTCGAAGCCGGAAAAAAAAGCCGCAAAACTCGCCGGGGCATTGCGCCCAAACATCGCCACCTGAACGGCGCCCTCCGCCACCACACTCACCGTATTGGGCGATTGATCCTGGGAAAACAGGTTGAGTTTCCGGTAGGTCACAAAATCCGGGTTACCTGGCACCGGGTAGCCGCCACCGATCGACACTTTTACGCCATCGACCCGCACCGTCACCGTAGAATCCCGCATGGCCACAATCATCAGCCCGCCGTCGAAGTACATTTCTCCGATGCGGTTGGGTTGGTAAATATTATCGACCGAGTTGGGGATGCCGCAACTGATCGGCGGCACAAACAGCAGACCCGCCGTGCGTTTGGCATCGTCGCCGGAGGTCGTGCCGCCAATCATTTGATACACAAACGCCGGTTTGGAGGTGTGGATAGACATATTGCCGGCCGAGCTAAAGCGCTGGGTCGGTACGATATAGTATTCGCCGGCATCCAGCACGCTGGCCGGGTCGGGCAAATCATTGATCCACACCTTGGTGCCGTCTACGTGCGCGATCACGACGGGGTGCTCCAGCACCGTAGAGCCCGCGCCTTTGCACAGGATGTATTCTTTGCCTACTTTTTCGAAGGGCGCGATCTGGTCGATGCCGATGTCGTGTCCCATAAAAAACACCGGCGCCCCCACCCAGGTACCACAATTGACCGCCACCGGCTTGCTGGATTTTAGCAAGGCGCCCATCAGTCCGTTGGGCGGTTGTTTCACCCCATCGTCAAAAATATAGGTCGAAAACACGGCCGACTCGCCCCGGTTGAGCAACATCGTGACGGGGCCGGTGGAGGGCACGTCTTTGCCGTCGATCCGGAAATCGGTGCGTTTGTCGAAGCCGGACAAGACGATTTCGGTAGAATCTTCCGAGGCCATGATCCCCACAAAATTGGATCGTATATCCTGCTCCCAAACGGCTTGCACCACCATACCAATCCTGAATTCGGTGCCCAGGGCAGCCCGGCCCTTGCAGGTCAGGTCGCCGGCGTGGTTTTCAGTGCCCGAATGCGCGCGGAAATAGGCGTAGAATTTTTTAGGCCCATCCAAGATCAGCCCCCTGTCTTTCAGGGGCTTGTGCAGTTTGGATTCCGGTACCAATACGGGCGTATCGTCCGAACTGCCTAAAAAATACCGGAACGGCTTGGTGTTGCTGATGGTGACGGAAAGGAGCAATTGTCCTGAGCCATCGCGAATGCTCACCGGGAAACTATCCGGCTCGGGGGTGGACAAATACAAAAACTGCGGTCCCCATTCCACCCGGGCGTGCATGGGGGGCAGCCAGTGGATCGAATCCAGTTGGGCTTGCAGGCTGAAACCTTGCAGGCAAAAGAACCCCAGAAGAGGCAGGAGCAGTCGACACACGGGCATTACAGGAGTGCTTTGTTGGAGGAAATAAAATGCAAAATGCCTGCTTTTCGGCACTTGTGCCAGCAAGGTGAAAATTAAAATCGGGTTTGGCCTAAATTGTACGGTAGTCAAATGATCTGCGGGCTGTTATGCCCCAAAACAAAACACTGCCCGGTTTTGGAAAAATATTGCCAGGGGCCCAACCCTTTTGCCCAGCAGCGATGTCTATTCGGGTACACTGACAGTAAACTGCTCACTCAAACATATTTTGCCATGAAAATGAAATGTACCTTATTCGCCCTGGCGGCCGTTGCGGCGCTGACCTTGCTGCCCGGCTGTTTGCGGGATACTTGCAGTTCCAAACGCACCTTTGTGCGCCTGGACCCGGTTTACAAAACGGCAGCCGAGTGCCGGGCAGGTTTTACCGCCGAAAGCCCCCGTGCCCTCAAAGCGCCCGGGAAAATTTACTCCATTGGCCAATATATGTTGATTACCGAACTGAAAGCCGGTATCCACGTCATTGACAACAGCAATCCGGCCAACCCCGTCCCGGTTGCCTTTTGGAATATCCCCGGCAACGTCGATATGGCCGTTCGCGATCATTACCTGTACGCCGACCAGTACATCGACCTGCTCACCATTGATATCACCGACATTCAAAACCCGACCCTTACCTGCCGCGCCGAAAACGTGTTCCAGTTGTTCGGCCAAGACCCCAACCGGGGCTATATCGTGGATTACCTCCGCACTGAAATTACCGAAGACCTCGACTGCACCGACGATCGCTGGGATTCGCCCTGGTTCTTGCGCGGCGAGCAAATATTCCTATCGGCCACTTTTGATGCCCAAAGTAACAGTGGCCCGATTCGCAAAAACGCCGGCCTACCCACCAGCACGGGCATATCCGGCTCCTACTCGCGCTTTGGCCAGTACAAAGACTACCTGTATTGCATCGACAATACCACGCTGCATCCCTTCCTCGTCAGCGATCCATCCTGCCCGTCAGCCATTACTTCCATTCCGATTGGTTGGAACATCGAAACCATTTTCCCCTGGAAAGATCGCCTGTTTATCGGTTCGCAAAGCGGCCTGATCGTGTACAACGCCACCAACCCGGAACAACCGGTGTATGAAGCCTCGTTCATCCATGCCACCGGTTGCGACCCCGTGGTCTGCGACGAAGATTATGCCTACGTGACCATTCATGCGGGCACAACCTGCAACGGCACTTTCAACCAATTGGATGTGATCAACATCAAAAACCTGCCGGCTACTTCCCTCGAACAATCCTACCCGATGACCAACCCGCAGGGCTTGTCGGTGGCCGGCAAATACCTGTATCTCTGCGACGACGGCCTGAAGGTGTTTGACAAAACCAAACCGGAAGCCTTGAAACTCGTCACCCACCTGCGCGATATGGAAACCTATGACGCGCTGGTGATCGATGATACGCACCTGATGGTGGTGGGCGCCGATGGATTCTACCAATACGACGTCAGCGATCCGGCCAACCCGAAGCGAATCAGTCATATCAAGGTAACCCCATAAACCGGAGCCATGAAAACAGTTCTTCGAATTCTTGGGCTGGGGCTGCTGCTGTTCGGGCAGCCCCGGTTCCTTTCGGCCCAGGACGCGGTGAAGTGCCGCGATGTCCTGATTCTGCGCGACGGCAGCCGGTTTCATGGTCAACTGACGGAAATGAACGGCGACTCGCTGTTGTTTCACTTGTATACCGGCCCAAACATTCGCGTGTATTCCCCTCAGGTAAAACGGGTTATCCAGCGCTGCAAAGGGCGGGACGTTAAAAGACCCTACAGCTTCAAAGAAAAAGGCTGGTATCACCATACCCAGTTTAATGCGTTGGTTGGTCAAACGTACTACAACGAAAACCAGACCGGGTTTCAGATCCAGCACAGCAGCGGTTGGATGTTCAACCGGCTGCTGGGTGTAGGATTGGGTGTCGGCGGCGATTTTTTCAGCCCGAAGTCCGACAGTGAAGTAGCGACCTATCCGATCTTTGCAGAAACCCGGGGATATTTGAGTCCCAGACCTGTATCTTTGTTTTACTCGGTGGGTGGCGGTTGGGCCCTTACGGGCCACAGCAAAAACTCCCGCTGGGGTTATGTCGACTCCTGGAAAGGCGGTTGGTTGGCCCAAGCCATTGTCGGATACCGCTTGGGCAATCATTTTTCGGTACAAGCCGGCATCCGCCTGCAACAAAAATACCGGGAATGGACGTCTATATGGGGATCGGACAGCGGCAAAGGCAGTGATAGCATCTTTCAAAAACGCCTGATCCTCGGCCTGGGCCTATTGTTATAACCGTTCGTGAAAAGGGGGTTTGTGTCGGATAAAACAACAAATCCCCTTTTCAACGTACCGCATCAACGAAACGAATGCAGTTTTTTGGAAAAAACAGGTTTACTGAACAAGAACTCGTAGAGGGCTGTGTGCGCAATGAACGGCGTGCGCAAGAGGCGTTCTATCGGCAGTTTTTTCCTGAAATGCTGCGCATGTGTATGCGCTACACCCGCGACGAAGACACCGCCATCGAAATCGTCAACAACGGCTTTTTGCGGGTATTCAAAAAACTGCACACCTATGCCTTCAAAGGCAGTCTCGAAGGTTGGGTGCGCCGGCTGGTCTACCATGCTATGGCGGATTATTTCAGAAATAATGCCCGGTACCTGCATTTTCTCGTCCTAGAAGAACGCGACGATGTGGTACCGGAACGCAGCCACGACAAATTTTACGAAGAAGATATTTTAAGAGCCGTCAGTACCCTGCCGCCGATGTCGCAAGAGGTATTTCGCCTGTACGCCATCGAGGGCTACTCGCACGCCGAAATAGCCGAAAACCTGGACATCAGCGAAGGCACTTCCAAATGGCACTTATCGACCGCCCGACAAAAACTACGGGTCCTGTTGGAAGCCGCCGACCATGACTTGGTGCGGCGCGGAAAACTGGCCTGATCTTTATCTAGTATCAAATAATATCCACTCAAGATGGATCGTAACGTATACAATTCGGAAAAAAAATTGGCAGACCGGGGCTGGAAGGCGATGGAGCAAATCCTCAACCAGGAATTGCCTACCCAACGCCGCAAAAAACCGGTGTTTTGGTTTTGGCTGCTGGGCTTGCTGTTACTGGCCGGCGGGATAGCGACCTGGCGCCATTGGCCGGCCGCCGAGCCTGTCGCCCAGCCCACCCAAAGGCCGTCTACCCCGGTAGCGACGCTGCCACAAAATGACCGGGTCAAGCGCGCCGCCGGTTCCGAATCGACCCCAAAAACAGCCCTGGAGCGCCATATGACTCCGGTCGTACAGCCCTCGCCCAGCGCCAGTCCCTTCGCGCCGGGCAATACTAGTGCGCCGCTTCGGGTTGTCGCACCACGCAACGCCACCACCTCAAGCGCCGCAGTGCCAGTCCTTGCCCAATCCGCTCCGGCAACGACAAACAGCACCGCCTCCCAGGAAACACCGTCGGAAATATACCAGACAGTACCAGCCACGGTGGCTGAGTCCTCCAACAGCACGAGCTCCGCCAACACTCCGGAACCCGCAGCCGACCTGCTCCTCCCGGCGCCTCCTGCCACCAGCACCATACCTGAACCTGCCACGGCTACTGCGCCTGTTTCTTCCCCCGAACAAACCGCAAGCCCCGTTCAAGTATCGGCAACAACAAACGCGGCTGCCGAACCAACGGTCGACGATGACAACACGATGACACCGCCGCCACCTGGTGCCGCTGCCGAACCAATTCTACCCAAACGCCACAAGACCTGGGCCTGGGGCGCTACGGCCAGCCTGGTCCTGAATGGTCAATTCAACTATGCCGGCGTGGGCGCAGGCCTCAGCGTCGATTGGCAGCCGCTCCGCCGTTGGGGCCTGCGCTCCGGACTGGGCTACCAATACCTTCCGCTGCCGACCAACGAACGCCCCATTCTGAGCCTCAACGCCGACTCCTATGTGGCGGCCACTGGCGACGAGCGTTTGAAAGACAACTTTGGCGCCCCCGTCTCCGCCGTAATAGACCCCAGCGCCCTGCCGGTGTATGTGTCGATCACCCGCTTCCACCGCGTAGAATTGCCGTTGCTGGCCTTCTGGCAGCCATTTTCCAAACTGCGGGTGCTGGGTGGTGTTAGCCTGGGCAATACCGTGTATACCGAAACCGGCAAGCAAGGACTCACCAATTCGATTGTGTTTGATATTGCCGACGGCAGCGCCAACAGCAACCTGAACAAAGAAGTCAGTCAAACCTTCCGGAACTGGGACTGGCAATGGAACCTTGGCCTGTCCTTCCGACCACTGCGCCACCTGGAAGTGGGCGTCTACTACCAGCGGGGATTCAGCCACAGCAACACAGCCGACTTGTTGGCCAATAAATATTCAGACATAGCCAATTACTATCCCGCTCAGCCAAGTACTTCTGCTGCCGAACTTCTGCAAAAATCGTCCGCTTCTGTGGTTACAGGAGGTTCCAAAATGTTGGCCAACCTAACCTGGTTCTTTTAAAATGACTGGCTGATATAAATTTTGTTCCAATTATGGCGGTATCCCCAAAGAGTACCCGATTTTTGCCGCTATGGAACAAAAAGAACCCGTAGAACCGGATCCCATCGTTCCGGTGACCCCAGAGCCGCCGGAACCGCGCGAAATAGCCTTCAGCGAGGCGGATGTCAGCCACCGGTACGAAGACGTGTACGAAGTGATTGCCCCCGACGAGGTAGAAACCGTTCGATGGCGCGACGGAGCCTACGAATTCGTCTGCCGAAACCAGGTTACCCTGCGCGTGCAGGTGAGCGCCAGCGGTATTGTCCGGCTCCGCTACAGCCCGGATGGGCTTTTCCTGCCGGATTTTTCCTACGCGCTCGACCCCGCTTTCAAAAGCGACAAAGTGACCGCCACCCTTACCGAAAGTGCCAACGAATACGTGTTGGTCTGTGGCCCGCTCCAGGTCGTGGTGGCCAAAACCGGCCTGCGGGTTCGGTTTTACGACCTCGACGACCGGATGCTTTGTGAAGACGAAGCCGGATTTACAGCCCGGCGAACCATCATGAAGGGCTGGTGCGAATTGAAAATTTCCAAAAAATGCCACCGCAAGGAGGTTTTCTACGGCCTGGGCGACAAAACCTGTAGCCCGGATTTGCACGGCAAAGCCTTCCAAAACTGGTGTTCCGACTCCTTCGGGTTTGGCCGCGAAACCGACCCACTTTACCGCGCCATTCCGTTTTATTATTCGCTGCACCAAAGCATTGCCTACGGCATTTTCCTCGACAATACGTTCCGGACCCATTTTGATTTCAACAGCCAGGACGACCATACCACCACCTTTTGGGCCGAAGGCGGCGAAATGAACTACTATTTCCTGTATGGTCCAAGTCTGCCGCAAGTGAGCAGCGCCTATGCCCGCCTCACCGGCACCCCCGAACTGCCGCCGCTCTGGGCCCTGGGCTACCACCAGTGCCGCTGGAGCTACTACCCGCACAGCCGGGTGATGGAAATTGCCGATACGTTCCGAGAACTGGAAATCCCCTGCGATGCCATTTACCTGGATATCGACTACATGGACGGCTACCGCTGTTTCACCTGGAACCGCGAGCATTTCCCCGACCCGAAAGGCCTCATCGACGAACTGCGGAGCAAAGGGTTTCAAACAGTCCTGATGATCGACCCCGGCATCAAGGAAGACCCCGACTATGCCGTTTACCAGGAGGGGCTGGAGAAAAATGCGTTTCTGCGCAGCCCCGACGGAGAGTTGGCCAAAGGCCCTGTTTGGCCGGGGTTCTGTGCCTTCCCGGACTTCACCCACCCCGATGTGCGGCACTGGTGGGGCGACTTGTACACCGACCTGTACCAGAACCTCGGCGTGGCCGGCTTTTGGAACGATATGAACGAACCGGCGGTGTTTCACATACACCACAAAACCCTGCCCGACCATGTGTTGCACCATTACGAAGGCCTGTTGGCCAGCCACCGAAAAGCGCACAACATCTACGGCCAGCAGATGAACCGCGCCTCCTGGGAGGGCTTCCGCCGCTTGCAACCCGAAAAACGACCGTTTTTGCTCACCCGGGCCTCCTATAGTGGCGGCCAGCGCTTTGCAGCGGTGTGGACAGGCGACAATTTTTCGGATTGGGAAAGTCTCCAGGTGGCCAATGTGCAGTGCCAACGGCTGAGCATCAGCGGCTTCTCGTTTTGCGGCACCGATATCGGCGGCTTTGCCGGCAATGCCGACGGCGAATTGTTTACCCGCTGGTTGCAACTGGGCGTTTTTCATCCGCTGATGCGGGTGCACAGCATGGGCCAGCACGCCGGCGGCGATGTGGCCGTGACCGATGAAGCGCAGTTGAGCGACCCGGCCTTACACACTTCAGACCAGGAACCCTGGTCTTTCGGGGAAAAATGGACAGCTTTGGCGAAAAAAGCCATCGAGTTGCGCTACGCCCTGTTACCTTGCCTGTACACGGCGATGTGGAACTATTCCAAAACCGGCCAGCCGGTCTTACAGCATGCCGCTTTTGCCGACCCGGAAGACCCCAAGTTGTGGAACTGTGAACGTGATTTTCTGTTTGCCGACCACTTGTTTGTCAGCCCGGTAGTGCAGGCCAAAGTGCAACGCCAACTCGTCGCCCTGCCCAAAGGCAATTGGTATTATTTTTGGACCGGGCAACCGGCCAGCGGAGAGATGTTTGTGAATGTCATGCCGGATCAAATTCCGTTTTTTGTGCGCGCCGGCGCCGTTTTGCCTACCTACCCACAGCGGCAATGGACCGGCGAACGCCCTATCGACGAATTGACCTTGTATGTGTATTATAATAGCAACCAGGAAACCAGCCAGTTGTACGAAGATGCCGGCGAAGGCTATGCACACCTCGACGGCGCTTACAGCCTGAAAACATTTACCACCGAAGGAAAAAACGGAAGTTTTTCCTTGCATCAGGCCGTCGAAGGGCACTGGACTCCGGCATATGAGACCGTAAAAATTTATTTAATCGGGTTCCCCACCTTTGTTCGCACCTGTATCGTCGACGGCGAGGAACTCCCCATCAAAGAAATTCGCCTGCGCGACCGTGCCTTGTACACCCTGACCACGGCGCCAAATTTTAAAACCATTCTATGGGACGCGTGAACTGGACCCGGATTGCTTACCACATCTGCTTTTGGCTGGTGTACCTGATTTTGAATTCCTGGCTCGGGAGCCTGTACAATAAGGTTGAACTGGAAAAAGCCTTTCAGGGCGAAGCCTTTGTGTTGCCGGTCAAAATTTTGCTCACGTATTTTGTTTTCTATTTTATCATTCCGCTCTACCTCGACCGCGACAAAGTCTGGAAACTGGTGGGCCTCATGGCCCTGGCATTTATCGTAGCCTCCTTTTTGTACCGGGTAGTGACGGCGTTTGTGTTTTTTCCCATTTTCGAGCCGGGCCGGAACATACCATTTTTCTTCCTCCCCGGTTTTTACCTCACGGCATTCGATCTGTTCATTACCGTGGCAGCAGCCACGACTGTAAAAATGATCCGGGTGCACTACAAAAGTCTGGAGTTTGAACAGGAGTTGATTCGGGAAAAACTGCAATCCGAACTCAGTTTTTTGCGGGCCCAAACGAATCCGCATTTTTTGTTCAACACCCTGAATAACCTGTACGTTTTGTCGCGCAAAAAGTCAGACAAGACGCCGGATGCCATCATGATGTTGTCCAAAATTATGCGTTTTGTGCTGTACGATTGCCGCACGCCCCGGATACCGGTAGCCGAAGAAGCCAAGGTGATCCAGGATTATATCGAACTGGAAAAACTGCGGTACAACCAGCGGCTGCACGTGGAATACGTCGAGCAGATCGAAGTGCCGGGCGGCTCCATCGCCCCCTTGTTGCTGCTGCCGTTTGTGGAAAACTCCTTCAAACACGGGGCCCACAGCACCACCGGCGATGCCCATATTTCCATTCATTTAAATTTGAAGGACAATATCCTCGATTTTGAAGTAACCAATACGGCAGAGGACAACGAACGCCCCCCCAGCACCGAAGGGATTGGTTTGAAAAATGTAAAACGGCAATTGGACCTGATTTACCCCGGCCGCTACGAGTTGATCGCCCGTCGGGAAAACGGGATCTTCCGGGTAGCCCTGAATATCCGCCTGGAAGACGACTAGGTCGCCCTCCGGTATCAAACAAGGAATTAGTACCAATCTATTGTATGTCCCGCTCCGGTCTGATGGCAACAGCCTAAGCCGGGGCGGTTTTCTTGCGGCGCCATGCTGATGTTGTGCAGGCGACAATTTCTGAATCGCCCAGGCCGGATTCCCGCAATCCCGCCTTATTTTGCACGAAAATTTCGTTATTTAAAAAAATAGTTCATGTGCCGGGCAACCGAATCACGCAAACGGCTGCCAAACTGAAACCGTACAACCTCATGCAACAATTAACCGACCAGGAATTGGTATCCGGCGTGCTGCAAGGCAACCCGAAGCATCAAGCCGCACTGTACCAACAGTATAGTGTGCCTATGTTCAGGGTGTTGTTGCGCTTTGCCAGAGACCGGGCAGAAGCGGAAGATATGTTGCAGGAGGGTTTTATCCGGGTATATCGCGACATGGCACAGTTCAGGGCGGAAGGCGCGCTGGGCGGTTGGATCAGACGAATTATGGTCAACACCGCCCTGAGCCACTTGCGCCGCCAACGGGATTTTATCCGGAATACGGCTGATTTCACACCCTACGAAAACCAGTTTCGGACCGAGGAAGACTTTGTTGCCAACCTCGACGCCCAAACCTTGCTGAAATACCTCCAACAACTCCCCCCGGGGTACCGGGCCGTGTTCAACCTGTACGCCATCGATGGGTTTAGCCACGAAGAAATAGCCGAACAACTCGGCATTTCCATCGGCACCAGCAAAAGCCAGTTGTTCAAAGCCCGGGAATACCTGAAACGTATTTTGGATAAATCTTTTATTACCTGAAAATCGAAAACCGAGCCGGAAAAATTGCCGGCAATCACAACAATGGCTGATCCGCAAGAGTATACTTCTATCGACGAATTGTTCCGAAAAACATTCGACGACCTGCCAGATTCTCCGTCGCCCTCCGGTTGGGATGCACCCTCCCCGAAGGTCTGGGATCAGGTGCAGGTCCGTATAAAACCGCCGCACAGTGGCTGGACCGCCAAGTCCATCCTGCTCGTCAGCGGCCTGGCTATCGCCCTCATGCTGGGTTTGTACTGGTCGCTTTCGCAACCCTCCGCCCCAGCAGTGGCAGACGCCCCTCAAACGAGTGTAGCCGCCGCGCCCACTGCCCCCGCACTGCCGCCTGCTTCCAGCGAGCAAGCCCAGGCAGCCGCCCCGGAAACCACCGAAACTGCTACCCCGGAACGCCGGACGAGCCCGCGGCCCAAAGCCGCTCGAAAAGTGGCGCCATCCATTGCTGCAGCGGGCAATCCGCAGGTCCAGGAAGAGCGCCCGTCCGACGATTCGCTGCGCCGCCGGCCCAGTGGCAGCGCACCGCTCCCAGGCACCAATCCCAATATGCCCAACACGACCGTCCGCCGGCAAGTGGAGGCCTGGCGCAAAGCCCCCTGGGCCCAGCCGCTGGCGCCGCTGCCCACCATCCTGGAAATGCAGGTGGTGCACCCGGTTCCGCCGGCCTTGAAAAACCTGGTCCAACCGACCCACTAGTTTTGACTTTTTAGCAGTACCGATAAATGTCTGGCCCGGCGGCGTAATTCCGCCGGGCTTTTTTATTGCTGCGTGGGCGCTAGGGTTTGTCAAACAAAGAATAGGGAACCGCCTCGGCTTTTTGCCGGTATTCTGCCCAAGGCTTGTCCAATAAGCGATCGACACGCCCCAGGACCTTTTCAGCCGCCACTTGCGCATTCCGGATCGCAAGTTGGGTAGTCTCATTCGGCGCTCCCCGGCCGGCACTCAGGTACCCCAGCGCGGCGCTGTGTATGGAATTCAAAAAATTCGGGTTCCGTTGAATACCCTTGGGTTCTTTTTGTTCAAAAAAGGCTGCCTTCAGGTTGCTGATGCTGTCGCGCAGGGTTTTACCCAGTTTCAGGGCGTCTTTTTTGATACTATCGGGCACGTTGACCCATTGTTCCTCCACCAGTTTGATCGTTTTTTCGGCGGCTTTCAGGCGTTCGTACGCGGCCCTGACCTTGTCAATTTGTTTGTAAAAATCACGGATGGCGGCGCTTTTCGCTTCCAACTCGGCAAGGGTAATGTCCAGGCGCGCATCTGGCTGCACCACCAGCGTCGTGGAATCCCGTTGCCCGGCATAGTGAACGACGATTTTATAGGAGCCAGGCAACACCCGTGGCCCGGCCCCTGGCTCCAACTGGTCCTTGTCGGGCTCCTGATTGCTGGGAAAGCGCACACCCCGGGTGTCCAGGCCCCAGCCTACGACATTGAACCCAGTATCCAGCGCGGCTTTCCAGCGCCGCAGCGTGTCGCCGCGCATCGACAACACGAGCACTGTGGCTTTTTCTTTTTTATCGCCCTTCTTGTCGTCTTTCGCATCAGCCTTGTCTGCTTTTTCTGTTTTGGGAGGGGCGCCGGGTTTCACCCAAACGGGAATCCGTGCGCCGGCTCCTTTGTTGGCGCCGGAAAATGCGGCATCCGCCGGGAAATGCGGGCCGTCGAAAGAGCGCCAGGCCGCCAGTATGGCCGTTTGCGGCGGAAATACCTTGAGCGACTGGTCCAGGACCATGGGTTGCCGGGCCAGTGCCCGCAGGGGCCGGATGTTGTCCAAAATCCAAATCGACCGGCCAAAAGTGGCGAGCACCAGATCGGCGTCGCGGGCCTGAATTTTCATATCCTGCACGGGTACGCCATACGGAAAAACATTCGGCTGCTCAGCCGTTGGCCCGGGCCAGTGGGTCCAGGTATCGCCATAGTCAATACTCACATACAAGCCCTGGTCGGTGCCCAGAAACAGCAAACCCGGTTCTTCGGGGTCCTGCACTACCGATAGGCAGAAGCCCTTCACGTTTTTCGGACTGGCCAGGCGCTTCCATTTTTTGCCAAAATTGGTGGTGTGGTAGAGGTACGGGGCCCAGTCGCTTTGCCGGTAATTGTTCAGCACCACGAAGGCTTCACCGGCCCGGCGGGTCGACACCTCGATTTGGGGTATCCAGGCATTGGCCGGAGCATCGGGCAGTTGTTTGCTCAGGTTTTCCCAGGATTTGCCGCCGTCGAGGGTGAGTTGCAGGTTGCCGTCGTCGGTGCCCACCCAAATAACCCCTTGCTGCACCGGGCTGGGGGCAATGGCCAGGATGGTGCAGTGGTTTTCGGCGCTGGTCGCATCCATCGTCAGGCCGCCGGAGGTATTTTGGTGCAATTTGGCGGTGTCGTTGCTCGTGAGATCCGGCGACAACAAACGCCAGGTGCGGCCCAAATCGGGTGAATAATGCAAAAACTGGCTGCCAAAATAAAGCCCCGCATCCTGGTAAGGGTCTTGGGCAAGTGCGGCGTTCCAGTTCCAGCGCAGCACGGTGCTGTCGGGGTGCAAGGGTTTCAGGTATTCCGAGAAGCCGGTTTGACGGTCCACCAGGCTCAGTTCGCCGCCTTGCGACATGGCAAAACACCAGCGGCTGTTGTCGCGGCGGGGCATCACGTCGAAGCCGTCGCCGAAGAGTACCTCCTGCCAGTCGGCGTTGCGAATACCGCCCTGCCGCCAGACGGAGGAAGGGCCAGCCCAGGAGCCGTTGTCCTGCAAGCCACCGTACACGTTGTAGGGCATTTCATTGTCGACGTTGACGTGGTAAAATTGGCCGACCGGGATGTTTTCCGCATACTGCCAGTTTTGGCCGCCGTCACGGGTGATGTTGACGCCGCCGTCGTTGCCATTGACGATAAAATCGGGGTCCTCCGGGTGAATCCAGAAGGCATGATGATCGGGGTGAATGCGCCAGCCGGCCCAGGTATCGAAGGTTTTACCGCCGTCTTCGCTGCGGGTTATGACCGTATGGATGCTGTAGACGCGGTTTTCATTTTTCGGGTCGACATAAATTTCGGCGTAGTAAAAAGGCCGGTCGCCCATGTTTTTCTCAGCCATTTTGCGCCAGTTTCGGCCGCCGTCGGTGCTTTTGTAGAGGGCATTTTCCTTGGCCTCCACCAGGGCATACACCAGGTCTGGTCGGCTGGGCGCTACGGCCAGGCCAATACGGCCCAGTTCGCCCTCCGGCAAGCCGTCTTTTTCGGTTCGACGCGACCAGGTTTCGCCGCCGTCGAACGAAATGTACAGCCCCGAGCCCGCTCCGCCCGATTTGAAGAACCAGGGCCAGCGCCGGTATTCCCACATGGCGGCATAGAGTTTGTTGGGGTTGGCGGGGTCGGCTATAAGTTCGGCGCAGCCGGTAAAATCATTGACATAGAGCACTTTGCGCCAGTTTTTTCCGCCATCGGTACTTTTGAACACGCCCCGCTCCGTACTGGGGCCGTTGCCCGAGCCCATTGCGGCGGCCCAGAGGATGTCGGGGTTGTCGCGGTGGAGCCGAATCCGGTGGATGGAGCGGGTTTCGGTCAGGCCTTTGCAGGCCCAGGTTCGGCCGCCGTCGATGGACTTGAAGATGCCTGCGCCAAAATTCTGGGAGTTGCGGGGATTGCCTTCTCCGGTGCCCACCCAGATTTCGTCGGGGTTTTGCGGATTAAGCGCAATGGAGCCAACACTCTGGGTAGGGGCCGCGTCAAAAATCGGTTCCCACCGCGTACCGCCGCTTTTGCTGCGCCAAACACCGCCGGAGGCCGCCCCGATGTAGAGCACGTTGGGGTTGTTCGGGGCGCCGGCGATGGCCGTGACACGGCCTGACATGGTAGCCGGACCAATGGCGCGCATGTTCATGCTCCGGAGGTAATCGGGGTTTAGTACCTGCGCAACACCGTCAACAGGCTGATGCAGCGTGGCCAACAGGACCACAGCGTAAGCGCCAAAACGGGCAGTCGTTAAGAAACGCAGACTCGGAAGGAAGGAAAATTGTTGCATGGAGGATCGTTTTGTATCGTGCAAATCTGCAAAAGGAATGTCGAAAAAAGGACAATCCGCAGTCCAGGTCTGGCATTTTCGACCAGAAGGTAAAAATGCAGCCTGCATGCGGCATTCGCCCCCTTGCCCTGCCTGATGCATAAAATGCGGCCAAACGCCGTTATCAGTTGTCTAATTCACCCAAAGCATTGCATCTTTGGCCCAATCCAAAATACAAAAGAACAAATTCTAGCATGGCAACACTGACCTATAGCAGCAACGGCGTTTTGTTGGACCGCCGCGAAGACGGCCCCGATGTGGCCTTGTTTGGCAACATCCAGGTTCCGATTATCACAGCCTCCCAACTTCAGCGGTATGCGGCAATTATTTACGCCGAAGCCTCCTTTCCCGGCTTGCTGCGTGAAATCAATCCAGCCAACCCGAATGGCGAATCGTGGCGCGAAACCGTCGGCATTGCCATTTGCATGTACAACTACGTGCGGTTTAAAAGCGCGGCCTTTGCCAAGGCCAACAAAGTGTACGGCCTCAACGACCTGGTGAACGACGTCAATTTTGTAAAAGGCATCAACAGCCCGAAATTCAACGAGTATTTTGCGGGCGGCGGCGACAATACCAAGCGCACCTTCGCCAACCTCGCAGTACTGAAACTGTTTTCCCGCCAGTTGGATGATATCCGGCCAATTATTTCCTCCATCCAGCAGGCTGCCTACTGGGATGGCAACGACCTGTTTCGCCGCTACCGCGACCACTACCGCGCCAAGCAGGGCTTTGAACTGAGCGACCCCGCACACGGCCGGCTGTACCAAAATGTAAGGGTCATCGCCGGCGCGCAAGTTATTGCGTCTTGCCCGGCCCAAGACCCCCGCGTTGCAGCCAAACGGCAGTACACCTTCCTCTCGACTATGACCGCCGGCGGTTCTATTTTTTTCCGGATCCATCCGCAGGCTGCCGCACAGGGCGTAACCTGGTAATAAGGTATGGCTTCCATCTTTGGTCATGTAGCCGCTTCTACGGCCCTTGGACTTTCTTTTTTTTCAAAAAAAACCGGCGCACTGACCTTGTTGCTCGCCGGCCTTTGCGCGTTTGCGCCCGATGCCGACGTGCTGGCGTTTCAATTTGGCATCCCCTACGGCAGCCAATGGGGGCACCGCGGCTGGACCCATTCGCTGAGTTTTGCACTGTGTTTCGGAACACTGGTGGCCTGGCTGTTTTTCCGGCAGGAAAAAGACTGGTGGCGAATGGCCCTGTGGTTTGTGCTGGCTACGGCCTCGCACCCGCTGCTGGATATGCTGACGACGGGAGGCCTGGGTTGTGCCCTGTGGTGGCCGTTTAGTTCGGAGCGTTTGTTTTTCCCGTTCCGGCCCATCCGGGTATCGCCGCTGGAAATCAGCGAATTTATCGGGCGCTATGGCATCCGGGTGCTGTTGAGCGAATTCGTCTGGATCGGTTTGCCCGGGCTGGCGCTGGTTGGTATCAGTCGGCTTTTCCGTTCGCGAGCGGTACCTTGAGCGCGTGATCAAATTTGCAGCACGATTTTGCCCAGTTGTTCGCCGCCGGCGATGCGCGCCAATGCTGCGTTGCCATCTGCCAGCGCAAAGACAGAATCGACCACCGGTACGATCCGGTGCCGGGTGACGAAAGCCAGCATGCGGCGGAATTCGGCCGGGGTGCCCATCGTAGAGCCGAGGATGCTGATTTGTTTCCAAAATAAAATTTGCGGGCTCAGGCCGTTGATTTTACCCAGGGAGCCGCCGTACACGCCGATCCGGGCCCCTGGCTTGCACAGGTTCAGCAAAGGGGCAAAGCCATCGCCGCCGGCAGAGTCAATCACCACATCGAAGCCACCACTTTCTGCCTTGAGCGACTTGTCCCAGTCGGCTTCCCGGTAGTTGGCGCCGCCTTGTGCGCCCAGGGCCACGGCTTTTTCCAGTTTGAGCGGGTCGCCCGAGCTCACCCACACCTTGGCGCCGGCTGCGAGGGCAAATTGCATGGCCATCAGCGCGACGCCGCCGCCCACACCGGTGATGAGCACCTGTTCGCCGGCCTGCAAGCGGCAACGCGAGAATAGTGTCCGGTAGGCCGTCAACCCGGCCAGGGGCAAGGCGGCGGCTTGCTCCCAGTTCAGGTGCTCAGGTTTGGGGGCAAGGTTGGCGCGCGGAATGCGGATGAATTCGGCAAAAGTGCCATCGTCGGGCAAGCCCAGCACCCGGAATTCCTTGCCTTGCGCGCGGGGGTCCGAACCCCAATCCAGCGCGGGATTGATCAGCACGGCCTTGCCACGGTACTCTCCGACGCCATCGCTGCCCAGAATCACCGGCAACTGGATTTTAGAATATTGCCCCTGCGTGATCCACCAATCCCGGCGGTTGAGCGCAGCGGCCCGCAGGCGCACCAGCACTTCGCCCGCCCGGGGAACAGGCGTTGGTATGTCGGTAAAATCCAAGTCTTGGTGTAAAGTATGCAGGACCAGTGCTTTCATGCGGCGCAGGTAGTGAAATGGATGTTTCAAACGGATAAATTCGAGCAGTATGGGGAACATTGCCGGCGGCAAAAATAGGCATCGCGCCGGATTGCCGGCCTGTCGGAATGCAGCAAGGCAGCCGGCCGCACAAAAAAAGAGCCCACGGCAAGCCGTGGGCTGATTTTCTCCCTTATATGTCTTGACTTTAACGATTAACGCTGTCTGTTCAAGGGATGATAAGCGCAGCAAAGTGTCCGAAAAAATCATGCCAAACGGCTCACCGTCAAGACTTTCAGGCTGATTTTGCGCCTTGTTTGATTTCATCTACCACTTCCGGGTTAAGCAAGGTGGTGGTATCGCCCAGGTTGGACGTATCGCCTTCGGCAATTTTGCGCAGGATCCGGCGCATGATTTTGCCCGAGCGGGTTTTGGGCAAGCCGGGCACCACCTGAATTTTATCCGGTTTGGCGATCGCACCGATCTCCTTGGTGACGGTATCCAGCACTTCTTTTTTAAAGGCAGCCATATCGGCGATAGGCCCGGAAGTGATGATGTAGGCATAAATACCTTGCCCTTTGATATCGTGCGGGTAGCCTACGACTGCCGATTCGACCACGCGGGGCGCCTTGTTGATGGCATCTTCCACTTCTGCTGTGCCGATCCGGTGGCCGGACACATTGATGACGTCGTCGACCCGGCCGATGATGCGGTAATAGCCGTCGGCATCGCGCCTTGCGCCGTCGCCGGTGAAATATTTGTCTTTAAATGTGGCAAAATAGGTTTGCCGGCAGCGCTCATGGTCGCCGTAGGTGGTGCGCAAAATGGAGGGCCAGGGGTATTTGATGCACAACATACCCTCCACGTCGTTGCCTTCGATTTCATGTCCGTTGGCGTCGACCAGGCAGGGCTGAATGCCGGGCATGGGCAAAGTGGCGAAACAGGGTTTGAGGGGCGTGATGCCAGCCAGCGGCGTAATCATGATGCCGCCGGTTTCGGTTTGCCACCAGGTATCCACAATTGGGCAGCGTTTTTTGCCCACGCGTTCGTGGTACCACTGCCAGGCTTCCTCGTTGATGGGCTCGCCCACGGTGCCCAACACCCGTAGCGAAGGCATCCGGCGGCCTTTCACCCATTGGTCGCCCGCCGCCATCAGCGCCCGGATAGCCGTTGGGGCCGTGTAAAAAATATTCACTTTGTGGCGCTGGATAACCGCCCAAAACCGGCCGGGGTCTGGGAAGGTAGGAATACCTTCAAACATCACCGAAGTAGCGCCGGCCAGCAAAGGACCGTACACAATGTAGGAGTGGCCGGTGATCCAGCCGATATCGGCCGTACACCAGTACACTTCGCCATCCTGGTATTGGAAGACGTTGCGGAAAGTATACTCGGTGTACACCATGTAGCCGCCGTGGGTATGTACCACCCCTTTCGGCTTGCCGGTAGACCCCGAGGTGTAGAGGATAAACAGCATGTCTTCGCTGTCGACGGCTGTGGCTTTGCAGGATTTCCGCTTGCCTTTCACGGCCTCATGCCACCAGATATCGCGCCCTTCCACCATTTGGAGCGGATCGCCGGTGTTTTGGTGCACAATCACGTGGCGCACCGAATCGCAGCCGAGGGCCAGGGCTTCGTCGACAACTTGTTTGACCGGGATGTTTTTTGGGCCCCGGGAATTGTAGTCGGAGGTCAGTACGACAGATGCCTTGGCGTCTTTGATCCGATCCGCCAGAGATACCGCGCTAAAGCCAGCAAAAACGACGGAGTGGATCGCCCCGATGCGGGCACAGGCCAGCAGAGCTACCGACAACTCGGGGGTCATGGGCATATAAATGCACACCCGGTCGCCTTTTTTCACGCCTTGCGCTTTCAGGGCGTTGGCAAACTGGCAAACCAGGCCGTACAATTGTTTGTAGGTGATTTTGCGCGCTTTGCGCTTCGGGTCGTTGGGTTCCCAGATCAGGGCGGTTTGTTTGCCCCGGGTGGCCAGGTGGCGGTCCAGGCAATTTTCGGTGATGTTCAGGCGCCCGCCGCCAAACCAGTTCACTTTAGGCTCCCGGAAATTCCATTTCAGCACCTGTTTCCAGGGCTTGCGCCATTCAAAGGAAGAGGCCTGCTCGGCCCAGAAACCCTCCGGATCCGCTACACTGCGGGCATATTCGGAATGGTATTCGTCTAAGGATTTGATTTGCCCTGTCATAAAACTCGGAACAGATGAAAGATTCGGTAAAAGAAAACATTTCCCAATAAAACAGGGCATTGCCCTATTCAGAGGCAAATATATAGATTTCTAAATGTATTCAAAATTTAGTGGAAAGTTTGCAGCAAAAAAACCGCCGGCGGTCAAAACCAAATCCGCTGCTTACCTTTGCGCCGCATGAAAAACTATCTGGGGCAAACACTGGGACTCGCTCTGCTGGTGCTGGCCATGCTGATCGGCTTGTCGCTGTTGCCAAGCAATATTTCCCTGGCCGGCTTAAGCCTGCGAAAAATGGATATTTTCTCCGACATCCGAACGCCAGCGCCTGAACTTGCCGCACCCGATTCGCTCCGCACCGATTCCACCCTGTTGGCGCTTGACACCCTGGCGGTTTCGAGCAGCCTGGACAGTACCGGGCGCGACAGCCTGGGGCTTTGGCCAGCCGTAGATACGTCCCTGTTTGGGCAAATTTTTGAAGACTATACCCCTGAACACCAGGGCCTTGCCCATTTTTTCAGTGCAGTGGATTCGATTCGGACGCATGGGCACCGGGTTCGGGTGGCCATTTTTGGCGATTCGTTTATCGAAGGTGATATCCTGGTGGGCGACCTGCGCGACACCCTTCAAACCCGCTGGGGCGGAGACGGCGTGGGCTTTGTGCCCATCACTTCGGAGGTGGCGCGGTTCAAACGCACACTCGTGCACCGCTATGAAAAGTGGAACACCTTTTCCATCGTGAAAAACCACGGCAGCGGGGCAGCCTTTGGGATCAACGGCTTTGTGTACACCCCACAACACCAAGCCTTTGTGCACTACGAAGGCGCCGATTATTTTACCCATACGCGCCGCTGGACCCAGTTTCGGCTGTTTTACCAGTGCAAAAACGAGTCTTCGTTTGTGTGGCAAAATCAGGACGCGGCCCCGCAAACGGAGCGGCTGCCGGCACAGCCAGACCGACTGGGGGTCTGGGCCTGGAGCCTGCGACAGGCCGGTATCCGCGCTTTTGCCTTGCGTTTTGAACAGCCCGACAGCAGTTTGCTGCTCTACGGCGCCTCTCTGGAAAGTGGCCCGGGCATTTATCTGGATAATTTTTCGGTGCGCGGCAACACGGGCGGGCGCCTGCGCCTGATCGAACCGGCCCTGGTGCGGCAGTTTGATGCGTACCAGCACTATGACCTGATTATCGTGCAATTGGGTACCAATGCGGTGACGACCAAAATGGACAACATCCGCTGGTACAAGGCCGAATTGGAGCAAACCTTTGCGCATTTGCGCCGCTGTTTTCCAGGGAAACCAATTTTGCTCGTTAGCGTAGCCGACCGGGCCGGAAAAATAGACGGCGAACTCATCACCTTGCCCAGCGTGTTGGCGATCACGGCTATGCAGCGCGAATTGGCCCGGCAGCACGGCTTTTTGTTTTACGACTTGTTCCGGGGCATGGGCGGGCGCGGCGCCATGCAGCGCTTTGCCGCACAAAAACCGGCCCTGGCCAACAAAGACTACACCCACCTCACCCACGAAGGCGGCAAAACCCTGGGGCATCTTTTTGCCAAACTCTTTCTGGATGCGCAGAGCGCCTACGCCAGCAGCCACCCTACCCCGGCATCCAGGTGAATTTTCGGCCGCTGGATTGGGTAAGCCGGCAGATTTAAATAATTTCGCTCAGCCGACCCTGCGCACGCATTTTATATTTATTTAAAAATCAACGAAATACACCAACATGCGTATCACTCTTCCCTTGATACTGGCCTGGCCTTCCTTGAAAATTTGCTTGCGCTCGTTGGCTATTCCCGTTTTTATCATGTTTGGCGTCAGCCAATGCCAGTCGCAATTCCGGCCGCCACAGGTCGATATTACCGACAAGGACACAGTGAATTATGGCTTTTTCCAGCAGGAGCAAAATGCGCTTGAAAACGGCGCCTACCTGGAGCCTTTTTTCAAAAAAATGTACCGGCAGCGTACAGAAGGCGGGCAAAAAATCAGCATCGTCCACCTCGGCGATTCACACGTGCTGGGCAATATGGTGACGCAGGAAATGCGCCTGCGGCTACAGCGCGAATTTGGAGACGCCGGGCGGGGCATAATTTTCCCCTATAAACTGGCCGGCACCAATGGGCCGAAGGACTACCTGGTGGAGTCCAATGCCCGCTGGTATGCCACCAATTGCCAGCACGACCTGAAAGAAGCCACCCCCTATGGCATCAGTGGTTTTATCCTGGAGTCGTTTAACGAAAGCGGCGAACTCAAACTCCGGCTGAAGGATACCGCGACGCTGGAGTCCCGAATGTTCACCAAAGTGACTATTTTTCACCGCAAAGACGACAAACAATTCACCCTGAATGTGCGCGACGAGGTGACGGCGCAAGACGCCATTTTGTTTATGCAGGATGATTATTTCAAATCCTATTATTTCGACCGCCCCGTTGCGCAAGCCACTATTTCGTTTAAACGGCAAAAAAATGCGCCCAAAGGCAGCCTAATGCTCGATGGTATTTTGCTTGAAAACGAACTCTCGGGCGTGGTGTACCATTCCATCGGCGTAAACGGCGGCAAATTTTCCGATTTTGTGCGGGCGCGGTTTTTCGCCCGGGAACTGGCCGATTTGGACCCTGACCTGATTATCCTGTCGTTCGGCACCAACGAAGCGCAGGGGAAAGTCAATGACCGGTACTTGTACCAGCAAATGGAAACCCTGGTGGATCAGATCCGCCAGCATGCCCCCAAAGCCTATTTTTTATTTACCACACCGGCCGATTCGTACCTGAAGGGCCGCGGTTACAACCCCTACATGAGCACCGTCAGTGAGATCATCCGAAAGTTTGCGCGGGACAAGCACTATGCCTGCTGGGACCTGTTTGGGCTCTCGGGCGGGGATCGTTCTGCCCAGAACTGGAAAACGTCCGGCCTGATGTCCTCCGATTCGGTGCATTATTCCAAGTCGGGGTATTCGGTGCAAGGCAAACTACTGTACCAGTCCGTTATTCGGGCGTACAACGAATTTGTGGAGCAATACCGCGCCGAATAAGCCGCGCCAGCCCCGTAAAACTGGTTTTGACACCGCATTTTTATACTTTTTATTCACGCCACACGATGTATCGGAAACCACTCCTGTTGATCGCTTGCTACTGCCTGGCACAGGTCGTTGCCCAGGCCCAAATCACCGACCCCAAAGCCACTGAAGTATGGACGCCCGAGCCGCGGGTGGTGACGCCGGGCACTGCCGGCAAAGCGCCATCGGATGCCCTGGTGTTGTTCAACGGAAGTCACCTGAAAGAATGGTACAGCGCCAAAGACTCCTCGGCGGCCGCCTGGATCATCAATGCCGACAGCAGCATGACAGTGAAGCCGGGCTCGGGCAACCTGCAAACCCGGCGTTCCTTTGGCGATTGCCAGTTGCACCTGGAGTTTCGCACCCCTTCCGTCGTGAAAGGCGATGGACAAGGCCGGGGCAACAGCGGGGTGTTTTTACAAAACCGGTATGAAGTCCAGGTGCTGGATTCGTATCAAAACCGCACCTATTCCAACGGCCAGGCTGGGTCGATTTACAAACAAACCATGCCCTTGGTCAATGTATGCCGCGCGCCCGGCGAATGGCAAACCTATGATATCCTGTTCACGGCGCCCCGGTTTAACGCTGATGGCATTCAGGTAGCCCCCGGACGCGTGACCGTGCTGCAAAACGGCGTGGTGGTTCAACTCAATACGGAGATCAAAGGGACGACCGAATACATTGGCTTGCCCAAAGTAATTGCGCATGGCAAGGGCCCGCTGGTCTTGCAAGACCACGACAATACGACGAGTTTCCGGAACATCTGGATCCGCGAGTTGTAGTACCAAGCACCTGATATTCAGAATATTTGCACAAAAACAAGTAGTTTTGCGTTTTATATTCTTTAGAATCAGCGCGTAGACTACCGCCATGTTGGCTGACCGCTTTCCATTTTACAAACAACTGGACGCCTCCGATTGCGGAGCGACCTGCCTTCGCATAGTAGCCCGACACCACGGCCGGCATTATTCGCTGGAGTATTTGCGCGATCTTTCCTACCTCGACCGCGACGGTGCGTCCCTGATGGGCATTGCCGATGCGGCTGAAAAAATCGGCTTCCGGACCCTGGGGGTAAAGGCGGGTTTCAACCGGCTCCAGGCCGAACTGCCCTTGCCCTGCATCGCGCACTGGAAGCAAAATCACTTTTTGGTGGTGTATAAAATCGCCAACGGCAAAGTGTTCGTAGCCGACCCGGCCGTAGGAAAAGTGGAACTTACAGAACAGGAATTTCTGGACGGCTGGATCAGCGACGTTTTTCACACCGAGCCGCAGGGCATTTTGCTGTTGCTGGAAACGGCGCCGGAGTTTTTCCAGCGCGAAGGCGAATCGACCAACCGGGCCGGCCTTGGGATTCTGCGCCAGTACCTGGTGCCGCACAAACGCCTGATCTGGCAACTGATGCTGGGCCTCATCCTGGGCAGCGCGGTGCAGTTGGTGTTTCCGTTTCTCATGCAGGCGCTGGTAGACAAAGGCGTACAACTGGCCGACAAAGACTTTGTGTACCTGATCCTGGCGGCGCAAGGCATGTTGTTTTTCAGCCAGGTCTCGGTGGAGTTTATCCGTGGCTGGATTTTGCTGCACATCGGCACCCGCGTTAACATCAATTTGGTGTCCGATTTCCTGATCAAACTGATGCGGCTGCCGATGGCCTTTTTCGATTCCAAGATGACCGGCGACCTGCTGCAACGCATTTACGACAACGAGCGGGTGGAGCGTTTTCTCACCTCTTCGTCGCTGATCACGCTTTTTTCGGTCGTCAGCCTGGGCGTCTTTGGCCTGGTGCTGCTGTTCTACAACGTCTGGATTTTCGTCATCTTTTTTGTCGCCGCGTTGCTGTATTTCGGCTGGGTGGCTCTGTTCATGCAACGCCGCCGCGCCCTTGATTACCGGCGCTTTGAGCAGATGGCCGACAACCAAAATGCCTTGATCCAACTCGTCAATGGCATGCAGGAGATCAAATTGCACAATGCCGAGCGCCAGAAACGCTGGTCCTGGGAGCGCATTCAGGCGAAATTGTTCCGGATCAATGTGGAATACCTGGCCACCGACCAGATGCAGCGCGCCGGCGCCGCGTTTATTAATGAGGGTAAAAACATCCTGATTTCGGTGACGGCGGCCACGGCAGTCATCCACGGCAATATGTCGCTGGGTATGATGTTGGCCGTCCAATATATCATTGGCCACATGAATGCGCCGCTGGAATCGCTGGTGCAATTCATCCTGGCGGCGCAGGAGGCCAAGATCAGCCTCGAACGCATGAACGAAATTCACCTGAAGCCGGATGAAGATCCGCTGGACAACGCAAAAGTGACGGTATTGCCGGCCAATGGTGATTTGGTGATGGAAAATTTGTCTTTCCGCTACGGCGGGCCGCACGACCCCTGGGTGTTGCAAAACGTTCGGCTCACGTTTCCGGAGGGCAAGGTCACGGCAATTGTGGGCAGCAGCGGCAGCGGCAAAACTACGCTCGTCAAATTGTTGCTCAATTTTTACCAGCCGACCGACGGCAGTGTCCGGCTGGGCGACATTAACCTGGCTAACATCGACCACAAACTCTGGCGGAGCCACTGCGGCGTGGTGATGCAGGATGGCTTTATCTTTTCGGATACGATTGCCCGCAATATTTCGCTTGGCGAAGATCAAATCGACCGCCGGCGCCTGCTCTATGCCGCCAAAGTAGCCAACATCCAGACCTTCATCGAGTCCTTGCCCTTGGGCTACAACACCAAAATCGGCCAGGACGGCGTAGGCCTGAGCCAGGGGCAAAAACAACGGATTCTGATTGCCCGGGCTGTGTACAAAAACCCGGACTACATTTTCTTCGACGAAGCCACCAATGCCCTGGACGCCTACAACGAACGCGTCATTATGCACAACCTGGAGCATGTGTTCCGCAACAAAACCGTCATCATTGTCGCCCACCGGCTCAGTACCGTGCGCAACGCTGATAATATAGTCGTGCTGGAAAAAGGCGAAGTTGTGGAGCAGGGCACGCACGACGAACTGACCTACAACCGCGGGCCATATTATCACCTGGTCAAAAATCAATTGGAACTCGGCCTTTAACTTATGGAAGAACGCGAATACGTCGAACTCCGCTCCGAAGAAGTCCAGGAGATTCTCGGTACGCCCCCCGGTTGGCTGGTCAGTTGGGGAACCATGATTGTTTTGCTGTGTTTTGCAGCCTTGTTGGGGGTAGCCGCCATGATCAGTTACCCCGATGTGATCGAGGCCAAAGTGGTGATTACCACCGCCACGCCACCAGTAGAGGTATTTGCCCGAACCGACGGCCACATTACCCGCTTGTTGGTCCACGACCGGGATGACGTACAAGCGGGAAAGGTGCTCGCTGTGTTGCAAAGCACTGCGCGGTATGCAGATATTCAGCACCTGGATTCGGCAACCCTCCGCTGGCACGCCCAAATTGATAACCTGAACAGCATTGCCCTGCTGGACAACCTGGAAATCGGCGATGTGCAGGCCGACTATTCCACCTTTGTGCAAGACGTGGAGCGGTACCGGTTTGGGCAGGGCGACAAAAGTTCGTCGGTACGCAAAAGCATTTCCTCCTTCAACAGCCAAATTGAAAAACTGGAAAACAGCATCGCCGTTGATCAAAACTCCAAACGGCGGTTAAAAGATCAATTGATTACCGCGCGGGAATTTCTGATGCGGCAAAAAAGGTTGTTGAACGACGGCGCCATTGCCGAACTGGATTTTGAGCGCGAACGGCAGCGGGTGAATGACCTGGAACGGCAATACGATGCCCTGGAGGACAACATCATCCGGAAGCAAAACGAGATCATCAGCCTTCGAAAAAACAAAAACGACGTTTCGTTCGACGAAAAAGAAGACGCTGCCTCCAGTGCCGGCCGCCTGCGCCAAAGTTTAAATGCGTTGCGGGCCAGTTTGGATAAGTGGAAACAAAGCTACCTGCTCATTGCCCCCATTGATGGCAAAGTATCGCTCAACGCAGCGTTCTTCAGCGAAAACCAGTATGTAAAGCAAGGCGAGCAGGTGCTGGCCGTCGTTCCGCCCAATACGGGCAAAATTATCGGGCGCCTGACCTTGCCCACTGCCGGCAGCGGCAAGGTGCGGCCCAGCCAGCGGGTCATCCTGAAACTGGATAGTTATCCGTACTACGAGTTCGGCACGATCCGGGGCATCGTGGTTTCCAAATCGCTGGTGCCGAAAGACAATGCCTATTCCATCATTGTTTCGCTGCCGGATGGGCTAACAACAAGTTATCAACGGGATATTCCATTTGAGCAACAACTGCCCGGTAAAGCCGAAATTGTGACGGACGACAAGCAGTTTTTGCAGCGGATTTATGAGCAGGTATTTGCCGCCAGGCATTGATTTTGCCTTGTTTTTGACCTCTTAAAAAAGGATTTGCTTTTGTTTGGACATCGTTAACAGCCCAGCTATTTGGGGGTAGGGACGGGGGACATACTTTTGTCTCAACAATTGACAAGAACAGAATTATTCCTTTCACAAACTATTCTTCTTTCTAATGAAAAAAGTCCTCGCCATCCTTGCGTTCGCACTTGTAGGCGCTTTCTATGCCAATGCACAAGCTGTAAATGGTCCCGTAATGACGTTTGAGCAAACCACTGTTGACTATGGTAATGTCGACAAAGGTGCCGACCCATTGCGCAAGTTCAAGTTCACGAACACCGGCAACGAGCCGCTGATCATCAAAACGGCTAAAGGCTCCTGCGGCTGCACGGTTCCGACCTACCCGAAAGAACCCATCATGCCCGGCGAAAGCAATGTGATCGAAGTACGTTACGACACCCAGCGCGTTGGCGCGTTCACCAAAACGGTGACCATCACGACCAACGAAACCACCGAGACCCGCATGCTGACCATCAAAGGTGAGGTGAAAGCACCCGCTACGCAAGAAAGCGTACCGGCTGGCAATGGCGGTCTCAAACAATAAGACTGATTGATTTTTGGTTTGACGATACGAACCCGGTAGGTGTAATACCAACCGGGTTTTTTTGTTAATCTTTTTGCAGTTTGCAACCTTTTTCTGCTCTATTTGTCAGTTAGGGCGATTTGTCTGTCGGATATTTTCGACACATCATAGAAAAACCCTTACTTTAGGCCATCATTAAATGGAGCGCCATGAAAAACAAATTACTTCCTAAATATTTGCTCATTGGGTTGATTGCATTTAGCCTTTTTTCTTTCCTGTACGTCAATATGCACGCCGCCTACTCTACGCAGGCCTGTGCAAAGGATCAACTAAAATCACAACCCGTGATGGTTGAAGACGACCAGGAAGCAAAACCGCAAATCCCCGTTCCGGATGTGGCTATTCTGAGCCGGATCGTTGATATTGTTCAGAAATTCACCCTGAACAACCGTTGATACTCAATCAGTTTTCCATAAAAAACGGGAAAGAGCGGCACTGCTCTTTCCCGTTTTTTATTTCCCTGAAGGCAAGTACCCGCGCCGGTTAAACCAAAAAAAGGTCCAGCGACCGATCCCAATCCCCAGCAGGCTCCCGAAAAAAACATCCCCCGGATAGTGAACCCCCACGTACACCTGGGAAAATGCAATCAGAAATGCCCAGCCGTAAAGCGCTACCGGCGCCCAACTGGCCAGGCTAGTCCCCAAAACGGCTACCACAAAAGTGGCCACCGCAAAATGATTGGCCGCATGCGAGGAGGTAAAACTGTAGCCGCTGCCACAAGCAGGTAGCCTCAGGTGGACGAGATGAGCCACTTGGGGATCATTACAGGGGCGCAGGCGTTGCACATTTTTCTTGATCAGGGTACTGCTCGTAAAATCCGACAGCGCGATGACCAGCGCCAGGCCCAGTAAAAAAGCAAGGGCTTTGGAGGCTGAATAATTTTGAATGGCAAATGCGATCAGAAACAGGTAGAGGGGCGCCCAAAACCATTTTTCCCGCACCAAAGGCAGTACAGCATCAAAAACCGGGTTGCCCAGGCCGCCATTTATCCAGGAAAAAATTTCAAAATCCAAGGTTTGCCACCAAGCCATATCAAGCCGTTTTATCTGCAATAAGTAGAAGTCGTTTGGATCCTGAAGCCTGAAAAGGTTCCAGGTTGTATCCGCCAAAGGTCTGCTGAATCCGCAAACCGGCCGCTTTGAACAGTGCCTGAAAATCTGCCAACTCAAACAAGCGCACCCGTTCGTGAAAAACAAAATGCCGCCCGCCCGCTTCAAACTCGACCCGCTTGAACACATGGTCTTTTCGGATCGTTTTGGTCACCTGAAACTCAACCCCGCCCAAAAATTTGACTTCGTGGCGGACCATGTTTTCTCGAACAGACTGAGCGTTAAAAAAATCAAGGAAAAAAACACCTTTGCTGTTTAGCCCCTGCTGGATGTTTTTTAAGGTGTTGAAATGATCCTTATCCGACTGGAAGTACCCAAAACTGGTAAACATATTCACAATAGCATCAAAATAATTGTACCGGAACGGGCGCCGCATATCCTGCCGGTAGAAACTCAAGCGATCGTTTTCAAATTGACGGGCATGTGCAATATTGGAAGCAGCAATATCCAGCCCGGTTACATCAAAGCCTTTTTCCATCAGGTAGCGGGCGTGCCGCCCTTTGCCACAAGCCAGATCCAGCACCCTGGCGTCCGGTGCCAGGGAAAGCACTTGCAACAACAAGTCGATAAACTTCCTGGCCTCCAGCTCGTCATGGCTTTGGTACAGGATATGGTAATACGGCGAATCAAACCAATCTTCAAACCATTCTCTTCGCATAGGTCGGATTTTTCAGGACGGAAAGGTACTGCGACTTAGGCCTGTCCTTGGTACCCTGGCCGGGTGAAAACTTTTCCGCTACCGCCAACACCGAATCCTGTTTTACATTCACCGCAAAAAATTGATATGAACGTCCTGCTCGTTTCGGCAACGCCTTTTGAAGTAGCCCCCCTGATGGTATATTTGAACAAGCATTTCCAACAGGACGAGACTGGCGTGTTCCACCGCAACGGCTTGTCTGTCCGCCTCCTGCTGACCGGCGTGGGCTCGGTGGCTACCGCCTGGCAACTGGGACGTCTCCTGGCCTTGCACACGCCCGACTGGGCGCTCAATGCCGGTGTGGCCGGGGCGTTTGACCGTTCCTTATCGTTGGGCGATGTGGTACAAGTTAGTACCGAGCGTTTTGGCGACCTCGGTGTGGAAGAGGCTACCGGACAGTTTACGGATCTGTTCCAACTGGGGCTGCTGGAGCCTTCGGAACCGCCGTTTATCAACGGCCAGTTGCACAACCCTGCCAGCACACTGGGTCGTTTTTTGCCGGCCGTGCATGGCCTGAGCGTCAACCGCGTGCATGGGCACCAGCCCTCGATCGACTCGATTCAGCACCAGTATCCGGACGCACAAGTGGAAAGCATGGAAGGCGCTGCGTTTTTTTACGCCTGCCTGCTGGCGAATATCCCGTTTCTGGAAATCCGGGGCATTTCCAACTATGTAGAATCCAGAAATCGGGCAGCCTGGCAACTCGGGCCGGCCATTGAACACCTGAATCAGGTTTTGATTGAAATCCTGGGCAGTTTGCAGCAGGAATAGGCGCCTCGGGTTATTCTTCGATTTCCGTGAATTTTACGCCATAGGTCTCCAGTTCCTGCATCACCGGCTCGTACACTTCGGGCATGGTGGGGATGTTCACGCCGGTGGTGGAAATTTTGCCCAGGAGCAGCAGTTTCACAAAAATACCGAGCGGCAAGCCAACCAGCCGCGACATGGCCGTATCGTTGCTGTCCGTGCCTTTCATGGTCAGGGTGGAGGTCAATTTGTGCTTTTTGCGGTTGATTTCGTATTCAAACACGTGCTGCATGATGACCATGTCTTTGTCATTGGGTTCAAGGGCCCATTTTTCGAGCAGCAATTGTTCGAGAATCAAAGAAGGCGTTGCGTTTTGCACCTTGATCCGGCGTTTGCTGAACAGCCCGAGCCATTCCAGTTTTTGGATGACTTCGCTGTCCGGCTCCACTTCGATGAGTTTAGCCATCCGGTCTTTGACCGATCCGGTGTGCTGGCTGATCCCGAGAAAGGCCTCCATCAGGTCGTGGTAGGTCAGTTGGTCGGAATCGACGATGGGAAAGGTTGCGTCGGTGAGTCCGATGCGAACCAGCGCATTCCAGGCATCACAAAAGCCGCGGTGCCGGATGGTGCCCCGGAACAGCGTTTTCACGTCTTTGAGGCCATAGGCATCGCGGTACAGCAGCGAATCGCGGTTGGCGTACACTTCCCATTCGCCCTGGCCGGGAATATTGACGATGCGGTATTGGCGAAACAGGCGCCGGTAGGGAATGTATTTCAACTTGCCTTCTTCGAGGAACTGCGCCGTGCCTTGGCCGGCCAGTACCACGTTGCGGGGGTTCCAACTGAACTTGTAGTGCCAGGGGTTGGTGTCGCTTTCCGGGGCGATCAAACCGCCGGTGTATGAATAAAATGCGGTGATTTTGCCGCCCTTTTTCTGAATCTGGTGAATGCGCTGCATGGCGCTCATGTGGTCGATACCCGGGTCGAGGCCCAGTTCGTTCATAAACACCAGGGCGCGCTGCCGCGCCTCATCGCCCAGGCGGAACACCTGTTTGGATACGTAACTGGCCGTCACCATATGCTTGCCCAGGGTGATGCAATCCTGCGCAAGTTCCAGGTGCATTTGCGGCGGGAGCAGGGAAACGACCACATCATGCCGGTTGATGACGTCCTTTCTGTCGTTGGGCTTCGATGCATCCAGCCAGATGGCCCGGGCGTTGGGGCTATTGCCAACCTTCCGCTGCGCCAGGTTAATATCTGCGTCAGCGACGGTAATGAAAAAATTGTGTTGGCGAGCCTGGTCCAGAATATAGTTAATCAGTGCAGTGGCCGAGCGCCCGGCGCCAATAATCAGGAGGTTCTTCATATCGATTCGGAAAAAATTAAGGTCAAGATGGGTAGCCGCAACCAAAGGCTAAGGTGGCCCCAAGCCCGGTTTCGGCATTTTGCTGATCGGTTTGCGTCAAAAATAAATTGGTTTTGAAGAAAACTCAAAATATAAAATTCACAACGCGCCAACAAAAAACGAAAAATAAAGAAAGACAAACTACTTACTATCAATCGTTTAAACAAAAATCAATCACAAGTTATAGTAAAACAGGTTCTCACAAGTGCCTAAATTTGTTATTGGCACAACCAAGAACCTTGCGCACCTTTGCTACATCAGAACGACAAAGGTTTCTTTCAAACGCGAAAGGGGTGGCCGTTCGGATATGTTCATGGGATTTCAACTTTAGCGGAAGCGAATGCAGGGAGTTGTTTTTAACAAAGTAACTTCCTGCATACGCAAAGTTAAAAACACAAATGAAAAAAGGCCAGCCCTGACAGCCGGCCCCCATTCCATAAAGGAAATGCGCATGGGATTAAAATGAGTAGGATGCCATAATTTGAGGGGGGATTCCTTATGGCGAAGAAAAAAGGATTTTTATCTCGAAGCCCCAAAAGTACGCGACAATTTCCTTCGCGACAACCCCCGGAGTTAAAAAATACAGAAATTAAGGTAAAGGTCCAACCGGAAGACCTGCGTTCCGCCCCCCAAAAGCTGCCCTTCCAACTTGTATTTTTCATCAAATTGCAGCAGCTTATGAACATTCCAGTTACAATTAAAATTAAAAACGGCACCATTCGGATTGCCACTTCCCGTTAACCCGCTTAGCATCCTGCGCATACCACCCGGCAGTTGGCCCGGTGTTTTGTTTTCGATGTTGTCGGAAGAAGTCCTGCCCAACGCGGCAGGACTTTTTTTTCAGTGCCTGCAAGAGACTGTTACCTTTGCCGCATACTTATGCCATCGATGAAAAATACTGTTCTGATCGGCGCGCTGCTGTTTTGCTGCGGAACCGCGCTCCTGGCCCAATCCGGTCCTGTTGACACTACCATTTACGAAGTAGCCGAAAGCCTTCCCTTGCCCTTGCTGGCCCGCTGCCAGCCGGCACAACACCCCAATTGGCCGGAAGACAGCATCCGCCAGTGCGCGGAAAGCCAACTGCTGGCCATTATTGCCAAAAACATCCAATACCCGGAAGATGCCCGTCAGCAAAATATCGAAGGCACCGTGGTGACCACGTTTGTGGTGGAGCGCGACGGTAAAATCAGCAACCTCAAGACCCTGAAAGATATCGGCGGCGGCTGCGGCCCCGAAGCCATCCGGGTGCTGTCTGCCCTGGACCAGGCCGGCTTGCGCTGGCGGCCGGCCCTGGTGGCCGGCAAACCCGTGCGGATGCGGCAAGCCCTGCCGCTGCGGTTTCGCCTGCAGGAAGCACTCCCCTACTACATCGGCTCCAGCGGCGATACGATTTATACCAACATCGATACCCAGCCCGGGTTCAGGGGCGGTATGGACTCCCTGACGTCTTTTGTCCTCAACCGGCTGGAATACCCGGTTTCTTACCTGGACAGTTGCAAAACCGGCATCATCGAAATGGCCCTTTTGATTCGAAAAGACGGCTCTATCGAAGTGGATAACCAATTGGACTACAACAACCTGGGCATGGATTTCCAATGGCAGGCCCTGCAATTGGTCAACCGTTCCAAAGGCCTTTGGATTCCGGCCGGCTACCAAAACCAGCCCGTCACCACTACCCTACCCCTGCGCACCTTGTTCAAATCCGAGCGCGCCGGCTGCGCCAGCGCCAACGAACGTTTTGACCAGGCCATGCTCCTGGCCGATGAAGGCGCCGCCTTTTCCAACCAGAACGAGCACGAAAAAGCCATTGAAAAATGGAACCAGGCGCTTAGCCTCCACCCCAACAACACGGAATTGCTCTACTACCGGGGCTCTGCCCTGCTCTCGCTCAACCGGCGGGACGAGGCCTGCGCCGATTTCAACGCCGTCAAATCCATCCTGGGCGTCACCTGGTGTGAACCGCTCCGGCGGCTGGTGTGTGGCTGGTAGGGCATAGCCATCAACTTAAACGTTTGAAGGCGCTTTTTTTACTTCGACATTCGATATTCTGCGGTTCGATATTCGATATTTTTTAAGCCAACTACGTTGGAATATCGAATATCGAACCGCAGAATATCG
>JADLDL010000003.1 GCA_020846655.1 Saprospiraceae bacterium | reverse complement strand
TTTTTCTGTACCGCCCAATACACGGCGCCTGCCGCGCTGGCGGTAGACTATTGCAGCGGCGTCAGCAGCCTGCTCTCCGATCATCCGGATACCGAATATCCTGCCGGAACCACCCTGGTGACGTATACCGCCACCGATGGGTTGGGCAATAGTTCGAGCTGTGAAATGCGGGTAACCGTGCTGGAGCCAATTCCGCCGCAATTTTTCAATTGCCCGGGTAGCCTGAGCGTAACCATTCCGGGAATTGTTTGTGGCCGGATTGTAAGTTGGCCGCCGCCCAATGCCACGGATGATTGCAATCCGAACGACCTGGTGTTTGATCAAAACTATTTCCCGGGCGATACCTTTCCGGTCGGCGTTACGCAGGTGATTTACACGGCCACCGATATTTCGGGGAACACCGGCTATTGTTCGTTTACGGTTACCGTCAAAGAAAACAAACCGCCGGCCTTTACCCTTTGTCCGGTAGATGTGGTGGTGGCGGCCGCGCCGGACACCTGCGGGGCCAATACCGGCTGGCTGGTACCCGTAGCCACCGACAAATGCGACCCGGATGTTGCGGTCAGTTCAAATATTCCGCCCGGACAATTTTTGCCCCTGGGGCAAACGCAGGTGACGTTCACCGCCGAAGATGACTCCGGCAATACTGCTGAGTGCAGTTTCACGATCACGGTGGTCGATTCAACTGGTCCGGCCCTGAGTTGCCCGATGCCTGTCAACTTGTTTGTGGCGCCCGGCGGCGGGCCGGTTACTGGCCTGGATCTCAGTGCTGTGTTCAGCGACAATTGCATGATGGAGGACGTATCGTATGTGTTATCGGGTGCTACCACTGCGGCGTCGCCGCTTACCGGTCAATTTGACGCCAGCAATGCCGCTTTCCAGCCGGGCAATACCGTACTAAACTACCTGGCAACCGATATGGCTGGCAATTCCAGTACCTGTAGTACAACGGTTTCGATTCAAACGGCGGGCCCCAGCGATTTGGTTTTGGTGGCCAGCAGCGATACCAGCCAATGCGACCAATATTTTGAAATCGACGTATCGTGTTTGCATTTCAATGGATTGGGCTCCGTACAATGGTCCATGCGTTGGGACCCTCAGGTGCTCCAATTGGATTCAGTGGGCCAATTCAACTCGACATTGCCCATTGATGGCAACAATTTTGCGCTCAACCAGAGTACAGATGGCAACCTGGTTTTCAATTGGATTTCTCCGGATCCGGTGGCCGGCAGCAGTTTGCCGGATGGTTCGGTGTTGTTTCGATTGTATTTTTCCAACCTTGCCGGATACGGGGCATTTTCCGGCATTCAGTTTAGTGATTTACCGGTGGTTCGTGAAATTTTGGACCCGGCAGGCAGCCCCGTCACTACAGTGTTTATTGCCGGAACCGCCAGCCTCAGCGATCAGGAACCGCCAATCGCTACCTGCCCGCCGAATATTACTGTAACTGCCAACGGCAACGAATGCGAGGCCGTGTATGCCTTGCCCATTCCGACCATCATCGATTTGTGCAGCGGTATCGGCGCGCTCGCTTCCGATTTTACCGGCGATGTGTTCCCGGTCGGTCAAACGACCGTGACCTACCTGGTTCTGGACAACAACGGAAACAGTTCGACCTGCTCGGTTCAGGTCAGTGTCCTGGAAACCATTCCGCCGGTCCTGTTCAATTGCCCGGCCAGCCAGGTGCTGTATGTGCCGGCCAACACCTGCGAACTGGCCGCCACCTGGCAGGCGCCCTCGGCGACAGATGCATGCAGTCAGGATACCGTAACACTAAGCGCCGATACGGCGCCGGGAACCTTGTTGGGGATAGGTGCGCACATTGTCACGTTTACAGCGAGCGATATGTCTGGCAACTCCGCCACGTGTTCGTTTGCAATAACGGTACAGGACAGTATTGCCCCGAGTATCAGCAACTGCCCGCCCGATGTGAGCACCGATCTCCTTCCCAATGCCTGCTCGGCTGTAGTGAATTGGATGGCTCCGTTTGTCGCCGACAACTGCGGCGCCCTGGCGCTTACGGTCAGTAGTACATTTCCGTCCGGGCATTCCTTTCCGGCGGGCAGCACCCAGGTGGAATACCTGGCTACCGATGCCGCGGGCAATACGGCTACCTGTAGTTTTGTGGTACTCGTTACGGAAACCGTGCCGCCGGTGCTGAGTATTTGCCCAAGTGACCAGGTATTGCCTTTGCCGGTAACGGCTTGCGATACCGTGGCTACCTGGACGGAGCCCAGCGCCACCGACAATTGCTCGGCCGTAACGGTCAGTGGCAGTGCGGCATCGGGCGACACCTTTGGTCCGGGCATTCAAACGGTCGTTTACACGGCTTTGGATGCTGCGGGCAACGAGAGTACGTGTTCGTTCAGTATTTCGGTCATCGATCAGGTGCCGCCGGTGCTGTCCGGCTGTCCGAAAGACACTGTATTTGCCAGCGGCGGCAATTGTGGCGTGGCGTATAATTGGCTAATGCCCACAGCCAGCGACAACTGCACGGTTGATCCGCAGGTTATTGCGACCAATATGCCTGGCGACACGTTTTCCGTAGGGCAAACGGTGGTGCTTATTTTTGCGCAAGACGCCTATGGCAATGCAGATACCTGCAAATTTGAAGTCCAGATCAATGGAATTGGCGCCGGCTTGGACAACATCCCGGCCAACCTCAGTTTCACTAGTTGCGAGGCGGTGGCTTTTTGGGTACCTCCGGTGCCGGTGGGCTTTTGCGGCCCTGCCACGCTGACGGCTACGGCTACGCCCGGCGATACCTTTCCTGCGGGCATCACGGTGGTGGAATACACGGCCACCGACAGTTTTGGCAATTTTGCAACAGCCACGTTTAGTGTTTCAGTACTTGAAAACAAGGCGCCCGTATTGGATTGTCCGGCTTCTCCCATCCGGATTACCTTGTCTGGCGAGGTGTTGCAGGACCCCGATCAGTTTATCGAGGTAGCGGAGCCCGATGCCGGTTGTACCAGTCTCGAAGTCAGTTTCACGTCGCCTGCTGCCACCGACGATTGCGGGCAGGCGGTGGTTGACCTGGTTTCCGGCGCACCAGCCGGCAGTTTGTTGCCACTGGGCAAACACGTGCTGCTGTACCGGGCTACAGACGCCTCCGGAAATACGGCTGATTGTAGTGTAGACATTCAGATTTTACCCTTGGCTGCGGTAGAAATTACAGTTGACCGACCGATTGCCTGTGTGGGCGACACCGTTACGCTAAGTGCTCCTTTGATCCCGGGCGCCAGTTATAATTGGTTCGGCCCCTTGGTCAGCATGACCGGCAGCAACACCCTGCAAGTCGTTTTCAACAACAATCTGAGCACAGGATATTACCATTTGCAAGCCACGATCAATGGCTGTGCCGCGCCGCCGGATTCGGCTCTTGTTCAACTGGCCATACAACCGGAGGCCTTCGACGACCTCGATTTTATTGCTGAACCTTCGCAGTTGCTGGCGTTTAACGTGCTGTTGAACGACGTGTACTTGTCTGGCGATGCGCTGGTGACGGCCGTCAGCAGCCTGGACGGACTTACCCCCGGGATGAATGGAAACTTCAGTTATCTGGCTGGCCCGGGCAACGGCAATGTGTCTTTCAACTACCGATTGTGTTCGGCGGCCTGCCCTGAGCTCTGTGACCTGGCCTCGGTGAATATTCGCATTCGCGACAGCATCTGTTCGTATGTGCCCAACGTGATTACGCCCAACGGCGACGGCGTTAATGATTATTTTGAAATACCCTGCCTGGACTCCGGCGCCTACCCGGACAATCAGTTGACCATTTACAACCAGTGGGGCGACAAGGTCTTTGAGGCGGTCTCGTATGCCAATGACCCGACCAAAGCCTGGCAGGGTACCCTGCACGGCGAGGCCGGCAAAAACGTGCCGGACGGTACCTATTTTTACTTTTTCAAGCCGGAGCCGGATGGAAAAGTGTTGAGCGGGTATGTGGAAATTTTCAGGTAATTTGAACCGCGTAGGGCAGGTAGAGTACTACGGTCTTGTGGGGAGCTTTACCTGCCCACCGTCGGGGCGATTATCTCCGGGCTTTGATACTTCGATATTGGATATTCGGTGTTCGGTATTCGACATTTTTCAAAGTAAAAACGTCATGGAATGTCGAACACCGAATATCCAATATCGAAGTATAATCCATAGATCTAATCGGCTTTACCTGCCCTCTGCGGTTCAAAGTTAAATCCTGCCTAGTATCGAACGCCCCAAAACGGCGGTTCTTCGGCCTTTCGTTTTTCGTCGACGTGTTTTTTCAAGAGACTGCGAAACTCGGCCTCCGTGATTTTTTTGCCTTTGCTTTTCTTTGGCAAATCCAGTTCGCTCGTCAGTTGGCGGGTTTCGATTTTGTCTGCGGTGATGATCATGCCGCCGTCGTTCACGTCTACCTCCAGGATCAAGCCTGGCAAGCCGCAAAACCGTTCGGGTCCGCTGCTGACGGGGATATCCAGGGCAAACCAGGCGGATACCTTTTGCATCTTCAACGTGTCCTCCCAAAATGCATTCATGCACACATGGCCGGCCACCTCTTTCATGTCGTTCAGGATTTTCCAGTCCTGCCCGTGAATAGAATCCTGGAGCAGGTATTTTTTGCCCAGCATGGTAAAAACTTCGTAGTTGGTTTGTGTCTCGAAATTGCGCTGGACCATAAACTCTTCTTTGCGCCAGGAATATCCCTCGTCTTCGGGCTCGGCTTTTTCTTCCGCATCCTGGTATTTGGTTTGCGTCGGGGTAATAAACATTTCGGTGTACACCTTCCACTCCGAGCGATTGCCCCACATGTAGGCGTTTCGTTCGCGCGCCTGTTTGGAAATATAATCGACAGCGGCAAATTTTTTACTCCAGTCGTGGGTTACGAGATACCGGATCCGGCCTTCCAATTCCTGGGCAAAGCCCGGGGCAGGCGCCATAAACAGCAGGGCAAAAAACAAACTAAAAAATGAAACGGGATGAAGTCTCATATGTAAAATGGTGCGTTGAATAAGTGAGGTATCGTTTTGGAAGCGGGCAGTACTTACCACCAGCCGTTTTTCTTGAGTTTGTCTTCGTAGCCGCGCATGTTGTAACTCAGGCTAAGCATGTAGTACCGGGCCAGCGTACTGGCTACGTTTCGGATGACATAGTTGGCCGTACCGGTTTGGGTGATGCTCACCTTTTTGTTGAGCAAGTCAAAAGCGGCGAGGCGTACTTCCAGGCGGTTGTTTTTGCCCAGTAAACGCCGCACAGAGGCATTCCAGATGGGCACTTCCTGGTTGAAGCCGAAGCGGTCGTTCCGGAAGACACTGTAGTTCAGGTTGCTTTCCAGGAATGTTTTGGCCGCAAATTGCCATTTGATGGAGGCGTCCACACTATGGTTTTGTATGTTCTGGTTCTGGCTTTCCTGGATGGAATAGGTGATTTTATTAAAACCCAGGCTGCCATCAAGGCCCACAATCAGTTTGGGATTGGGTGTCAGGTTCAAGCCGGCTTGAACCTGGTAGCCATTGCTTCGGGTTTCATTTTCAACGCCATTGACAAAGGAGGGCGAGCGGTTGGCGTTGATATTGCCATTGACATCAAAGGTCAGTTTGGTTTTGATAATCGGGAAACTCGACCACAGGTAGGTATAGAAGTTTTGACCGCCCGACACGTTATCCGGCCGGGTGGTTGTCCGGATGCCCACGCTGTCAATCACCTCGATGGTCTGGTTGTACACAATGTTGTTGTCAAAAAAATTGGCGCCCATGCCTATTCCCACGTTGGCAAACGAGGCCGCATTCCAGTAGTTGAAATTGCCGGACACGTCGTGCGAGCGTTGCGGCACCAGGTTGGGGTTGCCTTCTGTGCGGAACGCCGGGTTGTTGACGTTGGGCACCGGTTGCAGGTCGTTCAGGCGGGGTTCTTCGACGCCGTAGCCGTAGTTGAGGCCGAGCCACATGTTGTTGGGCAATTGCCAGGAAAAATCGAGGTTAGGGATCAGGTTGGTAAAATTGCGCCGGATCGGGTCGGTCAGCAAGGGCAGGTTTTCGTCGATGGCGTATTTTCCGTCGAGTTGCAATTGTTGCGCGGCGAGGCCAACGGCAATATTCACGCCTTCGTAGGAGTACCGGACATCCGAGCCCAGGCGGTTGTAGAGCACATTGAAATCGTAAAAAATACTCAGGTTGTCGATGCGTTCGTTGTTGATTTCCGGATTGAGCACCTGGCGGTTGACCTTGTTGTCGGTTTGACTAAAATTGTAAAACGTCTCCCAGAACCATTTTTTGTGGAGGGGTTCGGTGAACAACAAACTTGCTTTGAGTTGCTGGGTTTGGTTGTCGTTGTTGTTGAGTTGGCGGATTTGCTCGGTCAGTGTAGTGGCCTGAAAAAAGCGATTCAGCGAAAAAATATTTTCTGTGCCATCGGAGCTGCTGCCGTTGTAGCCGGCGCTGCCGGCAATGGACCGGCCTTTCTTTTTAAAGCGATGGCGGTAAATGGCGGTCCCGGACAGGCGCCAGGAACTGAGTTCCGTGTTGTTGTTCAGTTCAAGACTGTTGGTTGGCGGCATGCCAGATTCGGCAAACAACTGGCCTTGCCGGTTGTCGGACGTATTGCTGCCCAGGCGCATGTTGGCCTTGATGATGACAATATCGTTCGAGTCGATTTCCTGTTCCAGCCGGGTGCTGATGCTGTGGCTGCCCCGAAAGTCGAGTTGGGTTACGGTATCGGTGTTGGTAAAAGAATTATCGGACAGGAAGGTTTCGCGGAACGAATACTGGTCGAGGTTCAGGGTGGATTCGTTGTAGAAATAACTGATATTGAACTTGGATTTTTTGTTGTCAAAATTGTAATTCGTGCCGCCGCCGTAGTTTTTGGTAAAACCCCGGCCATCAAAATTATTGAGAGGAGAGTCGTCGCCGCTAAAGTAGTACCAGCCTCGTCGGTTGCTGCCAAATCCGAAATCGCCGTTATCGTTGTCATTGAACGTGTTCTGGCCTTTGAATTCGCCGTAATCTTCCCAATTGACACCCGTCTGGTTGATGTTGTTGGCAAAGGCAATGAACGACAGTTGTTGTTTGGTATTGAACCGGTTGTAGTTGCCGCGCAGGGCCCATCGGTCTTCGGTGCCGATTGCGCCGGTAATCTTCCCGAAGGAGCCTTTTTTAAACTCCTCCTTGAGTTCCAGGTTCATGGTTTTTTCTTTTTTGCCATCCTCCACGCCGGTCAGTTTGGCCTGCTCGGATTTTTCATCGTACACCTGCACCTTGGAGATGGTTTCGGCGCCCAGGTTTTTGGTGGCGCTTTTGGGGTCGTCCCCAAAAAACGTTTTTCCGTCCACATATACCCGCTGCACGTCTTTCCCCTGGGCGCGAATGTTGCCATCCGCGTCCACTTCAATGCCGGGCAGGCGCCGCAACAAATCCTCCACCGTGGAGCCGGGTGGCACTTTGAAGGTGGTAGCATCATATTCGATCGTATCGCCCCGTATTCGCAGGGGCGCTTTGGCGGTTCGGATGACGACTTCCATCAACTCCTGGGTAATCGGTTTGATCCGGACGATGCCCAGGTCATTGACTTCCGTGGGCGAGGTTGCAAGCGCCTGGGTGTACGGAATGTAGCCGATGTAGGAGATTTTAAAAAGGTAAGGGGAGTTTTTTACGTTTTTAAACGAAAAAACGCCCTTTTCATCGCTTCGCGAAAAATTGACCAGCGTGGTATCCTTCGGGTTGAGCAACATCACCGTGGCAAACGGGATTTCCGCGCCGGAGGTGTCAAAAACGGTGCCTTTGATGGTGATGCGCGAAGGCGTTTGCGCGGAGAGAACAGAGGACAATAACAGGCACAGACAGGCAAATGCCAAAGGGAGGCAGACTTTTTTCATACGGATGACAAGCAGTTTAGTGTTTTCTGGACAAGTAAACGTCCGAATCAGACTGGGTAATATAGGGCTGGGGAAAACCGGCAGGCAAACACCCCCCGCATGGATAGTCCGGAAAATCCAGGCAAGGTTGCGCGACCTTTATTACATGGTGCAAAAAAGTGGAGAACCGTTGCGTTCAACCCCTGGATAAAATCGAAAGTGGGTGATGTAAACAAAAAAGGCAACAAGAGCCATGCTGCACCATGCCACCCGTATGCGGTGGACATCGCGAGAACCCTTGTTGCCTGCCGGTCGGGTAAGACGCTTACTTCCGTTTGGAATTGCGGTAGGTGTATTCGCCCAATACGCCCCCGCCAACGCCGCCGGCAATCACTACCAACAAGCGAACAATACCGGTAAGTCCCAGCGCCGGAGCCACAATCAGGGAGGTCAGGGCTGCCCCCGCAATAAATCCTACATAATAAAACACATCGCTTTTTTGCATAACAACTTATGGTTGAAGATTTTGAAAGAGTATTTGGCGTACGGTTTCCATGGTGAAATATTTCAGGATAAAATCCAGAAGCAGAAAACTAAAGGCCAGAGAGAGCCGGATGCTGCGCCCGTTTCCGGATGCTGCCGGCCGGCCGCTCAGGCGTTCCAAAGATATAGCCACCACCTCACAAATGAGGAACGTGTACCCAATGCCCCGGCAGACGGACCACCAGTGCCAACCGACACCCAAGGCCACCGAAGCATCCGAACTACAACTCAACAAACGCCCTACGTAGTAGTTCATCCAATCCACCTCGTAAAAGCCCCGCCAAAACGGAATTGCGCCCAAGGAACTGAAGGAAAAAAAAGAAATCCCGGCGACCAGGCCCAGTTGCTCGGGCACCCAGTTGGCCAGTTCGTATTCCGGGTCAATACCCGTTTTGATCCAGTACAGCGTCTGATCCCAGTAGGCCTGGCTGCCCGGCATCAGCGGGGCCACCAGCGCCGGGAAATACCGGGCCAGCGCAATGGCCGCCGCACAATGGAGCACAAAGGCCGTAATCACAGCCACCAATGCCGTATTGACGCGCCCGTCGAGCAGCAAACGCAGCGCGAGCGCGAGCAAAAGCACGGCAGACAAGCCTTGCTGGATGGGAAATGGAAAGATCAGGTTGAGCAACAAAGGAAACATACCCGCCACAGCGGCCCACATAAAAACCTGGCCCGGTGTATCCAGGCGGCCCAGCCAGGCCGTTGCGCCTTGCAGCCAAACGCCCGTCTGGCGGCGCACCGGCAATGGGGAAAACCAATACATCGTCTCAAAAGTAAATCTCGGTGAAAGAAAGGGAGGCTGTCCGCAAAGAAGGGGGTGTATAGCAGGCACGGATGTCCTGAAACCCTTCTTCCCGGCAGCCTCCGGCAACCCCAGCCCTTATTTGCGCGGGATGGGGAGCAGCAGAATCCCTGTGGTGGAATACAGAATCGCATTGCCAACCACGTAGATCAGAATGAACCAAAGCCAGCCATTGCTTCTGCCGCCGCCTTCTTCATTTTCTTCGCTCATAGGGTAAATCGCATTTATAGTGAACAAAAAAGGTGAATATGTAGAATTGGTTTATTGTGTCCGCAGGAGCTCATCCAGGTACGACACGACATCCTGTTCATCGCGCCGGTAGGCTCGTTTTCGTTCGTCCAGCAGCATGACTTTTGCTTCCGGCAACCTGGTGCGTGACAAAAACAAAGCCGCCATTTGCCGCTGTACCGCAGAGCCCGCCAGTAGCGTGACCCGGATGCGCTGAAAAAGGGTATCCCGGTTGCCCGACAAAATCCAGGCGGGCATTTGCTCCGGGTATTTACCCGGTCGTTGCATCCAGATTTCGTACAAGCGCGTTTGTTTGCCGGGCGTCAGCAATTGTACTTTTCGGACAAAAGACGCAGGGTCCGTCGTCCGCATCAGCGAATCTTCCTGTGCCGTCACGACGCCGTATTTTTCCGCAACAAATTTTTCAAAAAACGGGCGGTTAAAAGCGGCGGCGACCGCCAGTAATACCGCACCGGCGAAGGTGCACGCGAAAAGCGCCAGCATACCTCTCGGACTGCGCAGGAAATCGGCAACTGTTCCGCCACTCATGATTTTGAAAGGTTATTTTTCTGAAAAACAAAAGACCCACCGTCTTTAAATTTTGCAAAAGCAAATAAACACAAAAGCAACACGGCAAAGATTGCGGTGTACAACAATTTTTGCGCAGCAAAAAATTCCAAAAACCCAAGAAAGGTTGCGCCCGTTGCCACAGCAGCCAACAGCGGCGCCACTTTTCCGCTCAAACCGCCCTTGGCCAGCGGCTCACTAAACGGCACTTTTAATCCAATGCCTTCCAGCGCAACATAACTGATGATCACGCACTGCAACCAGCCCAATCCCAGATGCAGCAAGGCTGAAACCGGGTCCTGCCAGCGCCAGGCAAAGACCAGCCCTAAGACCAGACACACCGGCAGTACGACCAGCCACAGCACCACGCGCCGCACGCTGTGCGCGTGCAGGGACCCGCGCGGGCCGGCAGGCGCCGACCACAACAGCCAGGACGATTCGAAATCGCGGCTGTACAGGAAGTTGTGCATGAGCATCGGCACCGAAATCACGAGGATTTGGACCACCGCGATGGCCATACTCGGCGATTGCGCCGTACTGCCCCCGCCCGCAAACGGATTGCCCATCTGGCCGGTCATCAGGCCAAGCAGGACCAGTGCCGCCAGGGTCGCAACCTGCGGCAGCATCCGCATCCGCAAATCCGGATCGCGCCGCAACAACAGCAATACAAATTGCACGGAACTTCGCTGGGCCCGGCCACTTGCCAGCCAGCCGCTCAGGAGTTGAATACCGCGACTGGGAGCGGGCGTCCGCTCGGCACTCAGGTGCTCGTAGCCCGTGCGGATCGCCCGGTAAAACGAGGCAAGGCGGTACAACGTAAAGGCCAGCAAGGCTACCGTCAGTAAGGCGATAACCGCTCCCCAAAGCAGACCGGCGGGTGCATTGCCCTGCACCATTTCTGTCACCCATTGAGCCAGCCACCAGGTGGGCACCCAGTGCATCCAGGCTGGCGGGTAACTTAAAAACATTTCCAGGCGGTGTTGCCCATCGCGCAGCATCATTTGTGCACCATAGAACACCACCAACGCAAGCACGATCTGCGTCCAGGCCATCACATCGCGGAAATCCGATTTGTCTGGCTCCGGCGGACGGAGGGTGTACAGCAAGATGGCCAGCAAGGGAAAAATCAGGTTGGCGCAGCAGGCAGCAAAGGCATACACCAGGGTATAACTCCAGTCGGAACCGCGCAACGCCGCTCCAATGATGGCTGGAAAAATGACCAAGGCCACACTAAACAACAGCAGGTAAAAGATCAGGTTGGCGATCCGGGCTGCCGCATAGGCGCGGCGGTGTACCGGGATATGTCCGATCACCTGGGTATCCGTAAAATTGAGCGCCACTTCATTAAATTCCACCACCACTGCTGAAATACTAAGCAGGGCCGAAAGGGTCAGCATCACAAAAGTGTAGGGCAACACGTCTACCCGACCGAAGAGAGCGATGGCCGTCACGGCGCTGATGAACAGGTATTGGCCAATGACCCAGTATAAGGGTGGGATCAATTCGCCTGGCTTGGCGCCGGTAGCGCGGGCGTAGTGCTGCCCACGGAGGTCCATGAGCAGGAACGTACGCAAGAGCAGGCGAAAATGTGAAGGTTTGGTCGACATGGCTGATGGGCGTTCAAAGGGCAGCAATCACTTGCTGAATATCGGTATTGCCCTTGTCCGGTTTGGTCAATTGGCTGAACACCGATTCCAGGTTGTGGTCCTGGCTTCGGTTGAGGATTTCCTCCGTCGGTTGGTCGGCTACGACCCGGCCTTCATTCAGGATAATGATGCGGGTACAGAGTTTCTGAACGATCTCCAGGGTATGGGAACAGAACAGGACCGCCCGCCCGCGGGCAGCCAGGCCGGTCACTATTTCCTTCACTTTTCGGGCGCTGTCCACGTCCAGTCCGTCGAGCGGCTCGTCGAGGATGAGCACCTGGGGTTCGTGCAGCAGGGCGGCGCACAACACGATCTTTTGCCGCTGCCCTTTCGAATAGGTATGGATCAGCCGGGGCGCCACTTTCTGCATGTCGAAGGTTTCGATCAGCATTTTAATATTGGCCTCGGCCTTGTCGGAAGGCACGTCGTACAAGCCGGCTACGAGCGACAGGTATTCCAGCCCCGTGAGCAGCGAGTAAGCCGGCGCGCTTTCGGGCACATACCCGATGCAGGCCTGCGCAGCGAGGGTTTGGTTGGCTACGTTGTGGCCACAAACTTCGACACTGCCGCCGCCAGGCGTCAATAATCCGGTTAAAACTTTGACGGTGGATGATTTGCCGGCGCCGTTGGGACCCAGGTACCCGACAATTTCACCGGGATGGACTGTAAAATGAATCCCTTTCAGTGCTTCAAACTTGCCGTAGCGGAGGAAGAGGTTGGACACCTGCAGAAGAGGAGCAGCGGGCATGCGGGTTTTGGCTTTGTTTCGGCCAAAAATAGGCAGGGGCCGCGGGCAGGCAAAACATTTTGCGTTTTATTTGTAGGCCTCTGCATCCAGGCGCCGCCCACGGGTGCCCTGAAGGCGTTGCCAGAAGTTCTCGCGTTCGCTGAGCGGGACAAATTCTTTTACAAAGGCCGGCATGGGGTCGATGTGCGGCTCCCGTACCTGGGCCTCCAGCACGCGCACAGAATCGAACACCATCGGGATCAGCCCGACGTCCGGGCTAACTTTCCGGCGGGTGAATTTTTTCAGCATTTTGGTTTGAAACGGATCGGAAGCCAGGGCGACGCGCCGGAACCCGAGTTTGTGCGCCAGTTTGTAGGAGTAGTAAATATTTTCAGTGCTGTGCTCGGCCTTGGTTTCGGTGAAAATATTGGCCCTTGGGATGCCCAGGGCTTCCGCGTACAAAGCCATGATGGTGGCCTCCGTAAACGGTGAAGCCACCGAGGAGCCCGAGTACATCACGTTTTTGGCAATGCCCTTGTCGTACAAATACTTGGACCACAAAATCCTGATTTTCATCACCTGGCTCCAACTGCCGTTTTCAAAAGGCACACCGGGCACTACGACCAGGTCGTAGGGTCCATTTTTTTGAGATTGGTGCAGCATGCGCCGCGTAGCCTTGGAGCTAAAGGAACAGGCGGCGAGGCTCAGGAATAGGGCAAGGATTGCACTGGAAAGGAAGAAACGCGACATGGACAGGATATCACTGGTTTGAAAGCCTACACAACACCACACTGAAGCATACTGTTCAAGTCCATGTTGACTGAAAAAACATACAACACGTGCTTCCACGCGGCCAAGGTATACCTGCCGGGAAATAGATCGGATGGCTCCGTACGAGATTCATTTGATTGAAATATAGCCCGGCAGGTGGCGTTCCAGGCTGTTATTTTACCAGTTTCACATTCACGGCATTCATGCCCCGGGGGCCCATCTCTACTTCGAAGGTGACCTGGTCATTTTCCCGGATGGTGCCGGAGATATTGTTGATGTGCACAAACACGCTGTCCTTGGTTTCAGCATCGATGAGAAAACCATAGCCTTTCTCGTCGTTGAAGAATTTCACCTGGCCAAAACGCGTGGGATCCACCGGGGTGTCGTCTCTGGGCGGCACGCCGAGAATAATATCTTCGGCACGGAATTTCTTCTTTTTGGCGGGGTCTGGCGGCGTGGAACTGAGATTGCCGTTTTCATCCACATAGGAGAGCATTTCCTCGAAGGTTTTGACGCCTCCCTGGGCTTTTTCAATTTTCCGCTGCTCCCGCTTCTCTACTTTTTCCTGACTTTTTTTTCTGCGAAGTTTTTCTTTTTCTTTTTTGTTAAACGAATCTTGCGATCTGGCCATGTGTTAGTTTTAGTGATACAAAAAATTCCCGCTTGAGGATGGCAACCAGACTGCAAAATCGTCGGTCACTAGCGATACGCTCAAAAGAGGGATCAAAGATAAGCGATTTACACCAAAGGTCTTGGCGTTAATTTTTGGCTACCCCATTGGCCAAAAACGCCTGCTCGTTCCGTTCCATTTGTGTAATATGGCGCTGGGCATGCAGGCTCAAGAAATAAATGTATTCGTAAACGTCTAATTTGCCCAGGTTCTGGACACTCATGGTGGTTTTTGCCAATAGACCCTCTCCATTTTTCAGGCGCTCCAGCCAGTGCAGGCAGCGCTCCTGTTGTTGTTTCATCGAGATCCGGATTTCAGCCAAATTTCGATCGCCTCGGGGCTCCATGTGCTCCGGACGTATCCAATCAAAAGAGCGGTATTGGCCAATGGAGGCCAACTTTTCCGCGTCGACCCGATACGCTTGCCAGTTTGCCGCCCAATCACTTGCTGCTGCCCGTCGCAAGGCCTTGGCGCCGCCTTTATCGATGAGTTTCAGCAGAAAATGACTGGTCAGTTCGATATGTTCCAGGATTTGGTCGATGGTCCAGCCGCCGTTTGCCGGCCGGTAAGTACGCAGTTGAGGTTCTTTATCGAACCAAGTATCCACTGTCTTATGGGTGTCAAGCAGGTGCGAACGGATATTCTCCAGGAAGTTATTTAGCATAGTCAAGCAGGTTGAGCACGAACAACAGCGTTGGGCTCAAAAAAATGCCTTTTCCTACAGTTTAATGTTCAAGCCCATTGCGTTTTTCATAGTCAGCAGCGCTTCGGCGTTGCCTTTCGCGTCGTCTACCGGATGATGGGTGTGGCGGGTTTGCCGCAGGTGTTTGAAGTTTTTGAACATATCTTTCTCCATACCCTTGTAGAGGCTGCCCAAGTTTTGTGAGCTAAAGCCAAAGGGGTTTTTGCCCAGGAAATGGTGGAAATACCAGCAGACAAACATCCAGTCGAAGCCATTGTTGTCGCTGATAAAAATCGGTTGATCGCTGCAAGTGGCCTTGAGCCAGTCGGCAAAATCAGTCATCACCTGTTTGGGGTCGTCAAACGCAAGCGTCTCCGCTCTCGAATGGCCCGATACGGCCAGGGCTTCGGGAATGAAGCGGTCCGAAATGGGCCGTAGTCGGCCGTAAAACGTTTTATCCAAAGGCTCCCGGACGAGTACCGCCCCGAAGGAAATCATGGAATAGTCGCCGGGTATCGGCCCGTCGCTTTCGATATCGACCATGATGTACGCCATGTTGTTTGCGGTTGTAGGTTTGACTGTGGCTATTATTGGCCTTTGGTTTGGGTATACTTGTTGTTTTGCGCCCGCTGTGCCCGTTCTTTTATCAATTTTTCATGGAAATCATGCATCAGGGCATCCGACAATTGGTCGTTTTCAAATTTCGCTTCCCAGGAAAGCATCCGGTGCAGGTCCTTTAATTCCCCACCCAGCAATTGCAACAACTCGTCCACCTTCTGGTCAGACAGCGTCTCCTGCGCAAGTATCTTTTCCATCTTCCGAATATTGCTTCTGGTCACCTTTACCGCAGAAAACGTGCGTTCATGGGTGTTTTTCATTACCCCAATGTCATCGAACAAATGGTCCAGGTAGGGCAACTCAATGGAATAATTTTGCTGAAAAAAGTGCTGAAACGTTTCACCTGAGTTTTGCTGGTGGGTCAACGCGAATTGCGTTTTTGCATCCAGCAAATTTTCCTCAACCAATTGAATTTCAAACGCAGCGTTTTTCCATATTTTGAAATTATTCGCCGTGTCATTGATCTTTTGGTTCAAATTGGAAAAATAGATCCCGACGAAGGCCCCTAAAAAGATGCCCAGGAAGGTGGATGCCGATTCGATCACCAAAGTGGCCTTCAATTCAGCATTTTTTTTCTTGAAATAAGAATTCACGAGAAGTGCGGTCCAGAGTACAACAGCGAGCGCAAAAACAATCCAAAGCATAATTATTTCTTTTTGACAACTAGAGTGCCAGCATCTCATGCAGCCGGGTTAAACAGGATCTACGTCCGAAAAATTCCACCCAGTCCATTCCGCCACTTGCTTTTTCGATGCCAGGCCCCGCCAACTGGCTTCCAGTACCTCGCGCAACAAGGCCATATCCGACACCGGAAGCCACATACAAATGTAGGGGTATGCCCGAAAATGCTCCGGCAGGTGAAACGCCTCGGGGTGCGAGTCGAGGTAGGCGTCTCGCAAGGCAAAATCGAGTCGGATCGGCACGAAAGTTCCGTTGTCGTGCAAGCGGCACATCAGTTTGCTCCGGATCTTTATCGACGGAGTATTCTCATGCGACACACTATCTTCAGCCCCCGGCAACCGAAGGGCAAGCAGGCGAATGGGTTCAAAATCAGCAGGATCGAAACTGGCAGGCATAGTATTGTACGGGAGAAAACCCGACACAAGTGTAGCAAATTTTGTCCTTACGGCTACAGGTTTTCCGGCCGATAGATCAACACCAATGTGCCTGTGCCAAAGGTTTTGACCTCTACTAACCTGAGTTTTTTGCGCTCGCCGATGTCCTGGTACAGCCGCCGGCCAATACCCAGAATGGTGGGGTGCATCATAAAGCGGTATTCGTCGACCAACTCGTGTTGCATCAGGGTCTGGGCCAGCGCGCCGCTGCCGGTCACTAAAATATCTCCTCCCGGCTGGGTTTTGAGTTGGCGGATATTGTCGACTACATTGTCCCGGATCAGCGTGGAATTGTTCCAGTCCAAGCGTTCGAGTGTAGTGGATACCACAATTTTGGGAAGCCTGTTCATTTGATCCGCAAAACCCCATTCATCTGTTCTGGACGGCCAGGCTTCGGCAAAGCCCTGATAAGTGACGCGCCCCAAAAGCAAAGCCCCCACTTCGAGCACTTCTTCCAGTTTGAATTTCAGATAGGCTTCGTCAAAATATTCACCGCTCCAGCCGGTGTATTTGAATCCCGGCTCGCCACCCGGTGCTTCCACCACTCCGTCGAGGGTGATGAGTTCGGACAAAATAATTTTTCTCATACGTTGGGTAGGTGTCGCACACCGGCATTGGCGCGCTGTGCAAAAATGGGCAAAGAAATTTGGAACCAGGGGCGCCCTTTCCGACAAGTTGCAGGCTGAAATCCGACAATACGCCTGCCGCCATTATCCACCACCCGTGTTCAGGTAGCACAGGTCTATTTTTTATCCGTCACCCCCAGCATCACCCCAAAATTGCCGTCCAGTTGGAGGCAGTTCTCTTTTGGAAAATAGGTCCGGGATACGAAGCCGTCGAGGTACAAAGCCTCCTGACAGCCTTTTTGCTTGAAAAATTGGGCAAAATCGTAGAGGCTGGTTTCGGCCCGGCTCATGGCCAGTAAAACTCGCCCATCGGGCAAAATGCCCACGCCATTGCGGATGTTCAGGTGGCTCGAGCCTTTTTTAAACGCCGGGTGGATTTGGCCCCTGAGCAACAGCATCGGCCCGGATTGGGTCGCGTAGCGGATGTTTTTGGGGCTGGAAAATTCTTCAGTCGGGCAAATCCCGGGCCTGTTGTCGTCTGTAATGAAAAAGACACCGTTGGGTTTCAGGTAAAAATTGCCGTCGCCCGAAGCCGTGTCCAGTGGCATCACTGTTTTTCCGTCCTGGATAAAAAGGCCCTGCGGCGAATGGTCCGGTTTGTACATCCCGGCGTTCATAGCAAAGACCAGGGTTTCGCCCCGCGCTGCCAGCCAGTTGTGCAGGTTTCCAAGGCTGCGCAGCAATTGCCCCCGCTCGTCTTTCCAGTACAGTTTCAGGTCTTGTTGTTGCAAATCAACCTGGTATTGGACGGCAAAAGAATCAGCCCGGCTTGTCCACCCGATACCTGCCAAAACGCAGAAAATCGCGAGCAGGAATGCTGCGCGCGCCAAAAAAGGCCTCGACTGATACTTGGGAGATGGGCGCATGCCGGTTACTTATTGATACTTCAGTCCTAAGGCTAAAAGAAGGGAACCAATAATTTGCAACGACAAAAAGACCAGGGATGCAATTTCCTTTTTCTTGTGCTGTGCCTTCAACCATTCGTCGTTCAATTTTAAGTTGCCTGGCAGTAAACTATCCGCAATGGGAATAAATCGCATAAGCGATTCGTAATCAACTACTTTATATACTTCTTTTAGTACGGTATTCGAATTGGCAATAAATTTATTGCGTTCCAGGTCGGTATCCACTAGATCAATGTTGGTAGAGATGATCCTTCCCAATCTGTACTTTTCGGCAGCCGCCCGCATGAAAAGTTGCTTCGATTGCCGGATTACCAACGTGTCTTCAGCATTGATGTTAAAATACAGGTTTTGATACAGGAGCGAGGTGCGGGTGAACTCCGAAAAGTCGCGATTTGCCTGGCTGTATGCATCAATATTATCTTTCCATTTATCGTAAAGAAAGGTCTGAACAATGAATGCACCCAAAACCAACAAACTACCTGCTATGGTAAGTTTTTTTGAAAGTACCGGGTTTTTGGTCTTGAAATTCACTGAAAATGATGTTTTCTTTTCCATCTGCTGTTGTTTGAATACTCAACAATTGCCTCATTTCCCTTTCGCTTTTTCCCGACACTCCAAGGCCTGCTTGTTTTCCGGGCTTTTGGCCAGCACCCGGTCCAACCAAACCAATCCGTCCTTCGGCAAGCCGTTCTCTACCAGCAAACACCCTATTTTGACGGAGGTATTGACGGTCAACACGGTATTGGCCAGCGCCTGCTCGAAATCCTGCTCACCCTCGGTTTTGCGCCCCAATGCGTATTTCGAGACGCCGCGATACAAATAGGCCTCCGAAAAGGTATTGTTTTTTTGCAAGGCTTGTTCAAAATCAGCAATCGCCTCGCGGTGCTTACCCAGGGCCTGGTAGCATTTGCCCCGGTCAAAATACCCCGAAAACGCCGCAGGGTCGAGCACTTCCAGCCTCCGGTAATCGGCTATGGCTTCGGCCAATTTGTTGGAAAATTGATACGCGCCGGCCCGAAGATCAAGGGCGTCGGCATACTTCGGGTCAGCTTCCAGGGCCTTGCTCAGGTCGCCAATCGCCTTGTCGTACTCCCCGAATCCGTACTGAATATTGCCGCGCCAGTACCAGGCCTGCGCAAAATCGGGTTTGAGTTGCAGGGCTTTGTCGAGGTCGCGCAGGGCGGCTTCGGAGTCCTCGGTTTTCATTTTCACCCAAGCTCGACCGAGGTAGGCGTCCGGATTTTTGTTGTCGAGCCGGATCGCGCGGTTGTAATCGGCCAGGGCCAGCGAATCGAGATCCAGGCGCCGATAGGCGTAGCCGCGTTCGACCAGGGCTTCAGCACTTTTAGGCCGCAGTTGCAGGTAGGTGTTGTAGTCCTCGATGGCGTCTCTAAAATTGACGCGGATTTCGTCCACCTGCTCGATATCCACCTTGCGTTTGCCGCGTTCGAGGTAAGCCTCAGCGTAGTCTTCCCGCAATTCGATGGCCTGGTCCAGCAGCTCAATGGCTTTGTAGGGATCTTTTTCGCTGCGGGCTTGCTGGTACAGTTTCTTTTCGTTGGAGTCTTCCGCAGCCGATCCGGCCGTGTTGTCGGCCGCAGCGTGTAGTTCTTCGGCCTGTTTCCAACCCACGGCAATGGCTTCGAGGCGGGCGCGCTTGGGCGGGTGGGTAGTTGAAGTAGTTTCCGAAGAAAACGTATTGATGCCCGCCTGCGCCTGTTCCAGCGTAGCGCCCAGCCGGAACAGGGTGCCGCCGGCAAAACGGTCGGCTTCGAGTTCGTAGCGCTTGCGTTCGGCAGGATTGCTTTGTTCCAGGTCGTGGTTGCTCAGGTGGTGGCCAATTTCATGCGCCAGCACACAGTAGGCCGCCCACTGCGTTTGGGATGCTGTCTTGAAATGTTCCAAAAACGAGGTGCTGTACAAAATCAGCCGCTGTTTGCCGATGGTCGTGGCCAGGGCGTTCTGGCAGTCGGCGGCCCGCAACACAAAGTTTTGCGGCAGCACATTCGCACGCATGATGCGCTCCACGACCTGCCGGGCCTCCGCAGAAGCAGCGTAGGTGTACAAGGCCGTCGCAGAATCCGGCGCAGCCGCAAAATTACAACTGTACTGAATGGTCAGGCTTTCCTGCGCCTGAACGGAGCTGGCAAAAAGCAGCAAAAAAACGGTGTACCAATTGGGATGGCGCATGTGTAGGTGGATTATAGTTTTTCAATAATACTGATGGCAGCCAGGGTCATGCGGTTCAGTTCGCGTTGCAGCACGTCCTGCGACGAGAGGTTCAGGTCGGCCTGGTTTTTCCAGCCCGCCAACTGGTTTTGCAGCACCAGCAAGTCGTTGTTGCCAGGCTGTTGGCTGCGCAAAAAATCGAGCGCGCCCGCCAGGCCTTCTTCTGAAATCAGGCGCTCAAAGGCCTGCATTTGTACAGAGCTGCCGCCACGCCGGGCAAACTCGGCTTTCTTTTCCACGTACTGTTGCAAAATCGCCGCATTGGGCCGAAACAACATTTCTTTCCGAAAATACATCCAGCCAAACAACAGCAACAACACGATTTGAAACGGTACCAGCCAAGTGTAGGATTGCGCAAAATAGCCCTCAATACTCCAATTGGCCGTGGCCGCCGGCAAGGCCAGCAAACTCAACACCACCAGCAACAGGTACGCCAGCGCAGCGGCATACACTGCCCGGAAGGTAGCCCGCATCAGTACTTTGGATGGGTTTTTGTTCAGCAGCACCGCCGCCCACAGCAACAACACGCCGGGCAACAGTTGCACAAACAGCCAGGTCCAGGCCTGCGCCTCGATGTCCTCGTACTTGCCGGCAATGGTTTGTACAAAAAACAAAAGCACCAGGCCTGCTGTAAAGCCCAGCCACAACCAAAGCAATTTTTTTCGGGTATCGGCAAGTAAGACAAGCATAACAGGACGAGGTTGGAGGGTTGGAGGGTTGGAAGGTTGGAAGGTTAGAAGGTTGGAGAGTTGGAGGGGTGTTTTTTTTGGGGGGGGGAGATGACTGGTCAAAATCCGAAGGCTTTGGCCAGGCCGGAACGTTGCAGGTGGGTACGGGCATCAAAGCGCGGCGAGGGGCATTTTTGAATGGGTTTGCGGTTGCTCTCCGGTACTTCAAATTCATAAATTAATGCGGTGACGTTGTAGCCTTCGGCAAAAGGCGCAACAGCCAGCGCAGGAGGCAATTTATTAAAACCCTGACTCAGCCAGGCCGTAGCCTGCTCCTTGCTTACCCGTTCGGCCTGCCCGCCAAACGAACGATTGGTGACCACAAAAACGAACAAACGAAAATAGCCTTTTTGGGGCACCACAAAGGCTTTGAGGTAATCGAGCAAGCCGCTGAAGTTGTCCTGCACCGGATAGTCGAGCCAGCGGGTGCGGTCGTTGCGGATGCTGGCGTCGGTAGATTGGTACTGCTCCAGTTGGGTGACCAGCGCAAAGCCATTGGGTACCGAAAAATAACTGCGCTGGGCATACCCCCGCGTATCGAGCGCCAGCCGCAATTTTCGCTCCACATCGCCCAGGGTTTTCAGACCGGCAAACGCCGTTTCCGGCAGTTCCAGCCGGGCATTGCAGGACGGCGGCGGCCAGGGAAATTCAGGGAGGGTCTGGCCGGCCTGCTGCCCTTCGTCGTCGAAGGGCAGGCTGTTGAGTTGCCGGGCTTGGCCGGCCTTCTCAAAACCGGCGCGGACGGCAGGCAACCGGTTTTTCAGCGGCAACCCGGCGGGCATTTTTTTCAAAAACACTTCGACATCCGACCAGGGAAAGCCGTTTTTGCCCAACACATAGCCCATAAACCGGTCGGCCTCCAATTCTTCGGTGGGGTGCCGCTCAGCCCTCAGGCTATGCCCGTTGGCTAGATGGCCAATTTCGTGGGCCAGGGCACCTATCCGTTCGAGAGGATCTGCCTTTTGCAAAAAATCAAGGCTGTACAACAGGACGTACCGGCCGCTGTCCACAACAGCCGCTACCGTTTCAACATTCGTTTGAATACTTTGGATCTCCAGTTCTACGCCACCCTGAGCGGCAATTTGCCGGATTTGTTCTGCGGTGGTCATGTCGCCGGAAAAGCGGTACAGTTCCTCGTCCACTGCGCCACCGCCATACAGACAGCGGCGATCCGCCTTCAGGTCCAGCAAGTCCTGGGCCGCCAGGCTAGCCGGTGCAAAAAGAGCCAGGAAAAGGAAAGAGAAAGGATTAATTTTCATGGTTTTGAGTGTCTGGAAATCCGTTTGGTGTAGGCGTTGGGCCGGGCATCAGAGGAGGTAGCGGTGGCGCCGGGATGGCGCAAAGGTACGGAGAACTGTCTGCTAAAGAAATATTGTCAAATGTTCGCTAGGTTTGCTGCACGCATCCTGTCATTTCGTCAAGCAACATGGAAAAACAACAAGGTCAACTCATCCGCAGCCTCAGCCTGGGGGCCGCCACCATTCTCGTCGTCAGTTCGGTTATCGGTTCCGGTGTATACAAAAAAGTGGCGCCGATGTCGGCCGAACTCCTGTCGCCCGACCTGGTACTCTGGGCCTGGGTGCTGGCCGGCGTCATCAGCCTCTGCGGCGCACTTAGCAACGCGGAAATAGCCGGCATGATGGCCGATTCCGGCGGCGAATACGTTTATTTCCGGCGTATTTACGGGCGATTTATGGCCTTTTTGTGGGGCTGGAGCACCTTTGCCGTGATCAAAACTGCTGCGGTTTCTTCCATTGCCTATGTCTTTGCCCATTCGCTGAATGCGATCATTCCGTTGCCGCACCTGCCCGAGTCGGTAGAAAATTTTCAATTTCTGGTGTTCAAGCCCTTTGAAAATGCAGGCGTCAAGGCCGTCACCATCGGCTTGATCCTGCTGCTTACGTTGTTGAATACCCGGGGGCTGAAAGGCGCGGCAGCGCTGAGCACCTGGATCACCCGGCTGGTGATTGTGGGTTTGTCGCTCATTGTGTTGTCCGGCCTGTTTTTTGGCGGCGGCAGTATCGCCAATTTCCAAACGCCTTCCGTCAATTTTGTAGCCCGCGACTGGACCGATTTTGCCCTCATCAAAGCCATGTTTGCTGCCTTGCTGGCAGCCTTCTGGGCTTACGAAGGCTGGAACACGGTCGGTTTTATCGGTGGTGAAATCCAGAACCCGAACCGCAACCTGCCCCTGGCACTCTTTTCCGGCATGATGATCATTATCGGCGCCTACGTGGTGGTCAATTTCACCTACCTCTATGTATTGCCCATCGATCAGATCGTTGCGGCCCATCAGGGGCAAAACGAAATCGCCGCCGTAGCCGTGGTGCGGCATTTTGCCGGCGGCACCGGCGCCGTCCTGATCTCCATCATTATTCTGATCACCACGCTGGGCTGTACCAATGCGACGATTCTGATGCCGCCCCGGGTGTACTACGCTATGGCAAAGGATCGGCTGTTTTTTCCGAAAGCCGCCAACATTCACCCCCAGTACCACACCCCCAACCCGGCCTTGTGGATGCAAGGCGTTTGGGCCTGCACCCTGGTGCTTTCCGGAAGTTTTGACCAACTGACCGACATGCTCATTTTCGCGGCCTTCTTTTTTTACGGCGCCACCGCCTTTGGCGTATTTGTGATGCGCCGCCGCGAGCCGAATGCCGAACGGCCCTACAAGGTGTGGGGCTATCCGGTCGTACCGGCGCTGTTCGTGCTTTTTTGCGCAGCCCTGATCGTGATCACCTGCATCAACAGCCCGCGCGAAGCCTTGCTGGGTATCGTTTTCATGCTGACTGGCGTGCCGTTTTACTGGTATTGGAGCCGCAACGAGCGCCCCAAACGCGACGATGTGCTGGATGCCTGATTAGAGCATCGAAAACAAATCATTGACCACCGGCGTGCGGGCGCAGTTGAACCCCTCGGCATATTGCACTTGGCCGGGTCGGCCGAACACCCGCGCTTTGGCTTCCATGAACGCCAGAAAATCCTTGCCGGAAATTGGCGTTTTCGGCCCGTTCGGGTCTTTTTCGTCGTAAAACTGGGACCGGAACGCCAGGATCGCTTGCATTTTTTGCTCAAACCAGGGCGTGATGTCGACAATAAAATCCGGCGTGAGTTGTTTGTCCTGAATATAATGGTACACCGCCAGTGGGCGCCAGGGCGCTTGTTGTTCGCCATGGGGACCGCTGGTTTCTATTTTTGGCAAACCGGCATAAAAACAGGCATCGGCGACCAGTTTGGCCGAACGGCCGTGGTCGGGGTGCCGGTCGTCGATGGCATTGCAAAGCACCAACCGGGGTTGGTGGGTCCGGATGGCTCGGATGATGGCAGTCAGGTTGTCGGGCGAGTAGGTAAACAAGCCGTCCGGAATGTCCAATTGTTCGCGGAAGGCGGCGCCGAGAATCCGTGCGGCTTCCAGGGCCTCTTGGGTGCGCAGGGCAGCATTGCCCCGGGTGCCGAGTTCGCCCCGGCTCAAATCCAACAAACCAAAACTATGCCCCAGGGAGGCTTGCCGCAGCAGGGTGCCGGAGGCGCTGAGTTCCACATCGTCGGGGTGAATGCCTATTGCAAGAATGTCTATTTTCATCGTTATTTTTGCCTGTCAACCAGATAATTAAGCACTATGGAAACCAACAACAACCCGGAAGCGCAACTTGAGGCGCTGCAGCAGCGTCTGCTGGCTTCCGAGCAAGCCGCGCAAAAATATGCCCAGGAACTCGAAAAACTGCGACAACAATACGCCGAGGATCTTTTTGTCGAACGGCAAGTGGGCAAACGCCTGCACGAAGAACGGCATCAGCTGCAATTGGACTACGAGCGGCTTCGGGTGCAAAAAGGCGGTTTTGGGCTAAAAGCCATGACCTTCTCCGGTTTTGTCGGCTTCATGAGCGGCCTCGTCCTGTTTGTACTGTACCTCCTGTTGCGCCCTGCCGATGCCCACACCGCCACCTTTGCCCGCTACCGCGACGCCAACCTGTTCTCCTACGAACGCGCCATCAGCCAGGGCCACCTGGCCACTGTGGAAGAAAACCTGCAGCAACACCAGGACCTGCCGGAAAACAAATTGATCCGCCCGGAATTGGAGTTTGCCAGAAAACTCGTCGGCGCCGCCAAACGGCGTTGCGAAGACAAATAGGTCAGACGCCGTAGCGCGAACAAATCGGGCATTTCGCCGGGTCGTGCCCGCGCGCCGGACAATATTGCCGCCCAAAAAAGATAATTTGCAGGTGCAATTTGTTCCAAACTGATTCCGGAAACAGGGCCTTGAGGTCGCGTTCGGTCTTTTCCACGTTTTTGCCGTCGCTCAGGCCCCAACGGGCCGCCAGGCGGTGAATATGTGTATCGACCGGAAATGCCGGCACCCCAAAGGCCTGCGACATTACCACCGAAGCCGTTTTGTGCCCCACGCCCGGCAAGGCCTCCAGCGCCTCAAACGATTCGGGCACCCGGCCGCTGTGTTGTTCCACTATGATTTTGGACAAGCCGTAAATAGCTTTCGACTTGGCTGGCGACAAGCCGCAAGGCTTGATGATGTCCCGTATTTCCTCCACCGACAACCGAATCATCGCTTCCGGCGTATCGGCACGGGAAAACAAGCCCGGTGTGATCTGGTTGACGCGTTCGTCGGTACACTGCGCCGACAGCACAACGGCCACCAGCAAGGTGTAGGCATCTTCGTGCCGAAGCGGAATGGGCGTTTCCGGATACAAATCATCCAAAATACGGGCAATTTCGGTCGCTTTTTGCTTCGGTGTCATGTGCTTCGGTTGTCAAATTTGTTGTCGCCGGGTGGACCTTATTCGTCGAAGTATTGCGCGGGGTATTTTTTCCTGAAAACGGCCGGCGCCACTTCCCGCCACGCCACCTGCAGGGCGTCGTGAAACAACTCGGGGTCCACAAGGTCCAGTTGGACATTCGTCCAGCCGTAGTGGCCCCATTTGTTGGGCACCCGGAAAATTGTCCCTTTGCTGATGGATGAAAAAATATCCTGCATTTCCGGCGAAAACCGCAAGGTAGCCCGTTGCTCCGGCGGGTTGAGCGTAGCATAGATTTTCTTTTTCACCCGAAAGGAATGCAGGGCGAAATGCGGCTCTTCCTCCGTTTCGGGCAAGGCTAACGCCAGTTGGCGGACAGTTTCGGCGGTGACCATAGCGCGGTTGAACTTGGAATCAGTGCCGGAAATGCCGGAAACCCGTAGTGACCATAGCCAAGCCCAGCCGGTTGCAGGCCTCCACGCTTTCCTGGTCTTTCACCGAGCCACCGGGCTGAATCACCGCAGTAATGCCCGCTTCGGCGGCGATTTCCACGCAGTCTGGGAAGGGGAAAAACGCATCGGAGGCCATGACGGCGCCCGTGAGGTCGAAGCCAAAAGATTTTGCTTTGGCAATGGCTTGGCGAAGGGCGTCGACGCGCGACGGCTGACCGCAGCCCATGCCGATCAACTGCCGCTCCTTCACGAGCGCGATCGCGTTGGATTTCAGGTGCTTCACGCATTTGGCGGCAAACAACATTTCCCCTACTTCTTTCGGCGTTGGGGTGCGGGTGGTGACCGTTTTGAGGTCGGCTTCCGTTTCGGTTTTCAGGTCTGTGTCTTGTTCCACCACGCCGTTCAGCAGGCTTCGAAAACTCCGCGAGCGAACGTCGAACGACTTAATTTTCAACAAAATACGTTGTTCTTTTTTGCGCAGCAAGTCCAGCGCATCCAGGTCGAAATCGGGCGCAATCAGCACCTCGTAGAACAGTTTGTTGATTTCCTTGGCGGTAGCCAGGTCGACGGTGGTATTGGTGATAAAAATGCCGCCGAAGGCGGAGGTAGAGTCGCAGGCCAAGGCTGCCGTCCAGGCTTCGAGGAGCGTGTGGCGTCGGGCGATACCGCAGGCATTGGTGTGTTTCAGGATGGCAAAAGCGGGTTTACCCAACTGGAACTCGCGCATGAGTTGGACCGCGGCATCGATGTCGATGAGGTTGTTGTAGGAAATGGATTTGCCGCCGAGTTTGTCGAAGACTTGTTCAAAATCGCCAAAAAACACGCCCGATTGGTGCGGGTTTTCCCCGTAGCGCAACATATCGGAGCGGTGGATGGAGTATTTGAACGCGATATCGGTCGTGCCTTCGTTGAACCAATTGAAAATAGCGATATCGTAGTTGGAGGTCACTTTGAACGCCCGGCGGGCCAGTTCGCGGCGTTGCTCGGCCGAAAAAGCACCTTCCTGGTTGTTGAGCACGTCCAGGAAAAAACCATATTCGTCTTTGGAGCCCACGACCGCCACGTCTTTCCAGTTTTTAGCGCCGGCCCGGATCAGCGAAACGCCGCCAATGTCAATTTTTTCGATAATTTCGGCCGGGTCGTTGGAGGCGGCCACGGTTTCCTCAAAGGGGTAGAGATCCACGATCACGCAATCGATCTCCGGGATATTGTACTGCTGGAGTTGTTCCAGGTGTTTGGGTTCGCGCCGGGCCAACAAGCCGCCGAATACCGCCGGGTGGAGGGTTTTGACACGCCCGTCGAGGATGCTGGGGTAACCGGTCAGGTCTTCCACAGGCGTGGAGGGGATGCCGAGTTTTTCAATAAACGTTTGGGTGCCGCCGGTGCTGTAGAGGGCCACCTGGAGTTCGTGCAGCCGGCGAATAATGGGCTCCAGGCCGTCTTTGGAGTACACAGAAATGAGTGCGGAACGCAATTGCAGAGGATGCTGGTCAGCCATGTCGTATTTTTTATGCTGGGGTTTTTAATTTTGAGCGCCAAAAATACAACTCCTCTTCAGGAACCCCAGTCCACACATGAATAAGCTGCTCGATTTTTTTGCTGCGGTCCACGCGCCGTTCCTCCATGCCCGGGGCTACGCCGGCACGCTGGCCCTGTTGCGGGTATTACAACCTGTACCCGGCGAGCGAATCCTGGAATTGGGGTTCGGCACCGGCCAAACCCAGGTGGAATTGTTGTCGCGTTTTCCCGCGCTGGAGTTGCACGGTGTGGAAAAATCGCCCCGGATGTTGGCCGCCGCGCGGCGCCGGTTTCGCTTTTGCGGCCTACGGCCAAACCTTTTGCAACGGTATGAAACGACTCTACCCTACCCCGATGGGTATTTCGATGCGGTGTTTTGTGAGTCGGTGCTGGCCATTGTACCGGATGCCGAATTGCCAGGTCTGTTTGCCGAAATCCACCGGGTATTGAAGCCTGGTGGCCGTTTGTGCGCCAACGAATCGCTTTGGCGGGAGGGCACAGCCCCGGCTACCATTGCTGAAATCAACGAAACTTGCCTCGCGGCGTTTGGCCTGGTGCAGGCTTCCGGCGCCTACCCCTACCCTGCCGACTGGCAACGGCTGGGCGAAAACGCCGGCTTTACCGTGCGGACCCTCCAGTCCCTGGAAGCCGTCAGCGACCAACCGGGCCCGATGCTGCCAGGCAGGCGCTGGCGTGCTGCTTTGTTTTCGCGCTGGGGGTGGTTGAAAAAGAAATTGTGGCCCCGGTTCAGGCAGCAGGAGCGCCGTCTACGCGAACAAGAGCAGCAGTTTGCCGCCTACGGTCTCTACCTGATGGGTTGGCTGCTGGTGTTTGATAAAAAAGAGGGCACTACTTGAGTCGCAGGATATTACCCATGCCATAGCAGGACCGGCAGCGCGGTTCGTATTGTTCTTTTTCCCCCAATAGAATCACCTCGTCGCCGGTAGCCAGGCGGTAGGAATGGGTGGCCAGGTTGCCGCAGTGCACACAGATAGCGTGTACCTTGGTGACGTATTCCGCAATCGCCATCATATCCGGGATTGGCCCGAAGGGCTTGCCCCGAAAGTCCATATCCAGGCCGGCCACCACTACCCGGATGCCCCGCAGGGCCAGTTGCTGGCACACCTCCGGAAGGTTGGCGTCAAAAAACTGCGCTTCGTCAACGCCCACCACCGAAGTGTCTTCGCTGATGTCCAGCAAGCGTGCGGAATCATCCACCGGGTGCGCCAGCAGCATGGAAGTATCGTGCGACACGATACTCGTCTCGTCGTAGCGGGTGTCGATCCGGGGTTTGAAGACCTCTACTTTCAGGTCGGCGATCGTAGCACGGCGCAGCCGGCGGATCAGTTCTTCCGTTTTGCCGGAAAACATACATCCGCAAATCACTTCAATCCATCCGGAGCGCTGCCCTTTAAAATGTGGTTCGAGAAACATATTTTTTTAATGTGGCCTGTTTTAATGTGGCCAATGTGGTTGAATGTGGTCAATGTGTTTAAAGTCAGGCTTAAAGTTATCATGTCCAGGCTCGCTGGAAAGTTTTATTGCTGGTGTTGTTATCCCCGCCAACAGCAGCAACATTGGGTAATGAACTTGGGGTGAGGAGTGGCGAAATTGCAATTTTTTAGAATCTGTGCCGTATTGTTCCGGCAATTTTTTGAAATTCGCCGGGGAATTCAAAGCACTTACCTGCTTAAAAAATTGGCCACATTGGCCACATTCCACCCAATTGACCATATTAAATAATTAGTCACATTAGAAAATTGGCCACATTGGCCACATTCATCACATTGGCCACATTCATCCATATGGACTTTTTGAAAGCAAAAATCTACCTCGACAAAATCAACCGTGATTTTGCGCGCATGCACAAGGACCCCGAGAATGTATTGCGGATCGACGTCGACATAATTATGGCCAACGTCCGGGAATTGTACGACGCGTTGTTGTCGGAGGCCGACGCATCTGCCCAGGCAGTAAAAGAGGTCGTCCATAAAAAACATTCAACACACAACCAGCCGGAACCACCGGCTCCAGTTGCAGCGCCGCCGGTGGTGGTGCCGCCGCCGCCGGTGGTCGTGATGCCCCCGGCACCAGCACCAGCCCCGCCCACCCCTGCCCCGCCGCCAGTAGTGGTAGAGCCGATTGCCGAAGTCGCGCCGCCCCCAGAAGAAAAACCGGCGCCCGCGCCGCCGCCACCGCCGGTGATGGTAGAAGCGATCAAGCCGGCAGATCCCTTGCCCATTGTAAAACCGGCTGCACCTGCGCCAGTTTCGCCGCCGAGTTTTCCGGCGGTTTCGCCGGATGCAGAAGCCTTGTTTGAGCAAAAACAAGCCAAGGAATTGTCTGAAAAATTATCGGAACTCCCAATTCCAGACCTGCGCAAAGCCATTGCCCTGAACGACCGCCTGTTGCTCACCCGCGAATTGTTTGGCGGCGACAACCAGGCTTTTGAAAATGCCATCAACGCCCTCAACGGCTTCCAAAGCATGGACCAAGCCAAGGCGTATCTACTCGACTACTGTGTCATGCGCTACCGTTGGACCGACAAGAAACACGTGGAAACCGCCAAAAATTTCATTAAACTCGTGCGCCGCCGCTTCAACTAATGCGCTGTCTTATAGTAGGGCAAGGAATTGCCGGCACTGTGCTGGCCTGGACGCTGATGCAGCGCGACGTAGAGGTGATCATTGCCGATGCCGACTTTCCACACCAATCTTCCGGCGCGGCAGCCGGAATTATCAACCCGGTGACCGGCAAACGCTTTGTCAAATCCTGGCGCTTCGACGAGTGCTTCCCGGCAGCCCGCGATTTTTACCTGTCGCTGGAAGCCGCACTCCACTGCCAGGTCTGGGAAGAAAGTTCGATCCTGCGGCTTCTGCAAGGGCACGAGGAGATAAACAACTGGTCGGCGCGGATCGGTACTGCCGATTATGCCGGTTTGCTCGGCGAACGCAGCGATGCCGGCGCCTGGGCCGGATTGGTGCCGGAGGGGTTTTACCTGGGTGAAATCAAAAAAGCCGCCCGCGTTGATTTCCCTGTTCTATTGCGTGCATTTCGGGAAAAAGCCGTCCGCGAGGGTTTTTTCCGGGAGGAAAAAATAAGTGCCGCCGCCGCCGCCAATGAGGCGCGGGGTTTTGATTTCGTCATTTTCTGTGAAGGATACCGGGGCAGTGGCAACCCCTATTTTCCGGGCCTGGGCTGGCAATTGGCCAAAGGGGAAGGCTTGGTATTCCGCTTCCCGCAGCCGGGTCGTCTACCGTTGCGGGATATGGTCAAACGCAACCTGATGGTGGTGCCGCTGGGTGGCGATTTGTTCTGGGCCGGCGCTTCCTACAACTGGAATTTTGAAGACAATGGCGCCAGCAACAGCGAACAGGCTTTTTTAGAAGAACGTCTGTCTGCCATGCTCGCCGTGCCGTACGAAGTGGTACACCGCTTCGGTGCCATACGACCTACTGTTCGAGACCGCCGGCCATTTCTGGGCATTAGCGCCTTGCACCGCCAGATGGCTATTTTCAACGGCCTGGGCACCAAAGGCGCCTTGTTGGCTCCCTTTTGGGCGGCCCGGCTGGCCGATTTGCTGCTGGACAAAATACCGCTCGACGCCGAAGTGGATGTCCAGCGGTTCCGGTAAAAAGCCGGCGCTTAGAAACCGTCTGAAAACCCCTTGCGGGCGATAAGGCGCATCTTTTGCCATCATACGGCAGCTGTTTTTTCGGCAATAGGACATGGCTATTCCCTCAAAAACGAGCCTTGTCTGATACCAAAACCTAC
>JADLDL010000002.1 GCA_020846655.1 Saprospiraceae bacterium | reverse complement strand
CGATATTCTGCGGTTCGATATTCGATATTTTTTAAGCCATTTACGTTGGAATATCGAATATCGAACCGCAGAATATCGAATGTCGAAGTAAAAAAAGCGCCTTCAAACGTTTAAGTTGATGGCTATGGCGGTAGGGGTGCTGGTTTTCTGAAGATGCCGCACAAATGAAACGGTCTCCAACGCAATTGGGCATTGAACATTGGGCATTGAACATTTCAATTTTAAATAATTTAAAATTTAATAATTTTCAATGCTTCATTTAGGAATGACCAATGTTCAATGCCCAATTTTCAATGTTCAAGGATAAAGGAGTGATGTGATTTTTCGTGGCAACGCCCGCTTATTTTTTTCGTTCGGTCACGAACATCAGCAGGTCGCGAAGCGATTGGCGGGCCGGGCTGTCGGGGATTTGTTCCAGGATATCGAAGGCTTCCTGCCGGTAGCGGTACATGACTTCTCCGGCGTATTCGAGGCCGCCGTTTTGGCGCACAAACTGGATGACTTCGGCTACTTTATCGGCTTTGTGGCTCTCGTTTTTTACCAGGTTGATGATGTGGCGCCGGGTGGGCCGATCGGCTTTCGAGAGGGTGTAGATGAGCGGCAGGGTCATTTTCTTTTCTTTGATATCGATGCCGAGCGGTTTGCCGACGTCATCGGTACCGAAGTCGAAGAGGTCGTCGCGGATTTGAAAGGCCATACCTGTTTTTTCGCCAAACAGGCGGATGCGCTCCACGCTGGCGTCGTCGGGGGCGGTGCTGGCTGCGCCGGCGCTACAGGCGGCGGCGATCAGGGAGGCCGTTTTTTGGCGGATGATATCGAAATAAATGTCTTCCCGGATGTCGAGTCGGCGGGCTTTTTCCATTTGCAGGAGTTCGCCTTCGGCCATTTCTTTGACGGCCCGGCTCACGATTTCCAGCAGGCGAAACTGCTGCTGCCGAACGCTCAGCATGAGGCCTTGCGACAGCAGGAAATCGCCGACGAGCACCGCGATTTTGTTTTTCCAAAGGGCATTGATCGAGAAAAATCCCCGGCGTTCGTTGGAGTCGTCCACTACATCATCGTGCACCAGGGTGGCGGTGTGGAGGAGTTCGACCAGCGAAGCGGCGGTGTAGGAGGCTTCGGTGATCGGCCCAAATAGGCGGGCGCTGAGCAGCACCAGCATGGGGCGCACTTGTTTGCCTTTGCGCTGTACGATGTACCAGGTGATTTTGTCGAGCAGGGGCACATGGCTGCGCATGGCCTCGCGGAAACGCTGTTCGAAGACCTCCAACTCGGCGTCAATCGGCTGTTTGATGGTGTCGAGGCTCATGTGGAGCAGGTGGATGAAGGTGGTGGATTTGTGCCGGTTTGTGGGGTGATCGTTCGGGGCGATCTGTTTTCAAAAAAAATTGAAAGATTTGAACGTACAACAGCGCGAAGGTAGGAAGGTTGCGCAACAAAGGTGCTTGTTGGCGGCAGATAAAGAAATGGCGAATCGTTGCGGGTGGGCGCGGCCAAACAAAAACACCTTCCTGCGCGGTGGCGGGAAGGTGTTTTGGATGGAATAATTGTCCACCAGCGATGGTGTTGGTTTATTTTGGAAAGACGTAGAGTCGGACATCTTCTTCCCGAACGGTTTGGTCGCAGAGGATAAGCAGGCGCTCCACGACGTTGGCCAGTTCGCGGATATTGCCGGTCCAGTTGTATTCCTGCAGGGCTTTGATGGCCTCGGGCGAGAAATTTTTGGGCGGATGCCCGTAGTCATCGCTGATGCGGCGGTTGAAATGTTCGATCAGGAGCGGAATGTCTTCACGGCGTTCGTTGAGCGAAGGTACTTTGACGACGATAACGGCCAGGCGGTGGTACAAATCTTCGCGGAAGCGGTTGTTTTCGATTTCGTCGCGCAGGTTTTTGTTGGTGGCAGCCAGCACTCGCACGTCGACTTTAATTTCCTTGTTGTCGCCCACGCGGGTGATGCGGCTTTCCTGCAGGGCCCGCAGCACTTTGGCCTGGGCATCGAGGCTCATATCGCCGATTTCATCGAGGAACAGCGTGCCGCCGTCGGCTTGTTCGAATTTGCCGGGCCGGTCGGCGATAGCGCCGGTGAAGGAGCCTTTTTTGTGGCCGAAGAGTTCGCTTTCGATCAGTTCGGCGGGAATAGCGGCGCAGTTGACCTCTACGATGGGGCCGTTGGCGCGGTTACTTTTTTCGTGAATCCAGCGGGCGACGAGTTCTTTGCCGGTGCCGTTTTGACCGGTGATGAGCACGCGGCTGTCGGTGGGCGCTACTTTTTCCAGCATGCGTTTGATTTCGCCGATGGGGGCGCTTTCGCCGATCATGTTGACGCCTTTGTTGCCACTTTTCACTTGTTTTTGCAGCACCCGGGTGGTGGTTACCAATTCGGATTTCTCCATGGCGTTGCGCACCGTGATGAGCATGCGGTTGAGGTCGGGGGGCTTGGAGATAAAATCAAAAGCGCCTTTTTTGACGGCCTCTACGGCGGTGTCGATGGTGCCGTGGCCGCTCACCATGATGACAGGGGTTTCGGGCGACAGGATTTGGAGCCGTTCGAGGGCCTCAATGCCGTCCATTTTGGGCATTTTGATGTCCATGATGACGACATCGTATTTTTCGCGCTGCACCTTGGCAACGCACTCCAAGCCATCGGCGGCTTCTTCCACTTCATATTGTTCAAATTCCAGGATTTCCCGCAGGATGCGGCGAATCGGCATTTCGTCGTCGACGATTAAAATTTTGGCCATGTGTTAATTAGTAATTGGGTTGGTGAACGCGCCTTCCCTGAGGGATCATCATTCTACTGCAAAAATATGGCCAGTAAGCCAAATGGTCCCCTGAACCTCGAAAGCGAACGGACAAAGAAAACGGGCTTTGGGCAAATTGCGGCACCCCCGTCACATTTTAATTTTTTATCTGTTTTTCAGATTCAACACGGCACTTTTATCTTTGGTGCAGGGTGACATACCGGGCAGCGTTGCGTCTTCAGGGGCGCCGGTTCCGACAGTCTGGAAAATGTTGTCCTCCGGCATCCGGTGTCAATTACCCAGTCTCAACCTTTTTTTCACTCAAAAAAGTCAAAATATGCGATTGTCAAGTTTATGTGCAGGTGTATTGTTATTCGTGTTGGCGCCGGCCCTGTCGGCCCAGTATTCGGTGGTGACGGAAGTGGACCGGCCGATGTCCTTCGGCACCCGCCCGGGTTTTAGCGTCGGTTTTCCGAACACAGACCAGAAACTGGTCGATGAAGTGTGGACTAATTTTGTCAAAAACAATTTTGCCGGCAAATTGAAAAAAGGCAAAAAAGGTGAAAAATCAGCCTCTCAACTGCGGTCTGCGAGCGTGAGCAGCAACGATTTCACCTTGTACTCCAAACTGGAAAAAGTAGGCGACGGCGCTCAGTTGGATGTCTGGTTTGACATCGGCCCATTTTTCCTCAACCGCCGCGAAGATGCCACACACACCAACGATACGAAGGAGTTGCTGACCCGCTTCTATTACGATGTGCGCCGCGCTGCCGTAGGCCAGGAAGTGAAAGGAGAAGAAGAAAAACTGAAGGAGATGGAGACCAAAATGAAGAAACTCCAGCGCGACAATTCTACGCTGAACAAGGATATTGAAAACTACAAAGCCAAACTCACAAAAGCGGAGGCCGATCTGGTGCAAAACCAGAAAGACCAGGAAGCAACCATCATCGACATCGACAAGCAACGCCAGGCCGTTGAAGCAGCCCGCCAGCGGCAGGGTAATGTGGAAAACGAGCGGCAGTAGTGCCCTGTAGCCGCGCCTTATTTTTTGTTTTAAAAAAGGCCACTGCGATCCGTCGCAGTGGCCTTTTTTAAAATACTATGGCTCAATTCCGCCTTGGAGGTTCTACTTTTCGGCCCAAAACGCCAGCAAAAGGTCGGTTTGGCCAGAAAATCGGTTTGTTTGAAATGCCGCAAGACAAATCAAAAAGTTTTGTGATGTAAAAAAATCACATTTGTTTTTTAAAACAAAAATTGTTTATTTTGAAGGTCGAAAACGGGCCATAAATTTTTTTGCACAGCCTTCAGTTTAACATAAAAAAGAAAGCGCCTTGTGGAAAGCGCTTGGGGTGCTCCCGGAACTTTCCAACAAGACCAAACGTAAGCCCTTACCGTTCATAATTTTAACACTTGAATAGCCCGGAAAATGCCGCCTGTTGCGTGCCCTAAAATTTGTGGAAAACAGGTGGTCAATGTGGATAACTCCGCAAGTTTTTATATTTCTCCACAGCGAACGCAGGGTTTATCCACAGTTTTAGGGTGATACGGATTGTTTGGAAAATCAGAATTTGAGGATTTCAGAGTAGGTTTGTCACCCTCCAAAAACCACCGGTTTGATATGGCAGAAACGCACGAAAATAAAGAATACGGCAATGGTAATGCGCGCAACCGACCCGCGCGCAGCAACGGTAATGGCGAAGGTTTGTCGAATTATGTGTTTGGGAAGATCCAGCCACAAGCCCTGCCCCTGGAAGAGGCGGTTTTGGGCGCCCTGATGCTCGACCGCGAAGCCCTACCCGTGGTGATGGATATCCTTCGCCCGGAAAGTTTTTACCACGAAGCGCACCAGCATATTTACCGGGCGGTCATTCGCCTGTTTGAGCGCTCCAACCCGGTGGATATCCTGACGGTCACCGAAGAATTGCGCAAAACCGGCGACCTGGATAAGGTGGGCGGCAGTTACTACCTCGTCGAACTGACCAACCGCGTCGCCTCAGCCGCCAACATCGAATACCACGCCCGGATCATCGCTCAAAAACACATCCAGCGCGAACTCATCCAGGTGAGCACCCGAACCATCAAAGACGCGTACGAAGACACCACCGACGTGTTTACCCTGCTCGACGATGCCGAAAAAGGCTTGTTTGCCATCACCCAAAACAACCTCAGCCGTACCTTCGAAAGCATGGGAACCCTGAGCAGCCGGGTGCTCAAACAGGTGGAAGAACTATCGGGCAAAACCGACGGCCTGACCGGTGTACCCACGGGCTTCACCGATCTCGACCGGCTGACCTCCGGCTGGCAACCCTCCGACCTCATTATCCTGGCCGCCCGCCCGGGTATGGGTAAAACCTCCTGCGTACTGGCTATGGCCCTCAACGCCGCCCGGGACTTTAGCAAGGGCGTTG
>JADLDL010000001.1 GCA_020846655.1 Saprospiraceae bacterium | reverse complement strand
CCTTCGGACCGGAAAGCCTGCTGGAAATTAGTGAGATTGGTATTGTCACGCCCGACGTGCCGGCCTGGACTGCCCGGGCAGCCAGCGACTGGGGCATTTACCCCTTCGATAAAAGCCAGCCCGGCCCCGAGTTTTCGGCCCTGGGCACCGATTCGGGCCTGTTCATCGTGGTGCGGGACGCTCGTACGTGGTTTTTAACCGACATACCGGCAGCGCCTGCTCCTTTGTCCGTGCAATTTGAAAATGACGCCGGACAAATCTTTACCTTGTAACGCGAATTTTCAATTCGCTTTTTTGAGCGAATTGAAAATTCGCCCTACACCTCTATGCGCGTTTTCAACCAGCGAAATAAAAGCGAATTGAAAATTCGCGTTACAGCGCGGCAGCGCTTCCTGCTGGGCATCTTGCTTCTGGTGGTGGCCAATATTTGTTTTTCCGCCAAAGCAGTGCTGGTCAAATTGCTGTACCGCGAAGGCTTGGATGTACCGTCCGTCATTGCCCTGCGAATGCTCCTTTCCTTCCCGTTCTATGCCGGCATGGCCGTCTTTTTGCATCAGCGCAGCGCCAATGTGCGGCTCAGCGGCCGCGAAGTACTGGCTGTGAGTGCCCTCGGCATCCTGAGTTACTACGTTTCGAGCATGCTCGATTTTATGGGCTTGCAATACGTAACGGCCAGCGTCGAGCGGCTGGTTTTGTTTACCTACCCCACGATGGTGCTGTTGTTGTCGAGCCTGTTTTTTCATAAAAAAATAAGTTCGACGCAGGTGCTGGCCCTCGTGCTCACCTACACCGGCGTGGTACTGGCCTTTGCCGCCGAACTCAAGCTGGGCGCCCAGCGCAACATCTGGCTGGGCGGCATGTTCGTGTTCGGCTGCGCGGCCACCTACTCTATTTACATTGTGTTCACCGGCGAACTGGTCCACAAAATTGGGTCGGCCAAATTCACCTGCTATGCCGTGATGGCCGCCACGGTGCCCGCCCTCCTCCAATCGGCCCTGCACAACCGGCTGGATGTTTTCCAGTACACTTGGCCGGTGTACCACCTTTCCATCTGGCTGGCCGTGGTGGCTACGGTCGTTCCGACCTTCCTCATCGTCGAAGGGATCCGGCTGGTGGGGGCCAACAATTCAAGCGTCATTGGTTTTGTAGGCCCGGTGGCTACCATTTTTCTAGGCTACTGGTTCCTGGGCGAGCCCGTCACCAGCCTTCAACTCCTGGGCACTTCGGTGGTCTTGGCCGGGGTGTTTCTCCTGAGTTGGAAAGGTAAAACCTAGGCGTTTTATTGTTTCAGCAGGCGTCCGCTGTGCCACTGCCCATCCACCTGCCGCTGCACCACGTACCAACCCGCCGGCAAGTCCGACACATCCAACACGAGCGCACCCGCTGCGTTGGCCGACACCATCAGGCGGCCAGTCGGGTCGTACAATCGGAGTGGCCCTTCCCCGGGGATGCGCAGTTGCCCGGCAGCCGGGTTGGGTGAAAACCGGAGGGTTTCCGGCCGGGCTTCCGGCGCAGCCAGGGCCGGGTGCAGCACCTCATCGATGGCCCGCAGCAAGGAATAGGCATTCTGGCTGGGCTCCAGCACATCGTGCCCCAGGGCCCAGATCATGATGCCGGACACCTCGTCCAACGCCAGTTGGGTCTTGGCCCGGATGGTTGGGATGCCGTTGTAAAAACGCTGGCCTACCTGGTCGAGCCAGGCATAGTCGGCCGACAGGTCCACCATGTTGCGGTAAGCAAATGACCCAACCGGGCTGCTGCCAAAATCATAGCCGTAAAACGGCACGCCGAGCGTCAGCCGGCTCCCGGGCACGCCCTGGTTTTTCCAGTATTGAATACACTGCTCCGACCAGTCGTACGGCGAATGCGGACCGGGATGCGCCGGGTCCCAGGGGCCCGTCAGGTCGTACACCATGAGGTTGATCCAATCGAAGGCTGCCAGGGCTGCTGCGCTGATCTGTGGGTAGCGGTAGCCGCCCGGTAAGGCAGCCGTGAGCAAGAGATCTTGGGCCACCAGCGCGGTTTTCAGTTCCAGCACGAAGGGGCTGTACTGGTCGTTGACGTATTGCCACTCCAGGTCCACATCCACGCCATCCAGTTGGTGGTTCAGCGCATACTGGACAATTTTTTGGATAAATGCCGGCCGGTTGGCGGCTTGCAGGTGCAGGTTCCAGGCGGCTTCCCATTCGGGCGTCAGGTAGCCGCCGGCCAGGGAAAGCAGGGCCTTTGCCCCCTGTTGGTGGGCCCGCGCGACCACCGGCCCGATCGGATAGCCTTCGGTCGTGAGCTGGCCCTGAGCATCAGGGTTGGCAAACGCAATATTGACGTGCGTGCAAGACTGGAGTTGAATGTCGTCCAGCAACGCAAACTGATACGTGGGCAGGTAGCCGACGACCCGAAAATTGGTTTGCGCAGCCAGCAGGCCGGCGCCAAAAAGGAGAAACAGAACAGCGATTTGTTTCATGGAAAAAAGCAGGATGAATTGGACATTTCGGCTGGGGAAAATCAGTCTCGAAATGTAGGGCATTTGTCCGAAAACAAGTGTCGCAAATGGAGGTTCAGGCGCCAGGCCTGGCCTTTGGCCGATTTTATTGTCTCCTCCCTGCCCATTCAGGGAATTTCGGGTGCCGTACCGGAAACACATCAACCCGGACGCTCCCTGTCATGTTGCACAACAGAAGATCATTTTTAGGCAAAGCCGCCCTCTTGGGTACTACCCTCAGCATCGCCCCCTGGAGCCATCTTGCCGCCGCCGGCATTTCTCCCGCCGATCCGCTCGACGATGCCCTGGTAAAAGAATACGTGGGCGCCGCCCACAAAGACCTGGACCGCGTGCGCACTATGCTGACTGAACAGCCATTGCTCCTCAACGCCTCTTGGGACTGGGGAAAGGGCGATTTTGAAACCGCGCTGGGGGCTGCCGGCCACGTCGGGCGCCGCGACATCGCTGAATTTCTGCTCGACAAAGGCGCCCGGGCCGACCTGTTTGTGCTCACCATGCTGGGCGAAACCGCAATCGTGAAGTCGACGCTGGAGCGCTTTCCCCAACTGCTACACAGCTATGGCCCGCACGGCTTTACCCTCCTGCACCATGCGCAGCGGGGCGGCGAAGCAGCGCAAAACCTGCTTGATTTTTTGAATGGAAAAGGCCTCACCGAAACGTTTAATGATGTGTTTCAAAAGAAATAACGGAGGCGCCAGGATTTTGCTGCGCAACTGTGCTTTTTGAAATACTTTTCGGTGTTTTTCAACACAAGAACTTCACCCAAAACATATCGCTTAGCAACGTCATGCCCAACAACACCCGTTTGTCCATTCGCCCGATCCGCCCGGAAGACAACGCCCCCGTAGCCCGGATCATTCGCACCGTCATGACCGAATACGGCGCCGTCGGTCAAGGGTACTCGATTGAGGACCCCGAAGTAGACGCCATGTATGAGGCCTACGCCGACGCGCGTTCGCAATTCCTGGTTTTGGAAACCCCCGATGGGCGGCTCGTCGGTTGCGGCGGCATTGCCCCTTTGCGCGACGGCGACGCCAACACCTGCGAGTTGAGAAAAATGTACTTCTACGCCGAGGCGCGCGGCCAGGGAATGGGCCGCCAACTGGTCAGCCAACTCGAAGCAGACGCCCGCCAACGCGGCTTCGGCTACATGTATCTCGAAACCATCGCGGCCATGCAGGAAGCCAACCACCTGTACCGGCGCCTGGGTTTTGATTCCCTGCCCGGCGCTATGGGCAACACCGGCCACACCAGTTGCGGGCTTTTTTATGGGAAACCGCTATAAACCCGGCAGCCGCGACAGCAGGTCCAGGTAAAACGCCACCCCGGCCCGAACCTCGTCGAGGTAAATAAATTCGTCGGCCGTGTGGCTGCGGGCACTGTCGCCAGGCCCGAGTTTCAGGGCCGACACCGGCATCAGGGCTTTGTCGCTGGTGGTTGGCGAGCCATAGAGGCGTTTGCCGAGCTGCAGGCCGGCTTGCACCAAGGGATGTTCCCTGTCAATGGCCGAGGCGCGCAACCGGGTGGAGCGCGGCGTCACCGAGCAGCCTACGTTGGCCCGAATAGTCGCCAGCACCTCTTCCGGCGTGTAGGCATCCGTGAGCCGGACGTCCACCACAAACCGGCAGGTATCGGGCACCACATTGTGCGCCCGGTTAGGTGTTTCGATCACCGTAACGGTCATTTTCACCGGCCCCAGCCATTCGGACTGCCTGGGGAACCGGAAGTCCCGAAACCAGGCAATATCCGCTAAGGCGGCATACAGGGCATTTTCACCTTCCTCGCGGGCAGCATGGCCAGCGCGGCCCTGCGCCACACAATCGAGCACCAGCAGGCCTTTTTCGGCTACCGCCAGGTCCAGCAAGGTGGGTTCGCCGATGATCCCGCAGGACAGGGGTGGTAGTTCGGGGAGCAAGCGTTCCAGGCCGTTTTTTCCGCTGGTTTCCTCTTCGGCTACCCCGGCAAACACCAGGTTGAAGGGCAAATCGGAGCGTTCGTAGAGAGCCACAAAAGCGGCAGCCAGGCTTATCAGGCAGCCACCGGCGTCGTTGCTGCCCAAGCCGTAGAGCTTGCCGTCGATGATCTCGGGCACAAACGGATCGCGGGTGTAGCCCGGGTTGGGGCGCACGGTGTCGTGGTGCGAGCAGAGGAGCAAAGAGGGCTTGGCCGCCGAAAAATGGCGGTTGGTAGCCCACACGTTGTGGAGCAAGCGCCGGGCAGGGATTTGAAATTGAGCCAAAAAAGCCTCCAGCACTTGTGCCGTGCCGGCTTCCTCTCCGCTGAACGAAGGGGTAGCGATCAATTGCTGCAACAAAAGGATGGCCGCTTCGCTAAGCGCCGCAGGGGAAAGGTCAGGACCGGAAGGAAAATCCATGTGGGTCAACAAATTAAAAGGCTGAAATAAATGGCCGGCTAGGCCAGGATGCGAGTGCCACAAGCGGTGGCGTCGGCGGCGTTGGCCAGCAAATCGGCGGCGCTGCCGATGAGTACCGTTTCCACGCCTGCGGCGGCGGCGGCAAATGCATTATCCAGTTTGGGCAAAATGCCGGCACTGACCGCCGTTTTGTCCTGCAACTGCCGGTATTGTTCGCGACGGAGGCTCGGCAGGGCCGACGCGTCGTCGGTCGGATCGCTCAGCACGCCTTTTTTTTCAAAACAAAACAACAACCGCACCCGAAAGACGGCAGACAAGGCTTGCGCCAGCACGCTCGCTATGGTATCGGCGTTGGTGTTCAGCAATTGGCCCTGGCCGTCGTGGGTGAGCGGGGCGAATACCGGCGTCAGGCCCTGATCGAGCCACTGCTGCAAGAGGGTGGTATTCACCCGTTCCGGCCCGGTGTCGCCGGCCCAACCATAGTCTACAGCACCGGCAGGACGTTTGCCGGCAGACAGCGCGTTGCCGTCGGCGCCGCTGAGACCCAGGGCCATACAGCCCAGGGCTTGTAGCTGTGCCGTCAGTTGGCGGTTGACGAGGCCGCCGTACACCATCGTGACCAGTTCGAGCGTGGCATCGTCGGTGATCCGGCGCCCCTGCACGTACCGGGCTTCCAAGCCCAGGCGTTGGCCGATGGAGGAGGCGATTTTACCGCCGCCGTGTACCAGTATTTTGGCGCCGCCCAGGGCGGCAAAATCGCGCAGAAAGGCCTGCAGGGCAGCGGGCTCATCGAGTACGTTGCCGCCGATTTTGACGATAGAAAGTGTTTTTTTCATAAGCAATGCTACCTAAAAATACAGGCAGTTGTCCGGTGCGAACAACTGCCTGTTGGTTGGATGGGAGGCAAATGCAGGTGCTTAGCGGACGAACAGGAGTTCGCGGTATTTCACCAGCGGCCAGTATTGATCGTCGACGATGCTTTCCAGTTCATCTACGCCTTCGCGGATGGCATCCATTTGCGGTTTCACCTCATCACACAGGATACCGGCTTCTTCGCGGAGGTCGGCGGCATGGTGGGCTTTATCAAAGGCCTGGTTCATCTTGTCGAGACCGGTTTTGATGGCCGTCAGGTTTTTGATCATGCGCTGGAGCGTTTCTTTTTGGAACCCGGTGGCCTCTTCCAGGCCGATGGATTTCAGCGAAGCGATATTGCCAGCCAATTCGGTTTGGTAGCGCAGCACGGCCGGGATGACCTGCGAGTTGACCAGTTCGTCGAGCGATTTGGCTTCGATGTCCAGTTTGGTGCAGTAGGCGTGCAATTGCACGGTGAAGAAGGCTTCCAGTTCGGTCTTGTTCAGAATGCCCGAACGGCCGAAGAAATCCTGTGCCACTTTGGTGCCCAGCACGTCGAGGGCTTCGGGGGTGTTGGCGTGGTTCGACAGGCCGCGGGCGGCGGCTTCGGCTTTCCACTCGTCGGAGTAGTTGTTGCCTTCGAACAAGATGGCTTTCGACTTGCGGATGTAATTTTTCAGGACCATCAGGATCGCCTCTTCCTTCTCGGTGCCTTTGGCGATGAGTTTGTCGACGTCATTTTTGAAATCGATCAATTGCAGGCCCATCATGGTATTCATCACGGTCATCGGGCCGGCGCAGTTTTGCGAGGAGCCCACGGCGCGAATTTCGAATTTGTTGCCGGTAAAGGCAAACGGCGAGGTGCGGTTGCGGTCGGTGTTGTCCAGTTCGAGGTTGGGCAATTTGCTGATCAGGTCGATGGCGCGTTTGACGGCGGCGTCGTCCGTTTTTTTGCCGTTGGCTATCTGGTTGAACAACTTCGTCATGGCTTCGCCGATGAACACCGAGATGATGGCCGGCGGTGCTTCGTTGGCGCCCAGGCGGTGGTCGTTGCCGGCGTGTGCGATGCTGGAGCGCAGCACATCGGCGTGTTTGTACACGGCCATGATGGTGTTGACGAAGAAGGTCAGGAAGCGCAGGTTGCGGCTGGGTGTGTCGCCCGGCGACAGCAGGTTGACACCCGTGTTGGCGCCCATGCTCCAGTTGTTGTGTTTGCCCGAGCCATTGATGCCGGCGAAGGGTTTTTCATGAAACAGCACGCGCAGTTTGTGGCGGCGGGCGACGCGTTCCATGACGTCCATGAGCAACTGGTTGTGGTCGACGGCCACGTTGATTTCTTCAAAAATTGGAGCCACTTCGTATTGCGCCGGGGCTACTTCGTTGTGGCGGGTGCGCACCGGTATACCCAGTTTGTGGCTTTCCGTTTCCAGGTCGCGCATAAACAGGTACACGCGCTCGGGGATGGAGCCAAAATAGTGGTCTTCGAGTTGCTGGTGTTTGGTCGCCGGGCGGCCCAGGAGGGTGCGGCCGGTCATGACGAGGTCGGGGCGGGCGTTGAACAAGGCTTCATCGACCACGAAATATTCCTGCTCCCAGCCCAGGGTGGCGGTTACTTTGGTCACATTGGGGTCGAAAAGTTGGCAGACCGGCACGGCGGCCTTGTCGAGAAACGACTGCGAGCGGAGCAGCGGCAGTTTGTAGTCTTGTGCTTCGCCGTCGTAGGTCACAAAAATGGTGGGCACGCACAGGGTTTTGCCGTCGCCCACTTCCATGATAAAGGCCGGGCTGCTGGGGTCCCAAACGGTGTAGCCGCGGGCCTCGAAGGTGCTGCGCATGCCGCCGGACGGGAACGAAGAGCCGTCGGGCTCCTGCTGCACGAGCGCGCCGCCGGTGAACTCCTCGATCACGCGGCCGTCGTGGGTCATGGTGAAAAAAGAGTCGTGTTTTTCGGCGGTTTTACCGGTGAGGGGCTGGAACCAGTGGGCGAAGTGGGTGCAGTTTTTGTCTTGGGCCCATTCTTTCATGCCAGCGGCTACGACATCGGCAATTTCTCTGCCCAGTTTCTGCCCGCTTTGCATGGCGGCTTTAACGCTCAGGTAGGCGTTTTCCGGCAGGTATTTTTTCATGGCGACATCGCCAAAAACATTTTCGCCAAAATAGGAGGCAATGGTTTCGTGTTGGCCTTCACCGAGTTCGATGGGCAGAGGCTCCGGACGATTCTCGATGGTTTGCAGTGCGTTGAAACGAGAGAGAGACATGCGTCGTGAATGTGTGAGTGTGTGAAATATGAAGCCCAGGTACCCTGGGCCAAACAAGTGCGCATCCAAAAAACCGAAGGAGCCCTCCCAGCGGCGCGAAGAAGGACTGAATTATTCCGGCGCGGGAACAAGTATTAAAACAAAATTTGGAATGGATGTGGTAGGGCGAAAAAGCGAAGCACGCGGCGCACAAGTAATTATTTTGGCGAAAAAACCATTTTTACTCCTTCAAAATAACCAAAAAGCGCGACGATTATCGCTTTGTGCCGCAAAAGTAACGCTCTTTTCAGCGAAAATCGAGCCCCTTTCCAAAAAAAATGTTTCGACCCAACCAAACCGAATTTTACACAAATTCAATAATTTGATAGATCTGAAAATTAAATTCCGGGAATTCAATCAATATCGTATTGTGCAATGCCGAAACCCGGCCTAGCCCATTTAAAGTTATTTTGTACTAGCGTAGCGGCCTGGCCTCGGAGAGGCTACGCCGTTGTGTTGATGTGGGCAATAAAAAAAGCCCCCCAGCGACATTTCGCGGAGAGGCCATCCCAAAAACCAATTGTTAAAGACATCTATCTTCAGCAGCAGCGGCAGCAACTATTGATTGTTGCTGGGCTGGTACAAATCTGTGTTTTCGAGCGGAATGCGCGGTTTCTTGCGTTGCAGGGCATAAGCAAGGGTAAACTCGTGCGAACCGCCGTTGTATTGCTGGAAGGGGCCAAACGACACATCGTACGAATAGTACATGCGGAACTGTTTGTAGTGGGTGCCCAGCAGGAAGGCCAGCGAACCGCCGGTATTGGGGCGGTAGGTGAGGCCGGCAATGAGTTTGTCTTCGAGGAAGCGGCCCTGCAGGTTCAGGTCCACCTGGAACGGCACGTCGCGAACGTTCCGGATGGTGAGCGAGGGCACAACTTTAAAATTCTGGCTCGGCACATCCAGGATGGCGCCAAGTTGTACGATGTAGTATTTGATCCCGGCGCCGCTTTCGGCCGTGGGGTTGTCCACCGGAATTTCGTCGAGGCGGGCGCGGATGGCGGTAGGCAGCACCAGGCTGGCAAACACGCGCTCATCGTACAGCATGTAGGCGCCGAAAGACGAGGAGAAGAGACGCTGGCCGTCGACGGAACCTTCCAGGGCGCCATCGTTGGGGTCTACCAGCGGGTTGCTCAGCACGTCGCTGGAAATCCGGCGGCGGATGAATTCGGTGGTCAGGCCCAATCCGATCTGGGCTTTTTGCACCTGGAAGCGGAAGGAGTAGAGTCCCTGGAGGCGGGTGACCGTCTGCGCGCCGATTTTTTCAGCGAAAATACTGCCCCCGAGGCCGAGTTTGTCGCCGGCAGGGCCGTTGTACATCAGGGTGTAGGTCGTGGGCGAACCCGGGAAGCCGCTCCAGCTGCTGCGGGCGTTGGCCAGCAGGGTGTAGTTGTTGTCAAAACCCGTGTAGCCGGGGTTGATGAGGGCCGGAAAAACCTGGTACTGGGAGTACACGGCTTGTTCCTGGGCAAAGGCTGCCGACCATACGAGCAAACCAAATATAAGGGTAGATAATGCCTTTTTCATAGTAATCGATGTGATGGGAAGGTGATGGATTTTGACAGGACTGAAGATTGTAGTCACTGACTGTTACTGCTTAACACATTGCAAATAGTTTGCCAGTTTTAGGTTCCGCCCCGACTCTTTTTTGAAAAAAAATTCGGGAGCCGGGGCGGAACAATGGCACTAGCGCAGGAGGTTGACGTATCCTTTGCGGATTTGGTCAAGGCCGTCGGCATCTACGTATTTGAGCACGTAGAAGTACACGCCGTCGGGCAGAATATCGCCGTTGCGGGTAAAGCCTTCCCAACGGTGGTCGAGGTTGTTGTAGCCCTCGGTTTCGAACACCAGCTGTCCCCAGCGGTTGTACACTTCGAAACTGTTGTTCGGGTATTGCTCGATGCAGGCGATGAGAGTATAGTCGTTGTTGCCGTCTTGCTGGCCGGGCGTGATGACCGGGCGTACGTTGAGGCACTGGTCGACGGGATAAGGCACCTGGTGTTCGCCGGTACTGGTACAGCCGTTTTCGGTTTCCACCACAAAGTTCAGCAGATCGCCGGCGCAGAGACCTGTAGCCAGGTCGTCTTCGCCGTTTTGGCCGAGGTTGGAAGACCAGGTGAATACGGCGTCGCCGTAAATATCCGGAATGGAGGCCAGTACTTGTCCGTCGCAGGCCGTGAGGGCGCTGGGGATCGTGATGTCTTCAAACTGAAGCACCAGTGGCTCGGGTTCGGTGACGGTGACCGTCACGACGGTGGTCAGGCTGTTGGTTTGGCCGTTTTTATCCACGACCGTCACTTTGTATTCGCCGGCGCAGAGTTGGTTGGCTTGCGAGAAACCGCTGGAGGCCAGTATCTGGTCGGTCTGGCCGCTGGGCCAGGTCACCGTGTAGGGGGCGATGCCGCCTACTACGAATACTTTGGCGATACCGGTGCAGCTACCGTGGCAGGGCACGTCGGAGCCGTTGAAATCGGCAGGCACTTCGGCCGTAACAACCACTGCCGCCGGCACGGAGAGCGAATCGTTCCACACTGCCGAGCAACCCAGGTTGTCGGTTACGGTTACACCGTATTGGCCGCCGCAAAGAGTACTGTTGTTGGCTGTGGTGATGCCGTTGCTCCAGGCCACACTCACCGGGCCTACGTTGCCGGCATACACGACCTGGGCGATACCGTCGCAAGCCGCTACACTGCTCACCTGGAAGTTGTTGTAGTTGGAGAGTTCGTTGACGTTGGTGATGTCGAGGTTGGACAGCGGCTTCAGATCAACCGGATCGGAGGGCCGTACATTTCCGCTTTCATCAATGATCGTCAGCACCCAGATGCCCGGCAGAATATCGTAAATGCAAGGTGTCGGGGTCACGACGGTCGCGCCATTCGGGCCGGTCCATTGGAAAATGTAGTTCGGGCCGTCGCCGCCTTGCACCATGAAGCAAATCGATCCGTTGGGCGTGTTCAAACAGCTAGGCTGGGTGATCTTCGGTGCACTAACGCTGAACGGCTGGTACGTTCTCTTCAGTTTGTAGGTATTGACGCTGGTGCAACCGGAGGCCAGGTTGGTGATGGTGACCACATAGGTGCCGGAGTCGAGATCGGTGACTTTGTTGGTCAGGTCGCCGGTGTTCCATTTATAACTCAGGTCTGCGTTGGCAGGAATCGCCGAGAGTTCGATGGAGCCGTTTTTGAAATCATCAAAGGGGTGGCTCAGCGACGAACCGGCCAGGGCCTGTGCTTTTTGATAAATCAATTGCGGCGGCATCGTGTAGGTATTGCCAGAGGCGTCTGCCAGGGTAACGGAGTACACCGTACCGCCACTCAGGTTACAGATGTCAAATTGCAGGTCTGTCGACACTTTGGAGTCGCCGCCTGGCGTCCAAGTAGCGATGAAAGGACCGATGGCGCCGGCCGGAATCGTAATGTGCAGGCAGGCGTCGCTGTTGCAAGCCGAGTCGGCTACTGCCGTAGCCAGCACCAGGATATTGGTGTTCGGCACATTGATGGCAAACACTTTGGTGCAGTTGTTGGCGTCGGTGATCGTCAGCGAGTAGTTGCCCGACTGGATGTTGCTCAGGCTTTGGCTGCTCTGGTTGCCGGCGTTGATGCTCGGGCCGCTCCAGTTGAAGGTAAAGGGTGATACGCCACCCACGACCTGGTCGATTTGAATACCACCCAGTTGCAGGCCGTTTTGCGGCGTGATGGTGGTATCGGCGGCTTGCAGGTTGATGGGTTGCGGTTGGTTCACTGTGATCGGGCCGAAGCTCTGCGTGCAGGCTTTGCTGTCGGTCAGGGTCACGTAGTAGTCGCCGCCGTTGAGGTTACAGATTTGCGGGGTGCTCAGGCCGCCTGTCCATTGCAGGGTGATGCCTCCATTGCCGCCAGCCGGGGCGATGGTGATGCAACCGTCGCCGGCAGCCGCGCATTTCACGTGTTGGATCGTCGGGGTGCCGATATCGATGGGGCTCGTGGGGCCGCCGATCACGACCGGCGAAGCCAGCGTAGCGGTGCAGCCTTTGGAGTCGGTGATGACCGGGTAGAAATTGCCGGGAGGCAGGCTGTTGACACTGGAACCGTTGCCCAGGGTTTGGCCGGTGGGGCTGTTGAGTTTCCAGGCAATGATGTAGTTGGGTGTGCCGCCGTTGACGGTCACAGCCGCTTTGCCGTTGTTGGCGCCGAAGCAGGTGGCATCCACGATGCTGCCGGCCGTGAGGCTCACGTTGATCGGGGCGCTGGGGCCGGTGATGGTATAGGAAGGCGAAATCGCCTGGGTACAGCCGTTTTTATCCGGGATGGTCACCGAATAGATACCGGCCGCCAGATTAGAGATACTCTTGGTGGTGTAGGGGCCGCCCGGGCCAGCCCAGGCGTAGGTGAAGGGCGCGCCGTTGCCGCCGGTAGCATTGCCGACGGTGATGGTGCCGTTGCTCAGGCCGAAGCAGGTCACGTCGGTGATGGTCACCTGTGCATTGGGCAGGGTGATGGCTGTGGGAGCGCCCACCCCGATATTGGACTTGGTAAGGGTGCAGTTGTTGGCGTCGGTGATCGTCACGGCGTAGCTGCCGGCAGCCAGGTTGTTGATGGTAATGCCGGTTGCGCCGGAGCCTGGGGGCGGGTTGCTGGTGCCCGTCCAGGTGAAATTGTACGGAGTGGTACCGCCGGTTACAGCCAGGGCGATCGAGCCGTTGCTGCCGCCGGGGCAGCTGATGGCAGTAGCCGTCGGCGTAACCGACATCACGGAGGGGGCGCTGATCGTCGTGGTAGCGGTAGTCGTGAGGCCGCCCTGGCCGGTTACCGTTACGGTGTAGGTGCCGGGCTGCAGGTTGGTCAGGTTTTGTTGCGTGGAGCCCGGGAAACCGGAAGGGCCAGCCCAGTTGAAGGTAGGCGTAGGTGCGTTACTTACCGTAGCGGCAATAGCGCCGTTGGTGCCACCCGGGCAGCTCACCATGGTAGGCGAAAGGGTCAAGATCGGTGGCGAAAAGGCCGTAATATGGATATGGCCATTGTTCAGGGCTGGAATCACTTCGCCGCCTGGCTCTTTCACAATCTCGACGGCGAAGCCGGTCAGGCTGGTAAAGTTGAACGGCGATTGCGAGCCGGGTGCGCCGGTAGCCGTAAAGCACACGGAGTAAATGGTGGTATTGTCGGGCAGGTCAACACCAACGGCGTTGGGGTCGAACCAGGTGAATTTGATTTCGCCCGGGATATTCGGATTGAAGTTGGCGTTGCTCAGGCTGAGCGGGTTGGTGCCAAACTGGAATTCTTTAAACTGCACTTTCGTGGCGTCGTAGGTCATGCCGAGTTGCATGGAAATGACGTCGGTGAAATTTTTCACTTTCACCTCCACACAGGCTACCTGGCCTTGTGCCACGGTGTCTTTGTCGGCCGTAAAGGTCACGGCATTGGGCGGCGGCGGGGCCGTCACCACAAAGATGGTATCACTAACGCCCGAATCCGCTTTCCAGACGTTTTGGTTGGTCGTGTTGACCACTTCGGCCGGGCCGCCGCCGACGGGGAAGCCGTTGCTGTCGAAGGTGATCATCGAGCGGGTGCCCGGTTGGCCGACGGCTTTGAAACACACTTCGTAGATGGCTGTACCATCGGCACGCGTCACGCCCACCAGGTTCTGGTCGTACCAGCTCATGATGAGGTTGCCGGTGCCGAAGGGGTTGAAGCTCGAAGCGGTCATGTCCGGCAGGTTATAATTTTGGGTGCTTTGGTATTGCAAGACGTTCACATCCCAGTGCATCACGTAGGAAGCCAGCACCACATTGTCAAAATCATGCACCGTAACCGGCATACAAGCCGTTTGACCCTGCGGGATGTTGATGGTATTGGCGATCACGTGGAAGCCTGTGAGGGGACCGGGGCCACCGGAACCGGCGGTCACGTTGGTGCCGCCCGAGGCGAAATTCACCGCGATAACGTTGTTGCTGCGGGTCACTTCGATGCCCGGCGAGGTGCTGGCCACGTTCACTGCCGTAGTGCCGTTGGCAATTACGTTGAAGTTGATCGTGAACAGGGCACTGTTATCCGCTGCCGTGTAGCCGTTCGGGTACAGCCCCAGGTCCGGATACCAGGAAATGGTCACTTTCCCGGTGGTGGCGTTGTAGTTCGCCGCCGAAAAACTGGGCAATGTAGCATTGTTGATCGAAGCGAACTGCAATACTGCACTGTTGTAGGTGATGGGAAATTGCACGGACGTAATGTTCGTGAAGTTGGTCACCTTGAGCTGAAGGGAAACGGTACCGCCTACAGAGGCGTTGACCGTAGCAGGTGCAAAGAAGGTGTTGAGCGCTTGCCCGAAAACAGTATTTGCGAGCAACAGCAGACCTGCCAGGAGGAGGTGTGTACGAATCGGTCTCATCTTTAACGCGGATAATATGGGATGATGAACAAATAATTTTTTCTCAATCAATTTTGACCAAAGGACAAATGCACGAATGATCATCAGTGCGGAGTATTAAAAAATAGATGCCATTTTCTTGTAATTGGTCACAGACAATTTCCATGCCATGTTGACCGGAGGTATAGGAATTTTTTTTATTGATCAGTACCCGGCCACGGGTATCCGTCAGGAGCATTTGTACTTCAGCGGCCTCATTTAGGTCAAAAAACGCCGTTGTATTGCCGGAAACAGGGTTTGGAGAAATTCGAACGGGCCAAGGCAGATCGCCCGGCAAATCGTGCGTCGCCACCGTGTAGCCAATGGCGACAAAGCCATTGGTCAGGGTGCAATCTTCCTGGTTGTAGGCTGGGTGTCCCAATTGGATCACCTCAAAAAGAGTGGGCGGCACTTCGGTAAAAATGATCGAGGTGCTGGAGTCGACCTCGCCGATGACCTGAAAACTCAATCGAAAAATCAGGGAATTGTCGGCTACGGTGGCGCCGTTTTGGAGCGAAGGCGCCGACCAGGCAAAGCGCAGCAAGCCACTGTCCTGGGCTTGTGTCAAACCAAAGTCTTCGTTGTCCATACCCGGCAGGCCGTAGCTCAGAACCTGGTTGAAATGCAGTTGCTGCGGATCCCACTGGATCACAAACTGCGCTGATACAATGCTGTCGAAATTGGAAACCGTGACCGGCACGGTGATGTAAGCACCCGAACTGATGTTGTTCAAAAACGGGAGATGAAAGGCTACCTGTGCCGAGATGTTGGAGAGCATGGAGAGCCAAAGGCTTACTACGAGGAATAGTAACCGTTGAGTCATGGGAATAACAATTGGTTTGGATTAAGAATAGATGTCAACTGGAAGAGTTGTAGTTGGATGGATTAAAAACCGTTTTACAACGGCTAAGGATTCTTGCTTCTATCTTTTCAAAAAGCGGGCCAAAGTTCGCGGGATTCGCAGAGGAAAAAAAATATTTTTTACCCTCATTGGTGTAGACGCCCAAAACGGGCATAAAAAAACCGTGCCGCAAGCAAAAGCCTGCGGCACGGTGGGTATAGGTGTTCCGATTCGGGCGAAAATTAATCCACCACGATCATTTTGCGCGTAGCGCTGTTGGTCGGCGTGTCCAGTTGGTAGAACAGGATACCCGACTGAAGATCGCTCTTCTGCAGGTTCACCGTGTTCAGGCCTTTGGCAAAGGCGCCTTTCACTACTTTCACCGTGCGGCCTTCGGCGTTGCTCACCGTCAGAGTGGCTTCGCTGGCTTCCGGCAGGTTGAAGGCAATCTTCGTGCTGTGGGCTACCGGGTTCGGCGTGTTTTGCATCAGTTCAAAACCGGCGCCGGCTACTACACTGCCGTTGGCGCTGTTGAAGCGGAATACCACGTCGTAGTTGGCACCCTCCACATCGTAGGCTTCTGCCTTGGTGATGCGGCTGCTGGCAGCCAGCATTTGGCTCAGGTTGCCGTTTTTCGTAGCGCGGAACTTGACGGCGAATTCGCCGTTGTTGCCGTCTACAGAAGCCGTTACGGCGTGATCAGCGGCAAACACACCGAAGTTGTCGTTCGTCATGTTCGTGCCCGGCAGGATCTCGACTACCTCAAGGCCGTTGGTGTTCATCGTGAACTGGTAGCCAGCCACTACATCGGCGGCTTTGAAGTTCACCACTACTTCTTCACCGGCTTGCAGCGTTTGTTCGGCTACGTCGAAGAACAAGGTTCCGGCGGAGCGGTCATCGGTGCTGGCGTTGGCGTTGGCCACGGCATTGCCGTTGACGTCGCCCACTTTCACGGCTACGAAGTCGTTGGTGAACTGGCTGTTCTGAATTTCAGCCACCGTTTTGTTTTCCGGGAAAATTTCCTGGAACGGGTTGGCCGGGTTCGGGAACACGTAGGCTTTGTCTACAAAGCGCCAGCTGGTGTTGGCCGGCAGTTCGTTGTAGATGCCCAGGATCAGTTTGCGCAGTTCGACGATGTCGAAGGTCGTGATCGAGCGGCTGCCGTTGGCGTCCGAAGCGATCATTTTGTACGGGCTGGTCAGCGGTTCGAGGCCCAGGATGTGTTTGTTGATCAGCACCAGGTCGAAGGTGGACACCCCGTTGACCGGGTCAATGTCTTTCGTCGGCGTCACGCTGTAGCTCGAAGCCAAAGGCAGCGCGTTGCTGAACACATACAAGCCGGTGTTGTCGGTCATGTCGAACATGGATACCGGCGGCAAGCCGTTCGGCTGAACGCCATCCAGTTGTACGTTACCGTCGGCCAGGCCGTCGTTGCTTTCCGTTTGCAGGGCGCCTGCTACGGTAGCACTGTTGCCATTCGGGCCGCATACGCCCATGTTGTCCTGAATAATCACATAGGTTTCGCAGTAGTCGGCGTTGCCGGCTTTGTCGATGGACCAGAGTTCCACCAGTTGGGTGCCCAGGTCATCACAAGTGAAGGCCACGTTTTTCTGCGGCGTGCCGTCGGGGTTGAGCGGGAAGCCCGTGCCCGTGCCGGAGCGGCGAATGGCAGTTACCAATTGGTTCGACGGCGTGCAGTTGTCTTCCGTGTACTGGAGGAAGTCCGTGTCCCACAATTGGATCATTTTCGTCGGCATGATGTTCACACTCAGGCCGTTGATGCAAACCACCGTCGGTTTCTTGCAGTCTTTCACCACGAAGGTGTATTCGCACACTTGCTCGTTGCCGCAGCCGTCTTCCACGATCCACTTGATCTTGTGCGTGCCGTAGGGCAGTTCCGGGATCAGGTAGGTGTTGGGCGACTGTTGGGTGTTCCAGCGGACGCTGGCCACTTTTTTCGAGCCATTGGTGGTCGTTTGGATCGCGAAGCCGTATTTCTGGTTGGGCAATACGGGGCGTTCGTCGTACTGGCGGGGCGAACCGCCGCCGAAGTTCGGGTTGTTGGCGTTGTCGAAGTAAACGGTGTTGTAGCCCGGCAGGTTGGTGCTCGAGATCACGGTTTCCATCGTGCCATCACCGTCGAGGTCGAGGAACAACAGGTAACGAATATTGATATTGGCGCCCGAGCACAGGTCCGTGGCCGTGATGCTCAGGTCCGTTGGGCCTTCGCAGAGGTTGTGGCTGTTGATGGAGGCGTCGTACCAGTACGTTTCATTCCAAAGCGTGCCATCGTTCGGCGTCAGGTCGCAGATTTCGACCGGGCTGGCGGGGCAGTTTTCCACCAGCGGCTTTTGCGTATCGATGACTTTGATGATCTGCTTGTATTTGTAGCAGTTGGCATTGGCGCTCCAGAACACGGAGTAGTTGGTCGTTGTCGGGTCCGTCGGGTTGATTTTCACGACGGTCGGGTTCCACGGAGCCGGCGTGCCGGCTGGCGATACAGTCGGGCCAGGCAGGTTGGACGGGTGGTTGGTAGTAGCATTCGGATTCGGGTTCGGCACATCAATGCAGCCCGAATTCGGATTGTAGGTACACCAGTTAATAATCGTCCAGGTGCGCTCGATTTTGTAGCAAGCATCCGGCACAACCGTGTACACGATGTCTTCTTTCGAAACCGCCAGCAATTCGCAGTCTTTGCCAAAGAAGGTCGGTTCGCCGTAGATACCGGTGCCGTCACAAACGGTCACAATGGCATCGTTCGGGAATTTCACGTAGTAATCCTGCTCGTAGTTTACAAATACACGCTGGGTGCAGATGCTGGTCAGGCCGCCGCAGTCGGTAGCCCGGAACGTACGGGTGATCGTGCCACGGTTGCAAACGGTGTCAAACAGGCTGTAGTTGGCTGTTGCAGTGATGGTGTCGATGCAGCAGTTGTCGGTAGCCGTAGCCATGCCGTAGGCCCAGAGGCTGGGGTCAAAGTTTTCGCAGGAAACGGTCATGTTCACCGGAGCGGTGCAAATGGGCTTGAGTTTGTCGTCGACAAACACCTGCACCATGCAATCGTTCGAGTGCCATTCTTCGTAGTCAAGGTCTACTTCGCCGGCAGGCACCGGAACGTCGTAGGCACGGAAAATTACGGTAATCGTATCGTTAATATCTTCGCAGCAGAATTTAACCTGGTCGTAGAAGCGGTTGCTCGGCTGGCAGCCGTTGGCGTCCATGCGACGGGCTTTGAAGACCACCGGCGAGCAGTTGTCGTAGGAGCCATCGTCAAACGTGGAGGCATTGACCAGGATCATGCCGGTGGAGCCCAGGGAAACCTGGGTGAATTTATCACAGACGGCTGCCGGCGGGGTGTCGTCTTCTACCGTGACATCGAAGTTGCAGGTAGTCGTGTTGCCACAGTCGTCTTCAACAATATAGGTTACGTTGGTTACGCCCAGCGGCAGGTTTTGGGCATAGCCCAGTACACCCAGGGTGTCCGGGTTCCAGAGGTTGTTGCCCGGGAAGCTGGTCAGGGTACCGATGAGGGTTTGGCCGATACCGTTCACCTGGTAAACGGCTTTGATGGATTTGATACGCGAGCATCCGTCGGCGATGATCACATCCGGAAGGTCGAGGTCTTTTTCGCAGTCGAATGGATTGGTACCCACCGTAATATCGCTGGGGCAAGCCACATCCGGGCCGTCTTCGTCCAATACTTTGATCAACTGAATAAAATACAAAGGATTGGTCGTGGGCGGCGTAGGCGTGGTGGGCAAGCACCAGTCATATACCGTCCAGGTACGCAGGATTTTGTACGAACCGTCGCAGATCGGGAGGATCTGGTCGGAGTATACGACGTTGAGTTCGCAGAAGGTCGTTTGGCCATACAGCGGAAACTGAATGCCAAAATCCAAAATGTACGGCGAGCCCGTCACCGAAGGATCGGTCACCGGGTTGTCGCAGGAAACCGTCACGTCTGTCGGAAAATTAACGGCGCCAACATGGCGGCGGCGGAAGTACAGGTATTGGGTGCAGCTCGACTGGTTGCCGCTCTGGTCGACAGCCGTCCAAACGCGGGTCACATAGGCGCTGACATCTTGTTGGCCGTTGATCGTGCCGTTGCAAGCCAGGTCTACGTAGGTGTCGATATGGCTCAACGTGAAGTTGCCGCAGTTTTCGTTCACTTCCGGATAGGCGTCTTCGATATCCAGGGTGTTGAGCAGGTAATCCGGGGTATAATTGGTGATCGCGCAGGAGAGGTCAACGTTGGTGCAGAGCAGTGCCGGCGCCAGTTTGTCTTCTACGTGGATGAAGCCCCAGCAGATATTGCTGGAGATCAGGTCGCGAACGCGAACCTGGATGGTTTGGTTGATGTGGTTGCTGTTGATCACTGCAGGTACCCAGATTCCGTTGATTTTCATTTCAACGACCAGGTTTCCGTTCGGGCAACCACCACCTTCAAGAACCATGTCGGGCAGCAGTTCAACAGTGCAATCCTGATCCAGTGAAATCTGAACAAGGTTGTTACAGACCAGCGTACACTGCGCATTGGCGGAAGTTCCCACAGACAGGAACAACCCCAAAACAAACAGAAAGCCCCAAATTCTAGCGACAGAAGTAAAATTCGCTTGCGTCATGAGATTAAGAATAAAAGTTAAAAAGTAAAAAAGATAGGTTATAAAGTATAAAACCGATTAATATAAAGATGCACTGAGGGTGAAGAGAATAGCCCTGCAAAGAAACAACAAAGCTTTTCAATCGCAAAATAATGGTATGGCATGGAAATGCAATCGCCTAGCAGCAAAAACGATGCCTTATTTACACAAAAGGCTACCGACGAAACGGTAATTTTTGTTAAATAAAGCCAAACGTGCTACCGAAAAAGCCAGACACCGCGCGAAAGCGGCCTAGCCAGGCGGTATCACACCAGATTGTTCTCAAAGGCAATTTTGATCAGGCTGGCGGTGTTGTTGACCCCCAGTTTGCGCATGATATTTTTTCGGTGTACGCTCACCGTTTGGTCGCTGATGTACAATTTTTCAGCGATGTCTTTGTTGCTCAACACCTGTCCGATGAAGCGCATGACCTCTATTTCCCGGCGGGTCAGGCCGTATTTGCGAGCAAAACGGCTTTCCGGCAAAGGCGTATCGAAGCCATTGGAGGAGGCCCGGTCGGTCAGGGTGATCCCTTTGCCCACGACGGTTTTGCCATCCATTACATCTTCCACGGCCCGCAGCAGTTCGTCTCGCGAAGCCGATTTAAGTAAGAGCCCGTCTGCTCCGCCGCGAAACGCCGCTTTGATCAGGCGCGCGTCGTCACTCAGGGTAAAAATGAGGATATGCAGGTTCGGAAACCCTCTTTTAAAAGATGAAATTCGTTTTAAACCCTCGCCATCCGACAAATTCATGTCCAAAAAAAGCAAGTCGACTGGCAAAGCCCGCAGCGATTCTTCCAAAGCGGAATCGCTTTGGACCACTCCTTTGAGCTGGCATTGAAATCTCCCGGTCGGGAATGTCAGGATGTTACGCAACCCTTCGATAAAGATCGGATGACCGTCGGCGATCAATACATTTAGGGATTTCATGTATGGATTAGTCATGTATAAGTATTACTTGCCGCTGTAAGGGCAATTTCCGTACCAAACTCAATTCCGCCGGCATCGAAATATTTCCCTATTTTTGCACTTCTTCATATATAATCCTTTTCTTTCAACGATATTCCCTTGAACAGGATCGCGCAAATCTGGCTACCCTCCCCCCCTTTTTTACCCGGCGTCGTTTGCCGGCTTTCCTGTCTTATCCCCTTTCATTTCTTAACGCTTCGCCACTGCTAACGGACCATGAAAAAAGGATTCCGCTTCTCTCTGTTGGCTCTGCTCGTGCTACCCTTCGGCTGCGACAAAACCAAAGACACCCTGTTTTTACGATCCCTCACCCATAAATCCGCTGAATACGAGGGCCGCCTGGCGCACGAGTGGATGGACCTTGGTCATCAATTCATCCGGGAAAACAACCTCTACGGCCCTCAAGCCGCCCGTACCTTCGGCTACCTCGGCCTCACCGCCTGGGAAGCCGCCTGCCACGGCATCGAAGGCGGCAAAAGCCTGGCCGGCCAGGTCAACGACTACCCCACCGCCGCGTTTTATGAAACGGACCGGGTGTACGACTGGGGAATCGTGCTCTGCGCTGCCATGAAAACCGTATTCCCCGCCCTGCTCGAAAACATCAACAACGCCCAACGCAGCAAAGTAGATGTGCTGGCCTCGCAGCAGGAAGACCAACTGATGCAACAGGGCGGCTTGTCCGAGCAAGTCCGCCTCGATTCCAAAGATCTCGGCACCCGCATCGCCAACCGCATCGTCGACCGCATCCGCAAAGACGGCCGCGAAGTCATCCGCAACATCGTGCCGGTCATCCCCGCCCGCGATACCGAACACCCCTGGTACTGGGACCCCAACACCCTGGGCCAGGTACCCGTAGAACCCATGTGGGGCACCCTGCGGACCTTTATCATCGACGATGCCCAAACCTGCGAAACCGAGCCGCCCCTACCCTATTCGGAAGCCCCGACCAGCGATTTTTACAAAGATGCCAGCGAGGTTCAATCCATCGACCGGTCACCCGCCAACAAAGCCATCGCCTACCACTGGGAAAACGGCGCCGGGCGTACCAGCAGCCCCGCCGGCCATTGGATGAAAATTGCCCAACAACTGCTCGAAAACGACAACCGCAACCTGGCCGATTGCGCCAAAGCCTATTGCCTGACCGGCTTCGCCGCCGCCGACGGCTTCAGCGCCTGCTGGTTTTCCAAATATAAATACTTCCTGCTGCGTCCGGTGACGTACATTCGCGAAGTCATCGACCCCAACTGGATGTCGCTGATCAATACCCCACCTTACCCCGACTATATTTCCAGCTCCGCTGTGATGGGCGCCGCCTGCCCCAAGGTGCTGATTCCCATGTTCGGCGACGTAGGCTTTACAGACCGTACCCAATTGGGCAGCCCGCTCTACACCCCGGAAGGCGGCCCCACGATTTTGCCGGAACGGAGCTTTACCTCGCTCACCCAAGCCGGCGAAGAAGCCGCCTTCAGCCGGGTGATTGGTGGCGTGGATTTCCGGCGCGCCTGCGAAGAAGGCCTCAAATCGGGCCAGTGCATCGCCAGCACCATCCTGGCGCGCACAGATTTTGGTTTTTGAAAAACCGGTGTTTCAAAATAGTAGTCCCTCTTTTTGCTTCGCCTGTCGACCCTCGTTGGCAGGCGAAGTTCTTTCTCAGGGGGAGTGGTAGGGTGCAGGGGCAGGAGCAGGGGCAGGAGCAGGGGGCAGGGGGCAGGAGCAGTGGGCAGGAGCAGTGGGCAGGAGCAGTGGCAGGAGCAGTGGCAGTGGCAGGAGCAGCAGCAGGGGCAGGAGCAGCAGCAGGGGCAGGAGCAGGGGCAGGGAACAGTTAAAAAGGGTATTCCCAAACAGATCTGGCATTCATCATTTTTTCTACCCGAAATTATGGCTTGCCCAGAATCACCCTTTTTACTTTTACATTTTACATTTTACATTTTACATTTTACATTTTGCCTTTACCATGCCGGCACACCCACATTTTCCGCACTTGTTCGAGCCACTCGATCTGGGTTTTACCCGCCTTAAAAACCGCATCCTCATGGGCTCCATGCACACGGGCCTGGAGGACGACAAAGGCGAGCTGAACCGCCTGGCGGCCTACTTTGCCGAGCGGGCTCGCGGCGGCGTGGGCCTCATGGTCACCGGCGGCATCGCCCCCAACCGGCAAGGTTGGCTGGCCCCTTTCAGTGCCAAACTCACCCGCCAGTCCGAAATGCGGCAACACCGGGTGGTGACGGCGGCCGTTCATGCCGAAGACAGCAAAATATGCCTGCAAATCCTGCACGCCGGCCGCTACGGCGTGCATCCCCTGCTCGTGGCGCCCAGCCCGTTGCGTGCCCCCATTTCGCCGTTCAAACCCTGGGCCATGAGCCGGCGCCTCATCCGCGCCACCATCGACGATTTTGCGCAGACCGCCGCGCTGGCCCGCGAAGCCGGCTACGACGGCGTCGAAATCATGGGCAGCGAAGGCTACCTCATCAACCAGTTTATCGCGCCCCGCACCAACCAGCGCCGCGACGACTGGGGCGGCTCTTTCGACAACCGCATCCGCTTCCCCCTGGCCATCCTGCGCGCCATTCGCGAAAAAACCGGCCCCGATTTTATCCTCATTTTCCGCCTGTCGATGCTCGACCTGGTCGAAAACGGCAGTACCTGGGAAGAAGTAACGGCCTTGGCCAAAGCCATCGAACAGGCCGGCGCCAACCTCATCAACACCGGCATCGGCTGGCACGAAGCCCGCGTGCCCACCATCGCCTCGATGGTGCCCCGGGGCGCCTATGCCTGGCTGACCGGCAAATTGAAAACCGAAGTCCAGGTGCCGCTCATCGCCACCAACCGGATCAACACCCCCGAAAAAGCAGAAGCCATACTGGCTGCCGGACAGGCCGACATGGTCAGTATGGCCCGCCCGTTTTTGGCAGATCCCGACTTCGCCCGGAAAGCCTTCGAGGGCCGGGCTACCGAGATCAACACTTGTATTGCCTGCAACCAGGCCTGCCTCGACCATATTTTTGCCCGAAAAGAAGCCTCCTGCCTGGTCAATCCGCGCAGTTGCCGCGAAACCGCGCTGCCAGCCGCTACAGCCCGGGCGCCGCAGCCAGCCCGGCTGGCCGTGGTGGGCGCCGGCCCCGCTGGGCTATCCTGCGCCACCGAACTGGCCGCCCTTGGGCACGAGGTGCACCTCTTTGAGGCGGCGGCCGAGATCGGCGGCCAATTCAACCTGGCCAAGCGGGTGCCGGGCAAATCGGACTACGCAGAAACTGTCCGGTATTTTGCCAAAAAAATTGAAACCACCGGCGTACACCTGCACCTCAACACCCGCGCCACAGCCGAACAACTGATCGGCGGCGGCTTCCGCGAGGTGGTGCTGGCTACCGGCATCGCCCCCCGCACACCGGCCATCGAGGGCATCGGCCATTCGAAAGTACTGTCGTACGTGGAGCTGCTGCAGGGCGCGCCAGTGGGCGAAAAAGTAGCCATCATCGGGGCCGGCGGCATTGGTTTCGACGTCGCAGTGTTCCTCACGGAGCCGGCTGCGGCGGCCGGCCGGCCGCTCGAAGCCTACCAGGCCGAGTGGGGCATCGACCCGGATTACCGGCAACGCGGCGGGCTCACCCAGGCGCAGCCGGAGGCTTCGCCCCGGCAAGTCTGGCTGCTTCAGCGTTCCAAAGGAAAAATCGGCGAACGCCTCGGCAAAACGACCGGCTGGGCCCACCGCCTGACGCTCAAACACCGGGGCGTGCAGATGTGGGCGGAGGTGCAATACCAGCGCATCGACGACGAAGGCCTGCACCTGATCGCCAACGGCCAACCGCAGGTATTGCCCGTCGATCAGGTGATTGTCTGTGCCGGGCAGGACCCGCTCCGCGCCCTGCAAGCGCCGCTCGAGCAAGCCGGCCTGCGCACCCACCTCATCGGCGGCGCCCAACTGGCCGCCGAACTGGATGCCAAACGCGCCATCGAGGAAGGTTTGTTGACGGCGCTGGCCATTAGTGGGTTGCGCTAGGACACACTTGAATGCCGATACACTGTGCCACTAGGGTCAGGCGTTTACATGGGGCAATCCAAACACTTGCCGATGCTTCGACCTTTTTTCAAAAAATACAACGTTTTCGGGCTCTACTGGCTGGCCCTGCTGCCGCTGGCTGGCTTCCTGGCCTACGACTACACGACCGATGCCAGCCACCAACTTGATCCGGCACTGTCCTTCAGTTTGGAAAAAAGTATCGACGCCACGCGGCGTAGCGGTGAGGATGCCTCGAGAGAAGCATACCATTTTGCGGATGCCTACCCTTCCAAGCGCAATAAAACCCTCTGGCAGCAAACCCGTGCGGCAAAGCGCCTGACCGGCCGTGTGCAACAGCAGATTCAGGCCTGCCGGGATGCCGGCTGGCCACCTCCAGTCGTGCATACGCTGGCCGGCAGTCTGCGCGAAACAGCCGACTCGCTCCTGAGCGTTGCGGCCACCGACTCCGTGTTGGCGGACGGGTTACGCAGGCTGTTGCTGGAACCCGCTTCGGCGTTGCCGGCCACGGCGCACCTGCTGCGCAGGGCCCGGCCCGCAGCAGCAGGCCTGTATGTCCAGGACTTGATCTGGAAAACGGAACTGGCCTTATACCTCTGCCTGTCAACACTGTGTCACCGCGCCGAAAGTGCTCCGGACACCGAAGTCGACAACGTTTTACCAGTGTTGGAACTGGACAATTGCCCGGAAGCCGGGAAGCCCTTTTCCGGAGTAGTTTTCCTGGCGGAATATTCGAGTCAAAGCGATTCTGTCACTTGCCGGGTAGATGGACAGGCCCTGGTCCTGCACAATGGCATAGCCTCTATTCCGCTGTTTCGCGCAAAACCCGGGCTATTGAAAAAACAGCTGCGCATGGAGTACAGAAATCCGCTTACCCATGAAGTCAAAACGTACATAAAAGAATTTCACCTTCCATTCCTCCAGCCATGAACCTGCGCATTTTTCCTGTTTTCCTTCATGTACTGCACCTGTTCCTGCTTGGTGGATTGGGTATTTGGGCCTGGCAACGGCTGCAGGACCGGCAAGCCGAACAGCGGCTGGCTGAAGGGATGGACAGTTCTTTCCGCTTGGCGGCAATACCCCTGGAAGCGGATGCGGAAAGTATGTTTGAGGTTACGACCACTACATACAACGCCTATCGATCAATTTATACAGAGCGGTACTATCAGCAATTCCTGCAAACCTATCAGATGCTAAACCGCGTGTTCGTGCAATTGGGCAATCCCGCAGAGGCGGATGGCAGCCGTGCGCAAGTACTGCAGTTGCTCCGGGATAGCCTGGCTGCGGGTGTAGCCTTTGACACTGTTTTTTGCCGCCAGTTCACGGCCTTGTTGCATGGGCCAGGCCTTGACCAGCCTGTTTTGCAAGCCAGGCCAGCCCAGCAGGACCTATTCCGGCACATCAGCCGGCAAAACGCAGGATTAGCAAGCCTGATCGCCTTGAATCGCCTGGTTCAGCGGGGATGTATCGACATCGTATTCGACTCTTACGAGCCCGTTTTGGCGCCGGACATCCTCTGTCCGACAGCCGGCGACAGCCTTGTTGGCCAGGTGCTGCTTGCCAAATCGCGGTATAAACGGCCGCAGCACTACGCTACCGTGTGGTTGAATGGCCGGCGCTTGCCCGGCCGGCACAACCCGTTCCCGTTCAGCCTCCGGATTGATTCACCCGGCCGCCACGAGGTGTCGCTGCGGGCCGAAGTTTTCCAGCAGAGCCACCGCCGCCGCGTCGAAAAAACCATCTCTTTGAACGTTCGTTGATGTTGGCTGTGAAATTTTGCCGATTTCGTCGGAATTCCTGACCCATTCCCGAGTTTCGCTGTTTATTCGTTCGCGCTGCCGCCCAAGGCAGCCAAACAGCAGTGAACTTTGTATCTTTAAAAAATACTGGAACGAGCCTTTGAGACTGTCTCATCAGTACTTAAAAATTGAAAGTTGGTCATTGAACATTGATCATTCCCAAGTAAATCATTGAAAATTATCAACTTTTAAAAATTGAAATGTTCAATGACCAATGTCCAATTTTCAAGGATCAATTGCCTTCGAGACGGCCTCGCTCTTCTTTTGTCGCCATGAAAATCGGTATCGTTTGTTACCCCACCTACGGGGGCTCCGGCGTGATCGCCACCGAACTGGGCCTCGGCCTGGCCCGCAAAGGCCACGAAGTACATTTTATCACCTACCGGCGCCCCGTGCGCCTCGCGCATTTCCACGAAAACGTGTTTTACCACGAAGTGGACAACGAAGACTACCCCCTGTTCGAGTACCCGCCCTACGACACAGCACTGGCTTCCACCATCGTGGACGTGGTGCAGTACCACAACCTCGACCTGCTGCACGTGCACTACGCCATCCCCCACGCCGCCGTGGCCTACATGGCCAAAAAAATCCTGATCTCACAAGGGCGCTATGTGCCGGTAGTGACCACCCTGCACGGCACCGACATCACCCTGGTGGGCAACAACCGCGCTTTTGCACCGGTGGTGGAGTTCAGCATCAACAAAAGCGACGGCGTTACCGCCGTTTCGCAAAGCCTGAAAAACGATACGCAGCGGCTGTTTCACATCGAGCGCGATATCCGTGTGGTGTACAATTTTATTGATTTTGAACGCTTTCGAAAAGTTGACAAGGATCATTTCAAAAAAATAATCGCCCCCGACGGCGAGCGCATCCTGGCGCATACCTCCAATTTCCGGAAGGTCAAACGGGTGGAAGACGTCGTGCAGATTTTTAACAAAGTACGCCAACAGGTACCCTCCAAACTCCTGATGATCGGCGACGGCCCCGAGCGCCAAAACACCGAGCGGCTCTGCCGCGAACTGGGCATCTGCGACGACGTGCGTTTTCTGGGCAAACAAGATGCGATCGAGGAATTGCTCGCCATTTGCGACCTGTTTCTCATCCCTTCGGAAAGCGAAAGTTTCGGCCTGGCCGCACTGGAGGCCATGGCCTGCGAGGTGCCCGTCATTTCGTCCAACAGCGGCGGCTTGCCCGAGGTGAACATCCACGGCGTAACGGGCTACCTCAGCGATGTCGGCAACACGGAAGAAATGGCGGCCTACGCCATCCAGTTGCTGCAAGACGAGGCGCAGTTGCAACAGTTCCGCAAAAACGCCCTGGCGCAAGCCCAGCGTTTCGACCTGCACAACATCCTGCCCGATTACGAGGCCTACTACGAGGAAGTGCTCGAGCGAAGTGCCATCAAAGTGGAATAGTCTCGGCCTGACGTTTACAAATTGCCGCGTTTCAATTCCGCCACAGCAAAATCCGCCGCCCGGGCCGTCAGGGCCATGTAGGTGAGCGAGGGGTTGACCACACCGTTGGAGGCCATACAGGCGCCGTCGCTGACAAACACATTTTTGCAGGCGTGGACCTGGTTGAAGCCGTTGAGCACCGAGGTTTTGGGATCGCGGCCCATGCGGGCGGTACCCATTTCGTGGATACAAAAACCGGGGTTGGGGCTCTCGTCGAAGGTATGGATGTGTTGGAGGCCGGCGGCTTCCAGCATTTCAGCGGCGTCGTTGGCCATGTCGACGCGCATTTTCCGCTCGTTTTCGCCAAAGGCGCAGTCGATATCGAGGGTGGGCAGTCCCCAGCGGTCGGTTTTTTGAAAATTCAGGGTCACTTTGTTGTGAAATTCCGGCAATTGTTCGCCCCAGGCGCCAATCCAGAAGCCCCATTTGCCGGCTGCTGTCAGGCTGTTTTTAAAATCGGCGCCGATGCCTTCTGCCACACTCGTCTGGCCACGCGAAGCGCCGCCCTGGTAGCCGAAACCGCGCAGGTAATTGCGTTTGCTGCGCGCGTCGACGTTGCGGAAACGCGGGATATAGATGCCGTTGGGCCGGCGGCCGAAGGGGTAGCAGTCCTGAAAATCGTCGGAGTCGCCGCTGGCGCCCACGCCGTAGTGGTGGTCCATGAGGTTGTGCCCGAGTTGGCCGCTGTCGTTGCCCAGGCCATCGGGGAACCGGGCGGAGCGGGAATTGAGCAAAATGGCGGCTGTGCCGAGGGTGGAGGCGTTGCAAAAAATGATGCGGGCAAAATATTCCTGGCTTTGGCCGGTTTCGCTGTCGATGATGCGGACGCCGCTGGCGCGTTGTTTTTGTTCGTCGTACAAAACAGACTCGACGATGGAGAAGGGCCGGATCGTCAGCTTACCCGTGGCGGTGGCGGCGGGCAGGGTGGCCGAATTGCTGCTGAAGTAGGCGCCAAAGGGGCAGCCGCGCTCGCAGCGGTTGCGGTACTGGCAGGCGCCGCGGCCTTTGTGGGGCACGGTGAGGTGAGCCACCCGGCCGATGATCATCCGGCGTTCGCCGCCGAAATGGGTGAGCAGGCGCTGGGCGACGTGTTTTTCGAGGGTATTCATGTCCATGGGCGGCAGAAACTCGCTGTCGGGCAACACCGACAGGTTTTCTTTGGAGCCGCTGATGCCGGCAAATTGTTCGACATAGCTGTACCAGGGCGCCAGATCGGCGTATCGGATCGGCCAGTCGGTGCCGTAGCCGTCTTTGGCGTTGGCTTCAAAATCGAGGTCGCTCCAGCGGTAGGTTTG